>NZ_JBIYED010000002.1:0-528772 GCF_044909335.1 Curtobacterium sp. AB7 | reverse complement strand
CCGTCGCACGTGCGCGCCGACTCCCACGCGTGGCCGGCGCCGTGATGGCGCTGGCCGGGGGGGGGGGCGGGGGGGGGGGGGGTGGGGGTGGGGGGGGGGGGGGGGGGGGGGGGGGGGGGCGGGGGCGGGGGGGGGGGGGGGGGGGGCGGGGGGGGGGGGGGGGGGGGGGGGGGGTTGGGGGGGGGGGGGGGTGGGGGGGGGGGGGGGGGGCCCCCGGGGCCCCCCCGCCTCCCGTCCGCTTGTGGGTTTCCATAGCAACCGCAATGATTGAGACTCCGGCATCGGAGCCGGATTCGATAGGGGGATCCGGCTCCGAGCCGGCCCTGTCGTACCGAATGTGAACCACCTCGCCGATCTCGGCGTACGTTCCCCTCTCGTGAGCAGCACGAACGGGGCGATCAAGAGCCTGGTCCCCGCCAGGATGGACAGACTGCCGTGGACACGGTTCCACTGGAGTGTCGTCGTCGGACTCGGGGTCTCCTGGATCCTGGACGGGCTGGAGATCCAGATCGTCTCCAACGCGGGCTTCCAGGCCGACCTGAACCTCTCGACGCAACAGGTGACCTCCCTCGGCACCATCTACCTGGTCGGCCAGGTGGTCGGCGCGCTGGTGTTCGGGCGCATGTCCGACCGGCTCGGGCGGCGCAAGCTCTTCATCCTGACGCTCGCCATCTACCTGATCGGATCGGGCATCGCCGGTCTCGCCCAGGACTTCTGGTTCCTCGCCGCGTTCCGGTTCGTCGCGGGCCTCGGCATCGGCGGCGAGTACGCGGCGATCAACTCCGCGATCGACGAACTGATCCCGGCGAAGTACCGCGGCCACGTCGACATCGCGATCAACGGCACCTACTGGGGCGGCGCCGCGCTCGGTGCCTTCGCGAACATCTACCTGCTCGACACGGCCAACTTCTCGGAGAGCATCGGCTGGCGCATCGGCTTCTTCCTCGGCCCGGTGCTCGGCATCGCGATCATCTTCCTGCGGCGGCACATCCCCGAGAGTCCACGATGGCTCATGACCCACGGGCGCGAGGAAGAGGCCGAAGCGACCGTCACCCAGATCGAGGAGGCGGTCGAGAAGTCCACCGGCAAGCGGCTGCCGGACGTCGACGAGTCGAAGGCCATGACCGTCACGCCGACCGACCGTGTCGGGTTCCTGACCATCGCGCGCGTGCTGCTCAAGCAGTACCCGACGCGCACCCTGGTCGGGGCATCGATGATGATCACGCAGGCGTTCCTCTACAACGCGATCTTCTTCACCTACGCGCTCGTCCTGACGAACTTCTTCGGCCTGAAGACCGCGCAGACGTCGATCTACTTCTTCCCGTTCGCGATCGGCAACCTGCTCGGACCGATCATCCTCGGTCGGTTCTTCGACACGTGGGGCCGCCGGCAGATGATCTTCCTGACGTACCTGGTGTCCGGGCTCGTCCTGGCCACCTCGGCGTTCCTGTTCCGTGCCGACGCGATCTCGGCGACGGTGCAGGTGGCCTTCTGGTGCGTGTCGTTCTTCTTCGCCTCCGCCGGTGCCTCGAGTGCGTACCTGACGGTCAGCGAGATCTTCCCCCTCGAGCTGCGGTCGCAGGCCATCTCGTACTTCTTCGCCCTCGCGCAGATCTTCGGTGCGGTCGCGCCGCTGATCTACGGTGCCTTCATCGGGGACGGGTCGTCGCGTGAACCGCTCTTCTGGGGGTACTTGCTCGGCTCAGCGGTGATGATCGGCGGTGGGGTGATAGCCCTGGTCTTCGGGGTCGATGCGGCGCGGAAGGGGCTCGAGGACGTCACGCAACCCCTGTCCGTCCTGACCGGGGACGCGGAGCAGCAGCGGCGCTGACCGCCGAGGGTGGTCATGCAACATTCTGTATTCAGAGTGTTTAGCACGGCCGCCGTCGGGGTGTCACCGTGCTGGCATGGCACTCCTCCACAGCGCGACACCCACCACGACGATCCACGACGGTGCCGGTGCGGTCGCCCAGGGCGACCACCGTGCGTGAGGCTGGCGCGATGGAGCAGTCACCGATGCGCGTCGGCCGGGGCGACCGCGATCCCCACGGCCTCCGGCGCAGTCTGCTGCGCGACGCGGTCTTCCTCCGCTTGCTCGAGAACGTGCTGCGCGGCGAGTACCGCCGCGGGCAGCGCCTGCGCCTCGACACCATCGCCGAGGACATGCGGGTCTCCCGCACGCCGGTGCGCGAAGCCCTCGTCGCGCTCGAGTCGCACCAGCTCGTCACCGTGCAGCGGTACGTCGGCGTGGTGATCACGCGGTGGACCGTCGGGCAGATGACCGAGCGCGTGCGCATCGCCCGGGCCCTGGTGGTCGACCCGCCGGTGAGCGGCACGGGCCACGACGACCGCTTCGACCCGGCCTGGCTCCGCGAGTGCTGGACCGAAGCCGGGGCCTTCGTCGAGCTCGTCGCGTGGTTCCTCCGCCGAAGTGGCGCCTCGGTCAGCGCCGACTGGATGCTGTCGCAGCGCACCGTGCTCGACATGTTCTTCACCGACGACGTCGCCCTGGCCAACGGGATCGACGCCGTGGTCGACCGGGCGCGACGGCTCGAACTCGTCGACCAGGCCGCGCGGGCAGCGGAGCGCGACGCGGCCGACGACTGCGCGGCAGCGTTGCTCGAGCTCGCCACGGCGCTCATCGCCCTGCCGGATCGGTTCCGGGTGGCCGTGGCATCCTGAATCCCCTCGGCTGCGCGTTCGCACAGGTCCGCATCGAGCCCCGCGGATCCGGGGGTCGACGGCGGATCGGTGCGTCCGCTCCGACGTCGTTCGCACTGGATCGCCAGGCGTCTCCGTGGCAGCCTTGACCGGCTGCCGTCCCCGGCGCGTCCACCGACGACAGGAGAGCCCGTGAACGACGTCCGCGATCGATCCCACCGTCTCAACCGGGCCGACGGGATCGCACGGCACGGACGTCTCCGTCGGTCCGCACCCTTCCGGACCGTCGCTGCGCTGGTCGCGAGTGTGGCCGCGGTCGCGCTCGTCAGCACCGCTTCGGTGGCAGCCATCGCCGCGAAACAGGTGACGGACGACCTCGGCGACGGTGTGCAGATCGAGGGCCAGGCGGCGCCGCAGTCGAACGGCACGAAGGCCCCGTCACTCAGCGCGTACGCGGGCGGCTTCAACATGCTCGTCGTCGGGACGGACAACGACCCGGACCAGTCCGCGGAGTTCGGGGAGCGCGACGCCACCCTCAACGACGTCAACATCCTGCTCCACGTCTCGGCCGACCACACCAACGCGACCGCGGTGAGCATCCCCCGCGACCTCGTCACTCCGATCCCCGCGTGCAAGAAGACCGACGGCTCCGGCACCGCACCGGCCATGGCCGCGCAGCCGATCAACACCTCGTTCAGCGACGGCGGGCTGAACTGCGTGACCCAGACCGTGCAGGGGCTCACCGGCCTGGACATCCAGTACTCGGCCGCGGTCTCGTTCAACGGCGTCATCGAGATGTCGAACGCGATCGGTGGCGTGCCGGTCTGCGTGGCGCAGCCGATCCAGGACCCGTACACCGGGCTCGACCTGCCCGCCGGCACCTCGACCCTGCAGGGCGACGAAGCCCTCGCGTTCCTCCGGACCCGGCACGGCGTCGGTGACGGTTCCGACCTCGGCCGGATCTCGAGCCAGCAGGTGTTCCTGTCGTCGCTGCTCCGGACCGTGAAGTCGAACGACACCCTCACCTCGCCGACCACCCTGTACAAGCTGGCCCGCGCCGCGGCGTCGAACATGCAGCTGTCCGAGAGCCTGAACGACATCGGGACGATGGTGCAGATGGGTCGGGCGTTGCAGGACCTCCCGCTGTCGCAGGTGAACTTCGTGCAGTACCCGGGCACGACCGGCGGCACCGGGGTCTACGAGGGCAAGGTCCAGCCGACGACGTACCTCGCCGACCAGCTGTTCGCGAAGATCAAGGCGGACCAGTCGTTCTCGTTGGGGGAGGACAGCACGGGCATCGGATCCGAGGCGAACGCGGCGCCGTCGGCAGCGGCCTCGTCGCCGGCTGCTGCGGCGCCGTCGGCTCCGGCGTCCGCACCCGCGACTGCCGCGCCGTCGTCGCCTGCCGCAGTTGCTCCGACTGCGCCCGCTGCTGCTCCGACTGCATCGGCGACGCCGGAGACCATCGACGGGCTCGAGGGCCAGTCCGCCGACCAGGAGACCTGCTCGAAGGCCTTCGGGTACTGACGCGGGCGGCTCGGGCTCTGAGTCCGAGACTCGGTGTAGGCGACGTTTCTCGGGCACCGCGCCCCGAGTTCCGTCGTCCAGCCCGAGTCTCGGGGCGTTCGGCCCGGGTCTCGGGAACCCGGACTGCCGGAGAAGGGCCGCTCCCCGAGCGGGCGCCAGGCAACCGGGCGCGCCGGGCCCGGCTCGGAGAGCGACGTCGGTGCTGTGTCGCGACTACGGGGACGAGCCCCGGAATGTGATCGCCGCGTCTCGACGATGCTATTGACCGGGGTACGTCGAGACAACCCCGAGGTGTCCCCACTTCGGGGGACCCGCGTTCTGCGACCGTGCCACGCGCGGGGTGCGGTCGGGTCGAGAGTGGCTCGGTCCTCCTGTATGGTGGTCGGAGCGCTCGCGAGAGCGCTTGGAGACGTCGCATAGTCCGGCCGAGTGCACCACCCTGCTAAGGTGGAGTCCCCTTTAGGGGACCGAGGGTTCAAATCCCTCCGTCTCCGCACTCCACGAAACCCCGGTCCGATCGGACCGGGGTTTCGTCGTTCTCGGCGGCTGTCAGGCGGCGGCGACGCTCCCCGTCGTGGTCGGCACCGCGACGCCGCGCGAACGCCCACGCCGCACCGCAGCCATCGCGACGAGCGTCAGGGCCACGGCGGCCAGGGTGATCCCGGCGCCCGCCCAGATCGGCGAGGTGTAGCCGAGCCCGGCGGCGATGGTCAGCCCACCGATCCAGGCGCCGAGCGCGTTCCCGAGGTTGAACGCGGCGATGTTCGCCCCGCTCGCCAGGGTCGGTGCGTGGTCCGCGTACTGCATCACCCGCGTCTGCAGGGCCGGCACGGTCGCGAACCCGAAGGCACCCATGAGCACGAGTGCGATCACGGTGAGCACGGGTGACGTCGCGACGAGGGCGAACAGTCCGAGCACGACGGTGAGGGCGACGAGCACGATGAGCAGGGTCCGGTCGATCGAGCGTGCGGCGAGCTTGCCGCCGACGAAGTTCCCGACGAACAGCCCGACGCCGAACACCACGAGCAGCCACGGCACCGCCGAGGACGGGAAGCCGGACACCGAGGTCAACGTGTACGCGATGTAGGTGAACGCCCCGAACATCCCGCCGTAGCCGAGGACGGTCATGCCGAGCGACAGCCAGACCTGCCCGGAGCGGAAGGCGCCGAGCTCGCGGGCGAGCGACGGGCTCTCCGTCACGCGGACGGTGGGCACGAGCACGAGCACACCGACCAGGGCGACGACCCCGATCGCGACGATGGCCCAGAAGGTCGAGCGCCAGCCGAGCGCCTGCCCGAGGAACGTGCCGAACGGCACCCCGAGGACGTTCGACGCGGTGAGCCCCGTGAACATCAGGGCGACGGCCGAGGCGCGCTTCGACCGCTCGACCATGTTCGCGGCGACGACGGAGCCGATGCCGAAGAACGCACCGTGGCACAGGGCGGCGATGACGCGTCCGGACATCATCACCTCGTAGGTCGGCGCGATCGCGGACAGGGTGTTGCCGACGATGAACAGCACGAGCAGCCCGAGCAGGACGGGCTTGCGGGGGAGGCGGGTGGTGGCGGCGGTCAGGCCGAGCGCTCCGACGATGACGGCGAGTGCGTAGCCGGTGACGAGCCAGCCGGCCGTGGTCTCGGTGACGCCGTAGTCGGCCGCCACCTCGGGCAGCAGGCCGGTGATGACGAACTCGGTCAGTCCGATGCCGAATCCGCCGAGTGCGAGGGCGATGAGTCCCGCGGGCATGGGGGTTCCTTCCGTTGTGCGGTGCAGCTGTGCCGCGTACGCTGGTTGTTGCAGGCGCGGGATATCGATAGTTGCACACGCGGACTATCGGCGCAAGCAAATGCACGCGCCAGCAACTCACCAGAAGGAGCCCGATGTCCGTCGACGACACCTCCACCGCCGTCCGCGCCCACGGCTGGCGCACGCTGGCGGCGCTGCACGGTCTGATCGAGGCGCGGCTCGAGCGCGCGCTGCGGGACGTCGACCTGTCCGTCGTCGAGTTCACCGTCCTCGACGCGCTGCGCCGACAGGACGGCTTCCACATGCGCATGCAGCAGCTCGCCCGGGCCGCTGCCCTCAGCCCGAGTGCGACCACCCGCCTGGTCAACCGGCTCGAGGAGCGTGCCTTGCTGACCCGCGTCCTCTGCGCCGATGACCGCCGGGGCATGTACACGGAGCTCACCCACGCGGGTCAGGTGCTGCTCGAGCGCGCGACACCGATCCACGCCGCGGCGCTCGAAGGGGCGCTCGCCGAAGCGCGCGAGGTGCCGGAGCTCGAGGAGCTCGCCGTCGCGGTCGACCGGCTCGAGGGTGCCACCGTCTGACCCGTCTGACCCGTCGACCGGGAGGCTCGGAGCGCCGCCGCCTCGCGTGCTGGGGTCGGCGGGTGGTCGCGCCTCAGGCCCGTGGCGGCCCCGTCGTCGACCGCACGACGAGCGTCGGCGGCACGAGCGTCCGGAACGGCCCCGCCGACCCCGGCGCCGGCGAGCCGATGCGGTCGATCAACCGCGCGGCCGCGAGCCGGCCGACCTCGTCGTTGTGCGGGTCGACCGTGGTCAGGCGCAGCAGGGGTGAGGCGGCGAGCGGGGTCTCGTCGTTGCCGACCACCGAGACGTCCTCGGGGACCCGGAGTCCGGCTTCGTGGACAGCGGCGATCGCGCCCATCGCCATGACGTCGTTCGCGGCGAACACCGCCGTCAGGTCCGGGTGGTCCCGCAGAGCACGGCGGGTGCCCTCGTACCCGGTCGTCTCGGACGTCGGGCCGTCGCCGTAGACCAGCGGCGCGATGCCGGACGCGACCATCCGCGTGACGGTGCCCTCGCGGCGGACCGCAGCCGGGCCTCCCGAACCGGTGACGTGGGCGATGCGGCGGTGACCGAGTCCGATCAGGTGATCCGCTGCCAACCGGCCGCCGGCGGCCTCGTCCGAGGCGACGACGTCGAGCCCGCCGGGCACGTCGGCCCGGGCGCCGGCGACGACGACGGGGGTGTCGGCCGGCACGACGAGGTCGGGGAAGCCCTCGGCGGCGAGGACGACGCCGTCGACCCGCAGTGAGACCAGGTCGTCGAACGGCGAGGAGCCGAGGTGGGCGTTCGCACGGGTGTCCGCGAGGGTGAGTCGCAGGCCGTGTGGTGCAAGCGCGTCGCGGATGCCGTCGAGCAGGGGGACGAACCACGGATTGCGGAAGTCGTCGACGATGACCCCGACGGTGCGCGTCCGGGTGCCGGCGAGGATCGCGGCGGCGCGGTTCGGGCGGTAGCCGAGCTCGGCGGCTGCGGCGAGCACGGCCGAGCGACGTGCGTCGGAGACGCCCGGGTCGTCGCGGAGCACCATCGAGACGAGTGACTTCGAGACGCCGGCACGGGTCGCGACGTCGATGATCGTCGGGGGTCGTGACACGCGGCTCCTTGACAGGACATGGGGTGATCGGGCTACAGTCTACCGACATGTTCTGGAACGTTCCAGAATCGGTACCGGACTTCTCGAAGGAGAGAACCATGAGCGACAGCATCGGCGTCGCCGTCATCGGGGCGGGCATGGCGGGCAAGGCCCACATGGCCGCGTGGCGGAACGCACCCTCACTCTTCGCCCCGACGCTGCCGCCCGTGCGGCTCGTGTCGATCGGCGACGTGTACGAGCCCCTCGCGGCCGAGGCTGCGCAGCGCTTCGGCTACGCCCGCCACGACACGGACTGGCGAGCCGTCGCCGAGGCCGACGACATCGACGTCGTGAGCGTCGTCGTCGCGAACACGCTGCACCGCGAGATCGTCGAGGGGCTGCTGGCCGCCGGCAAGCACGTCCTGTGCGAGAAGCCACTGTCGGACTCGCTCGACGACGCCCGCGCGATGGCCTCGGCCGCGACGGAGGCCGCCGCCCGCGGGCTCGTCGCACGGGTCGGCTTCACCTACCGCCGGGCTCCCGGGCTCGCGGCGATCAAGCAGCTCGTCGAGGACGGCACCCTCGGTCGCGTCCTGCACGTCTCCGCCCGCTACTGGACCGACTACGGCTCGTCGCCCGACGTGCCCTTCTCGTGGCGCTTCGCGGGTGCCCCCGGCACCGGAGCCCTCGCCGACGTCGGCTCGCACCTGGCGTACGTGGCCGAGTTCCTGGCCGGCGAGGTGCGGAGCGTCAACGGCGGCATGTTCACGACCGCGATCACGAAGCGCCCGATCGCCGCCGGGTTCGCCTTGCGCGGGCAGACCGTCCCGCTGACCGGGGAGTTCGCCGACGTCGAGAACGACGACTACGCCACCTGCAACGCACGCTTCGGCGACGGCTCCGTGGTGGGCTCGCTCGAGGTGTCCCGGGTCGCCACGGCGCACCCGAACGGCCTGGTCATCGAGGTCTTCTGCGAGAACGGCGCAGCGCGCTGGGACCAGGAGCGCGCCTCGGAGATCGGCCTCGCGCTGCAGTCCGACGGCTCCCGCCTCGGTGGGTACCGCCAGGTCGTCCTCGGCCCGGACCACCCCTACGTCGCCGGCGGCATGGCGATGGACGCGCCCGGTGTCGGCTGGGGACAGAACCAGATGTTCGAGTACCAGGCACGCGCGTTCCTCGACGAGGTCGCCGGCGTCGCGGACCCGCTGCCGGCCAACGCCACGTTCGACGACGGCGTGCACAACATGGAGATCCTCGACGCGGTGGCGCGGTCCGCCGCAGCCGGCGGCGCATCGCTGGACGTCCGCCCGACCGAGACCGTCCGCACCACCGAAGGAGCGCACGCATGAAGCTCGGTCTGTACAACGCGATCTTCCACGACCGACCGCTCGCCGAGGCCCTGACGGCCATCGCCGGCAACGGCCTGACCGGCATCGAGCTGAACACCGGCGGGTTCCTGCCGCCGGTGCACGTGCCGGACATCGACGCGATCCTCGACGACGACGGGGCACGTGACACCTTCCTCGCCCGGTTCGAGGGCACCGGGGTGTCCATCGCCGGCCTGAACTGCAACGGCAACCCGCTGCACCCGGACCCCGCGATCGGGCCGCAGCACGCGGAGGACGTCCGCCGCAGCATCCGGCTCGCAGCCCGCCTCGGCCAGGACCGCGTCGTCACGATGTCGGGGCTGCCAGCGGGCGAGCCCGGCGGCACCCGGCCGAACTGGATCGTGAACGCCTGGAACTCCGCCGCGCTCGACGTCATCGAGTACCAGTGGAGCGTCGCGGTGCCGTTCTGGCAGGAGATCGACGCCCTGGCGCGGGAGCACGGGGTCAAGGTCGCACTCGAGCTGCACCCGCAGAACGTGGTGTTCAACCCGGCGACGATCCGCGAGCTCGTGGAACGTGGTGGGCTGACGAACACCGGCGTCGAACTCGACGCGAGTCACCTGTTCTGGCAGCAGATGGACCCGGTGGCGGTCGTCCGCGACCTCGGTGACCTGGTCTTCCACGCCGCGGCGAAGGACGTCCGGATCAACCCGCACGCGGCGATCAACGGGGTGCTCGACAACTCGTTCCGTCGGCTGTCGCCGGACGAGCCGCGCACGAACCTCGGTGGCGACGAGTGGGCCAACGAGTGGCCGAAGCCGTCCGCGTGGGACTTCGTCGCGCTCGGCAAGGGTCACGACGAGGCGTACTGGTCGGCGTTCCTCGATGCCCTGCGCGAGGTGGACCCGGACATGTGGGTCAACATCGAGCACGAGGACACCGAGCTCGGTCGCGAAGAAGGGGTCGCGGTCGCCGCGAAGGTCCTGCTCGCAGCCGACGCGGCGCTCGCGACGCGCGCGTGAGTCGCGTCTGAGACGCACCACGTGATCTGGACGGGAGGCCCGTGGGACGTGCGCCGATCGGCGCACGCTCCACGGGCCTCCCGTCCAGTGCGCATCGGTGACACGCCCACCGGGCGCTGTCACCGGACCGATGTAGCATGCACGACACCTGTCCCGAGACGAGGAGCCCTGCGTGCCGGAGCCGACCGACCCCGCCTTCCCCCTCGAGCGCATCCGAGAGGTCGGTGACGCCATCGTCGCGTCCGTCTCGACGGTGATCGACGGCAAGACCGAGGCGATCCGCACCGCGCTCACCGTGATGCTGGCCGAGGGGCACCTGCTCGTCGAGGACGTCCCCGGCGTCGGCAAGACGGTCCTGGCGAAGGCGCTCGGCGCCTCGGTGGGCGGCTCGGTGAACCGCATCCAGTTCACGTCCGACATGCTGCCGTCGGACGTCACCGGGGTGAACATCTTCGACCAGTCCTCGGGCACGTTCCGGTTCTCACCGGGGCCGGTGTTCGCGAACGTCGTCATCGGCGACGAGATCAACCGCACCAGCCCGAAGACCCAGTCCGCCCTGCTCGAGGCGATGGCCGAGTCGCAGGTCACCGTCGACGGCGTCACCCGGCTGCTCGACCGCCCCTTCATGATCGTGGCGACGCAGAACCCGATCGACATGGAGGGCACGTACCCGTTGCCCGAGGCCCAGCGTGACCGCTTCATGGCGCGCATCACGATGGGGTACCCGAGCGTCGACGCCGAACGGCAGATGCTCGCGAACCGCGGCGGCGGCGACCCGCTGTCGCACCTGCGACCGATCGTCGACGTGATCACGCTGCGCGGGATCATCGAGGCCGTGGCGAACGTCCACATCGCCCCCGACGTCGAGGCGTACGTCATCGCGATCGTCCGCTCCACCCGCACCCACCCCGACCTGGTGCTCGGCGCCAGCCCCCGCGCCACGCTGCACCTGGCCCAGGCGGCCCGTGCGCACGCGGCGCTGCTCGGCCGGCCGTTCGTGACCCCGGACGACGTCGCCGCGCTGGCGCCGATCGTGCTCGCCCACCGGCTCGTGCCGGTGGCGCGCGGACTCGGTGGCACGGGCGAGGACACCGTGCGCGAGATCGTCGTCCGCATCGTCTCCGACACCGCCGTGCCGTTCACGGCGACCCCCGTCCGCTCCTGATGCCGGGGCGATCGGCACCGTCGTCGCTGCTGCGGCGCACCGGTGCCGCGCGCTCGACGCTCGGGCGCTTCGGCCGCCGTGGGCTGTCACTGCTCCGGCGCACGCCGTTCCCCCGTCCGACCGTGCGCGGCTGGACCGTCATCGCGATCGGTATCGGGCTGGTGGGGGGCGGGCTCGTGGGCACCACCAGCGTCGCCGTCTCGGCCGGGCTGCTGCTGCTCGTGCTCGTCGTGCTCGGCACCGTGATGGCGTTCGTGGTCGCCGCGCCGCTCCGGGGCAGTCGGAGCACGGCGCGCGCGATCGTGCAGGTCGGCGAGGCCTACCGCGAGCGGATCACCCTCGGCAGCACGACTCTGCCGATCGGCCCGCGGTCGACCCTGCTCGTCCGGGAACAGCTCGAGGACGCCTTCGCCAGTGCGTCCGAGGCGGAGACCTACGCGCTCGTCGGCCCGGGGGTCCCGCCAGCCGTGCTCGACGTCGAGGCGCTCGCGATGCACCGCGGCCGCACGCCGGTCGGACCCGTCACGATCCGGGTCGAGGACCCCTTCGGCCTGCTCCGCATCGACCGGCCGGTGGTGCCCGCAGAAGAGGTCGTCGTCGTCCCCGCGAGTGCACCGCTCGCCGCGATCGACACCGGCGCCCTCGCCGGGGCCGTCTCCGCCGACGAAGGACGGGTCGGGCAGGGCGGATCCGCCGACGACAGCGAACTCCGGCCGTACCGTCCCGGCGACCCGATCCGTCGGGTGCACTGGGCGCAGAGTGCTCGCCGCGGCGAACTGCACGTCCGGCAGACCACGCAGGCGCAACCACCCGAGGCCGTCATCGCGCTCGACGTCCGGCGCGAGTCCTACCAGGGCCTCGGGCGCGAGGACCTGGCGGAGCTGTCCGACCTGGGCGGTGACCAGGCCTTCGAGCACGCGGTCGTCGTCGCCGCCAGTGTCGCCCGCGCCCTCGCCGCCCGGACCTCGCGCGTCGTGCTCGTGAGCGACGGACCGTCGGGCAGCACCCGGCACACCGGTGACGTCGGCGGACTCACCGACGTGCTCGTCGGACTCGCTGACGTCCGGCTCCGCAGCGACGCCCGTCCGGTCACCGAGGTCCTGCCCGAGGTGCGTGGACGGGACGTGCACGGCATGACCGCGGTGGTCACCGGCAACTGCACCGCCGAGCAGGCGGCCGAACTCGTGACGGCGACGAGCGGATCGAGCCGAGGGATCATGGCGACGATCGTGCCGCCGGACCCCGTCGTGCGGGGGATCCTCGACCGCGGCGGTTGGCGCACCCTGGTGGTGCCCGTCGCCGGGGCGACCGCGTCCGGAGCCGCGCGGTGAGCGGCACCGCTGCGCCGTCGCGTCGGCCCGTCGACGTGCGCGAGGTCCTGGACCGCGACGACGACACCCGTGACACCCCGAGCACCTGGGTCGTCGCGCTCGCCCCGGTGCCCGTGCTCATCGCCGCGCTCGCGATCCGCCCGCTCGTGCAGGGCACCGCCTGGTGGGTGTCCGGCGTCGTGGTCGTCGCGGTGCTCGTGGCCGTCATGCTCGCGGTGCGTCGCCGGGCCCCCGGGGTCCGGTTCGTGGCGCTCGTCGCCACGCTCGTGCTGTGCTCGTGCGCCGCAGCCCTGGTCAACGACGTGCAACCCCTCGGCTGGCTCGACGCCGACGGGGCGCTGGGCGAGACGCTCGCCGCCATCCGCCTGAACCCCGCACCGCTGCCGCAGACGGACGCGATCCGGCTGGTCGTGACCGTGTCGATCGCCTGGGTGGCGGGGGTCTCGTTGTTCCTCGCCGCGATCGCCCGGATCCCGTCGCTCGCCGCCGCGCCCGCACTCGTCATCCTCATCGTCCCGGGGATCATCACCGGACAGCCGGCGGGCACCGCGCTCGTGATCACCACGTCCGTCGCCTTCCTCGCCTTGCTGTGGCTGTCGGTCCGACCCGTGCAGCGAGCGGTCCCGGCCGCGGTCGTCGGTGCGATCGGGCTCATCGTCGCGATCGGTCTGCCCGCGATCGTGCCGCTCAACGCGAGCTGGCTGTCCGGCGTCACCGGGGCCATCCAGTCGCCGATCCAGCCCGGGCGACCCGGCACCCTGCTCGAGCTCGGCAACGACCTGCGGCAGCCGAGCGAGCTCGAGGTGCTCCGCTACCGGTCGTCCGACGGCCAGCCCGAGTACCTCAAGCTCGCCGACCTGGACGAGTTCGGCACCGGGGACTGGGTGCCGACGGTGACGAACGCCGCCGAGGCCGACACCGCCGACCAGCAGCAGTGGGCCGAGGGAGTGAACCCCCGCCTGGCGACCCGCGGCGACGTCACCGTCCGGATCACGGGTCTGTCGAGCACGTACCTGCCGGTGCCGTCCGGGGCGGTGTCGATCGATTCGCGTTCCACCAACCTCGACCTGTCGCAGTGGCGCTGGATGGGCTCCTCGAGCACCGTGCGGTCGACCGGTCCGGCCACGCCGCGCGGTGCGACGTACGAGGTTTACGGCGCCTCGACCTTCGCGAACGCGTACCTCGACGCCGTCGCGGCCTCGGGTGTCCTGTCCCGTGCCGACGGCCGGGGGTTCCGCGAGCCGAGCGGCGACCAGCTGCAGACCGACCTGACGCTGCCGAAGAACCTGCCCGCGAACATCTCGTCGACCGCTGAGCGGGTGGCCGGGGCCGCGTCCGACGACTACGCCCAGGCCCGCGCCCTGGAGCAGTGGTTCCGCAGCGACCTTTTCACCTACTCCGAGACGGCCCCCGTCGAGCAGGGCTACGACGGCGACAGCATGGACGTCGTCTCGACCTTCCTGCAGGTGCGCGAGGGCTACTGCGTGCACTTCTCGTCGGCGATGGCCGTGATGGCCCGGACGCTCGGCATCCCGTCCCGCATCGCGGTGGGGTACCGGGCGGGGGCGGCGCAGCCCGACGGCGAGTACGCGGTGTCGAACCGGCAGCTGCACTCCTGGCCCGAGCTGTACATCCAGGGGGCCGGCTGGGTCGCGTTCGAGCCCACGCCGGACTCCGACGCGGCAGCGCAGCCCTCGACCGAACCCACGGAGACCCCGACCGCGGCGACGCCCGAGTCCCCGCTGCCCGCGCCCGAGCAGTCCGCCCCCGCCGAGTCCTCGGCGACGCCGACCCCCTCGGCGTCGGCGGAGCCCGGTTCGGCCGGTGCCTCGGGCGGCGGCGGTCCGGCTGGCCTGCTGTTCGGCGCAGCGCTCGTCCTCGCGTTGCTCATCGCCCCCGGACTCGTCCGAGTGCTCCGACGGCGCTCGCGGTTGTCGGCCGTCGCCGCTGGTCGCTCACCGGCGGTGAACGCCTGGCGTGAGGCCCTCGACGACGTCGCCGACCACGGCTACGCGCCAGGACTGGCGCCGCCCGGCGACGCAGCGGCTGCGGCCCGGACCGCCCGTGCCGTCCTCGGACGACTCCGTCCGGTGCTGCCGGCCTCAGCGCTCCCGCACCTCGACGCCGTGGTCGATGCCGTCGACCGTGAACGGTTCGCGGCCGGCGGGGTCGCAGCGGTCGACGGCGATGCCCTCGTGCGGCACGTGCAGCAGGCGCGGGAGGCCCTCGACGCCTCGATCTCCGGTGGACGGGTGCTGCGGTCGCGCCTGCTGCCGCCGAGCCTGCTGCCGTCGTCCGCGTGGTCGCACGAGGGGCGTCGGCGTTCCCGTCGCCCCGCCTGACGGCGGGGTCCCGGCTGGTGCGAGGTTGACCACTCCGTGCGGCGCAACAAGCTCGCACCGAGTGGTCAACGCCGCACCGCGCCGCCGCGCCGCCGCACCACGCCGCCGCGCCGGGCGCCGCCGCCGCCGGGTCAGCGGCGGCGGACGACCGCCTCGACCAGGGCGGCGATGACCTCGCCCGGGTCGACACCCGGCAGCGCGGGCGCGTCGAACACGACCCCGACGTTGGCGGCGACGAGCGCCGTGGCGAACACGTCGAGCGGCATGCCGGCGTCGACCTCCGGGTGCGCCCCGAACCACAGTCGCACCAGTTCGTGCACACCGTCCTGCAGCACCCGTCGCTGCCGCACGAACTCGGGCAGCAGGTCGGTGTGCCGGATCGCGTAGGCGCGGAACTCCGACAGCAGGGCGAACTGTGCGCGCTGGTCGTGCCGTCCGAAGGCCGCTCGCACGACGTCCGCGATGTCCGCCGTGGCGATGTCGGCACGGATGAGCTCCTGCAGCGACCCGAGCACCAGGTTCGTGCCGCGCTGCATGACCTGCGCGAGCAGGTCCTCCTTCGACGAGAAGTTCGAGTAGACCGCGCCCTTGCTGAACCCGGCGCGTGCGGCGACGTCGTCGAGACGCGCTCCGTGCACGCCCTGTTCGGCGAAGACGGCGGCACCGGCGGTGAGCAGACGTTCTCGGACCTCGGCCCGTGGGGTCCTCGGTGTGGGGGAGTCGGAGACGTCGTCGTTCATCGTTCCTGCTGGGGCGGGGCACCGGGGCTGGAACCCGGGCGGGCGAGCTGGGGGTGGGAGACCTGCCGCGCCGCGCGTCTGATCACGCGCGGCATCAGCGAAGCCCCCATCACCACGTCTGCGCGGAACCGCCGCGTTCGGGTCGCGTCGGTTCGGTGCTGACGACATGAGCCGGGTCGATACCCGACGGTAGGGATGCTACGCCGGAGCACCGACAGATGACACCCCTCAGTCGTCGAACGAGGATTCCGTTGCCGTGTCGTGTTCTTCGCGGACGCTGCCCGCCCCCGTGCGCCGTCCGGGGCGTCGGAGCAGCCGGAGTGCGTCGGGTCGCAGGCTCCGACCGCGCCGCAGCAGCGAGCCGAGCGTCGACTTCGGCTGCCAGTCACGACCGTTGGGCAGTCCCCAGCCGCGGCGGACAGCGCCCCAGCGCAGGCCGAGCGACAGCGCGATCGCGGCGACGATCCCGATCGACGGCGATCCGAGGGCGGACGCGACGACCATCACCACCGACGCCGCGACTGCCACGGTGGCGTACAGCGCGTTCCCGCCGAACACCGCGGGCACCCGGCGGAGCAGCAGGTCCCGCATCGCGCCGCCGCCGACCGCGGTGATCGTGCCCATGATGATCGCTGCGGGCCACTCCAGGCCGGCGTCGTAGGTGCGCTGCACCCCGACCACCGCCCAGAACCCGATCACTGCCGCGTCGAGCACCGTGAACAGCCGGTCCCAGGTGATCTCGGAGAACGACACGAAGAAGGCGATGAGCGCCCCGGCCAGTGCGACCGGCACGTAGAGCGGGTCGACGAGTGCGACCGGGGGGCCGTTCTGCAGCAGGGTGTCGCGCAGCATGCCGCCGCCGAGACCCGAGACGAAGCCGACGACCAGGAACCCGAACAGATCGAAGTCCATCGCCCGGGCGATCGATCCGCCGAGCAGGGCGGAGGCGAACACCCCGGCGAGGTCGAGCACGTTCGTGACCGACGCCAGGCCCTCGACGGACAGCAGGTTCATGAGAACCATCAAACCCCACGCCGAACGACTGGCGGGCCGAACGGCGGTTAGGTTAGCCTCACCTACGTCATGCTCGCCACCCTCGTCATCGGCCTCCGTGAAGGCCTCGAAGCGACGCTCATCGTCGGCATCATCGCCGCGTTCCTGCGTCGCAACCGTGTCCCCCTCGCCCCCATGTGGTTCGGCGTCGGGGTCGCCGTCGTGCTCAGCATCGGCGTCGGGTTCGGCCTGCAGGTCGTCGAGCAGGCCCTGCCGCAGGCGCAGCAGGAGGGCATGGAGGCGATCATCGGCATCGTCGCCGTGGTCTTCGTCACCGGCATGATCGTCTGGATGCGCACCCACGCACGCACCCTGACCAAGGAACTCGAGGCGAGCGCGACCGAGGCGCTCGGCCGCGGCACCGCGTGGGCACTCGCCGGCATGGCCTTCCTCGCCGTGCTCAAGGAGGGCTTCGAGACCGCGGTCTTCCTCCTCGCCACCTTCCAGGCGTCGTCGGACACCGGTCTCGCCGCCCTCGGCGCGGTCATCGGCATCGCGGGCGCCGTCGTCATCGGCTACGGCATCTACACCGGCGGCGTCCGGCTGAACCTGTCGAAGTTCTTCACGGGCACCGGCGTCTTCCTCGTGTTCGTCGCCGGCGGGCTCGTGCTGACGGTGCTCCGGCACGCGCACGAGGCCGGGTGGATCGTCATCGGGCAGCAGCGGACCGTCGACCTGTCCTGGCTCGCCCCGAACGGTTCGGTGCAGGGTGCGCTCGTCACGGGCGTGCTCGGCATCCCGCCGGATCCCCGGGTGATCGAGGTGCTCGGCTGGGTCCTGTACGTCGTGCCCGTCCTCGCCCTGACCCTCTGGCCCCGGGCCTGGCGTCCGTCGGCGGCACGCGTTCCGGCGATCCGCGCGACGGTCGCCGGTGCGCTCGCGGTCGCCGCCGCAGCACTGGCGATCGCCGTGCCGACAGGCGGGGTCGACCTGCCGCGCACCGCTGCGGTCAGCGGGGACGCCACCTCCGTCTCGGCGGACGTCCACGGCGCGTCCGGCGTCCTCCGCGTCGCCGGCACCACCACCGGCCAGGAGGCACGGATCACGTTGCCGACGTCGGCCCACCGCCGCGTCACCCGAGCGGGCGTGGCCGCCGACCGGTGGCGGGTGCGCACGTCGGCCACCGCAGCGGACCGCCCCGCCACGCTGACGCTCGACGACCTCGTCGACCTGTTCGGCCGGATCCCGGTCGGCGTCTCGCCGTCGACGAACCCCGGCCCGTTCACCGCCCGCTGGGCGGTGCGCGACACCGTGACCCTGTGGACGGTCGGTGGTGGGGTCCTGGACGCCACCCGCGACGAACGCACGGTGCTGACGCTGAGCGACGGGGGCCTCCCGTCCGCGCGCACCACGACCCTGGACCGCTCCGTGTGGTCCGTCCCCGACTCCCGCGTCGAGCGGTCCGCCACTGCGGTGGCGACCGCGGACACGCGGGCTGCCGAGCTGCTGCTCTGGGAGGCCTGGTTGCCGATCGCCCTCGGCGTCGCAGCCGCCGCCCAGGCGCTGCTCGCGCTCCGTGACCGCCGTCGTCGGACGGCACCCGTGAACCCCACCCCCGAAACCGTCCCGACACGCGGCCCACCCGCCGGGGACCCTGCAAGGAGCAACGACTATGCCGTTCGGTAAGCCCGTGCGACCCCTGATCACCCTCGGCGCCCTCGGCGTCGTCACCGCCCTCGCGCTGACCGGCTGCGCGAGCTCCGACGGTGCCTCGGACAGCTCCACCGACGCCGCGAAGGTCTCGCGCGTCACCATCACCCTGACGAACGACGGCTCGGACCAGTGCACGGTCTCCGAGACGAAGGTGCCGGCCGGGCCGGTCACGTTCTCGGTGGAGAACGAGTCCTCGACCGCCATCACCGAGGTCGAACTGCTGCAGGACCAGCGGATCCTCGGCGAGAAGGAGAACCTCGCACCCGGCCTCGACGCCGTGCAGTTCACCGCGACCCTGACCGGTGGGAAGTACCAGGTGTACTGCCCCGGGGCGGACACCGAGCTCACCGACTTCACGGTCACGGGCAAGGTCACCTCCACCGCGAACAGCAGCGCCGCCACCCTGCTCGACGAGGGCACGAAGGGCTACGCCGACTACGTCGACGGCCAGGTCACCGACATGGTCACCGCGGTCGAACTCCTGCAGAAGGACGTCGACGCCGGCGACCTCGAGGCCGCGAAGACCGACTACGCGAACGCCCGCCCGTTCTACGAGCACGTCGAGAGCGACGTCGACGGCTTCGTCAAGAAGGGCCACGAGGCGACCGACAACGCCGGCAACCTCGACTACCTGATCGACATGCGCGCCTCGAACCTCGACCCGGCCGTCGGCTGGAGCGGGTTCCACGCCGTCGAGAAGGACCTGTTCCAGGCGGGGGAGATCACCGCGTCGACCAAGAAGACCGCGGCCGACCTGACCGAGAACGTGCAGCTGCTCGCGAAGCTCGTCCCGACGCTCGACTACAAGCCCGAGGACCTGGCGAACGGTGCCGCCGGCCTGCTCGAGGAGGTCCAGTCGAACAAGGTCACCGGTGAGGAAGAGGCGTACAGCCACATCGACCTCGTCGACCTCGCCGCCAACGTCGAGGGTGCCCGTCAGGCCTTCGCGTACCTCAAGCCGGGCCTGACGAAGCTCGACCCGACCCTCACCAAGCAGATCGCGAAGCAGTTCGACGCGACGAACACGATGATGGACGGCTACCGCAACGCCGACGACCTGGGCGGCTTCGACACGTGGGACGCAGGCACCAAGCAGTCCGACGCGAACCGCATCTCGCAGCAGATCCAGGCCCTGCAGGACCCGCTGTCCCGCCTCGCCGAGAAGGTCGCCACCGCGTGACGCAGCCCGACGACGACCGCGCAGCCCGCACCGGGGTCTCCCGGCGTGGGCTGTTCGGCGCGGGACTCGCCGCGGCCGGAGCGGGTGCCGGTGCCGCGGTCGGTATCGGCGGTGCCACGGCCGCGACGGGGGTCGACCCGTTCACGGCGGCCGCCAACGGTGACGAGTCCATCGACCTGTCCCAGAGCCACCCGTTCTACGCGACTGCCGCCCGGCAGCCGCAGGGCGGGGTGCAGACCGCACCCCAGCGGTACTGCGTCTTCATGACCTTCGACCTGTCCACCAGTGTCGCGACCGAGCTGCAGGTGCTCCTCGCCCGCTGGTCCGCGGCGATCGCGCAGCTGCAGGCGGGCAAGACCGTCGGAAGTGTCGAGCCTGCGCACGGTGACGGCGTCGGCGCGGACACCGGTGAGGCGCTCGACCTCGGCCCGGCGTCCCTGACGGTCACGGTGGGGCTCGGCCCCGGCGTCTTCGACGAGCGCTTCGGTCTGGCCGACAAGCGCCCGGCGGCGCTCGCCGACGTGCCTCGGCTGCCGAGCGACAACCTGCAGGCCGGCCTGACCGGGGGTGATCTGTCGCTGCAGGCCTGCGCCGACGACCCCCAGGTGGCCTACCACGCTGTCCGCGACCTGGCCCGGATGGCCCGGGGGACGGCGACCGTGCGGTGGACCGTGCTCGGCTTCGGTCGTGCGTCGGCCGGCCCGCACCAGACGACGCCGCGCAACCTGATGGGCTTCAAGGACGGCACCAGGAACATCACGACGGACGAGGACCACGACCGCTTCGTGTGGGTCGACGACCCGGGCGACGGCGCGGAGTGGATGACCGGCGGCACCTACCAGGTGGTGCGGAAGATCCGGATGAACATCGAGATCTGGGACGCCGACGTCGTCAGCGACCAGCAGCGCGTGTTCGGTCGGTCCAAGATCGAGGGCGCACCGCTGTCCGGCGGGACCGAGCACACGACGCCGGACTTCGCGGTGACCGGGAAGGACGGTGCCACGAAGATCGACGCGACGTCCCACATCGCCCTGGCCGCCCACGAGGCGAACGGCGGCGTGAAGATCCTGCGTCGTCCGTACAACTACACCGACGGCCTCAACGAGTACGGCCAGCTCGACGCGGGGCTGCTGTTCCTGGCCTACATGAACGACCCGGAGCACTTCACCCGGCTGCAGCGGAAGCTCGGCGCCTCGGACCGGTTGAACGAGTACGTCTCGCACATCGGCTCCGCGGTGTTCGCGATCCCGCCGGCACCGCGCAAGGGGTCGTACATCGGCGAGCAGCTGTTCCGCTGACCGTGTCCGGAGTGCGCTGACGCCGCCGGGGGAGAGGGCGCCCTCCGCCGTTTCCCTGGAGGCGGAGGGCACCCGCGTCGCGGGGTCTCGTCGAACGGAACCACCGCCGACCTGAGAGGCGACCCGGCGCGACGCGTCGCGATGCGACAGGCCCGAGAGTACCCCGCTGATCCCCGGATCCGCAGTGCCAGCGCGGCTGTGGGACAGGGAGCGCGCCAGCGGGGCCGCGCGCGGTGCGCGCCGGACGCGATCCGTGCCTCCCGGAACGACGGAACGGGCCGCCTCACGGTGGTGAGACGGCCCGTTCGTGTCGGACTGGAGGCGCGGCGTCAGTCCGCCTGGATGCTCGCGTCGATCCGTGCGCGCTTCCGGCGCACGGCGACGAGTGCGGTGATGCCCGCCAGCAGGAGCAGGCCCGCTGCGATCCCCGCCGCCGTCAGGTCCGCGCCCGTGTAGGCGAGGTCACCGCCGGCGTTCGTGGAGTCGGCGGGGTCGCCCGCCAGGTCGGTTCCGGTTCCGGGAACGTTCCCGTTCCCGTTGCCGTTGCCGTTGCCCGGGTCGGCCGGGTCCGTGGGGTCGGCCGGGTCCGTGGGGTCCGCCGGGTCCGTGGGCTCGGTCGGGTCCGTGGGCTCGGTCGGGTCCGTCGGGTCGACGGCTGCGGCGAGCGGGATGGTCACGGCGAGCGTGATCATCTGGCCGCCCGGAAGGGTGACCACGAGCGGCTCGTCCGTCGTCGCTGCGGCACGGGCAGCCGCGCGGACCGTCGTTGCGTCGACCGACGACTCGATGGTGGGCACGGCGAAGGTCAGCGTCGCACGACCCTGCTCGTCGGTCTTGTCGACGATCGTCGGGTCGATCTCGGCGGTGGCGAGCTCGACGTCGCCGGCGCTGACCGACACGGTGCCGGCTGCAGTGGGGTCGTCGCTGCTGAACACGAGCGACGACAGCGCGATGCTGATCTCGTCACCGGGCTGGAAGCCACCGGCGGGCGTCGGCGTGACCGTGGTGCCGACGGCACGCTGGTCGGCCGGCGGGGTGACCGACGGGTTGGCGAGGAAGTAGTCCACCTGCGCCTGCAGGTCGACCTGGCCCGAGTCCGCGACGTTCGTGCCGGTCGCGAAGGCGGCGAAGCTGTCGCCACCCGTCGACAGGAACGAGTTGACCGTCACCTTGAGGGTGTCGTCGAGCGCGATCGGCTCGCCGTCGAGGGTCATCCCGGTGATGCGCTCACCGCGGCCCTTCGCGGGGTCGTAGGTGTACGCGAAGCCGTTCGAGACGCCGAGCTTGAGGAACGGACGCTCGAGGCCGTCGGGCTGCCACTGCTGCTCGAGGGCGTTCTTGATCTGCTGCCCGGTCATGTCCTCGGTGACCAGGGTGTTCGCGAACGGTTGGACGAGCGCCGCTTCCTTGTAGGTGACGGTGCCGTCCGGGTCACCCGCGCCGCTGGACTTGTAGACCATGTCCGTGCGGAGCCCGCCCGGGTTCATGAAGGCGACCTGCGAGCCGTTGCGCTCGGTCGCGGAACGCTGCACCTCGGCGATGTAGTTGCCGAGGACCGATTCGCCACCGCGGTTCTCAGCGGTGCGGTCCGACTGGACCGCGCGGCGCAGGTCGCCGGTGATCTCGCCGAGCTTCTTGCTGCCCTCCACGTCGGCGACGGCCTTCGCGGCGGACACGATGCCGGTGACCTCGTCGACCGACGTGGTGTCGGCCGGCACGCGGGTCTCACCGTTGACCGACTTGACCTCGGACGTGATGCCGGTGAGCTGCTTGTCGGCGTCGACGGTGAGCTGCAGGTGCCCGAAGTTCACGCCGTACGAGGCGGTCTGGATGACGGGACGGGGTGTGCCCGTCGGGCCTGCGATCGAGTGGTTGTACTTCGCGTGGGTGTGTGCGGAGACGATCGCCGCGACCTTCTCCGAGACACCGGAGGTGATCTTGCCGAAGGCGCCGGTGCCGGTCGCGTCCGCGAGGGCGCTCGTGGTGGCGCCCTCGTGCACGAGGAGCACGAGCACGTCGGCCTCGCCGTTCGACTCGTCGTCGTCGGTGAGCTGGTCGGCGTACTTGTTGACCTGGCTGACGATCGGGGCCATCGCGAGACCCTGCACGCCGCCGGGGCTGACGAGCCCGGGGATCAGGTCCTCGGTGGTCGCGCCGATGAAGCCGACCTTCACGCCGCCCTTCTCCACGATGGAGTACGGGGTGAACGCGGGCTCGGTCGTACCCTGCTCGACGATGTTCGCGGAGACGTAGGGCCAGTCGGCACGGTCCTCGATGCGCCCGGTCAGGTCGTCCTGACCCTTGTCGAGCTCGTGGTTGCCGATCGCGCTGACGTCGAGGTCCATGGCGTTGAGCGCATCGATCGTCGGGGCGTCCTGCTGGATCAGCGAGGTGAACGTCGAGGCGCCGACGTTGTCGCCGACGCTGGCGAAGATCGTGTTCGGGTTGGCCTCGCGGTACGACTGCACGACACCGGCGAGCTTGGCGGCACCAGCCGCCTTGTCGACGGCGGTGCCCTCGGACTCGATGCGGCCGTGGAAGTCGTTGACGTCGATGATGTCGATCGTCGTGTCGCCCTCGGCGGCGACGGCGGTGGAGGGGACGGACAGTGCGACGAGCACACCCGCGGTGGCGAAGGCCGCGCCGCTGATGATGCGCCGTCGGCGGCGCGGAGAGGAGTGGAGGTTCATCGTCGGAGAACCTATGAGGACGCACAGCCGACCCGCCAGTGTCGCGTCGAAGTCGTCACACGACGTTCACATGGACCGGGGGTCGTGTGCGATGAGGGGGCGGAGGGTGCGGTGCGCGATGCGGAGCCCCTCGAGGACCTTCTCGTCGGTGCCGCCCCAGAGCGGGTCCTCGTGCTCGACCGACAGGGTGCCGTCGAAGCCCGCCTCGTACAGGCGGTCGACGACGTGTGGCCAGTCCACGACCCCACGGCCCGGCACCCGGAAGCGCCACCAGCCCATGTCCCACGGGTCGTCGCCCTTGTCGACCTTGCCGAAGAACCCGTACGCGTTGCGCTTCGCCGGGAACAGTTCGAGGTCCTTCGCCTGGGCGTGCACGATGTGCTCGGCGAACGGCAGGATCGTCTCGACCGGGTCGATGCCGATCCAGGTCAGGTGCGACGGGTCCCAGTTCAGGCCGAAGCCGAGGCCGGTGACCCAGCCCCAGAGCTCGGGCGAGTACGCCAGGTTGCCGGGGTAGCCGTCCGGGTGCCAGCCCTCCATCACGCAGTTCTCGATGATCAACCGCACGCCGCGCTCGCCGGCGTAGTCGACGAGCTCGGGGAGCACCCGGTCGCCGATCCGCATGTTGTCGACGACGCTGCGGCTCACGTCACGGCCGATGAACGTGCCGACGTACGGCACGCCGAGCACCTGCGCCGCATCGATCGCGTGCTTGAGGTGGGTGCGGATCTCCTCGCGCCGGGCGAGGTCCTGGTGCAGGTTGTTCTCGTAGTACGCGAGTGCCGAGATCTCGAGGCCGGTGCGGTCGAGCAGGTCACGGGTCGCCGCCGCGTCCTCGTCGGTGAACGTCGCCACGGGCAGGTGCGCCGCCTCGAAGTCACGGCCACCGGTGCCGGGCCACACGCCGACCTCGAGCCGCTCGTAGCCCTGCTCGGCGGCGAAGTCCGCGATCCGGTCGAGCGACCACCCGGGCAGACAGGCAGTCAGCATGCCGAGCTTCACCGGATCTCCCGCCACGTGGTCTCGGCCGCGCTCGTGATCACGGCGTCGACGATGTCGGCGGAGCGTGCGCCGTCGGCGAAGGTCGGCAGCCCGTCGGGCGCCACACCGGTGCGGACCGCGGTGTGGGTGTCGGCGACGAACGCGGCGAAGGCGTCGAGGTATCCCTGCGGGTGCCCGGACGGCACGATCGCCAGACGCCGCTGGTCCGGGTACCCCTGCGACGGGTCGCGGACGACGATCTGGGCACCGCGCTCGTTGCCGAACCACGCGGACTCGGGCTGCTCCTGGTCGAAGGCGGCGCTGCCGCGGGTGCCGTCGACCTCGAACCACAGGCGGTTCTTCCGGCCGGAGGCCACCTGCGAGATCACCACGTTGCCGATGCGCCCGGTGCCGGTGCGGAACGTCGCGACCGCGGTGTCCTCGGTGGTGACCTCGGCCCGTTCCGCAGCGTCGGCGACCGGGTCGGGGTCCGGCGAGCCGGAGAACGACGGCCCCGAGGCCGCGGGCCGGGTCGGGTAGACGATGTCGGTCGCCGCGGACACCGAGGTGAAGCGCTCACCGGTGACGAACTCCACCAGGTCGCACCAGTGCGAACCGATGTCGGCGAACGCCCGGGACGACCCGCTCGAGGTCGGGTCGACCCGCCAGCTCGAGGCGTCCTCGTCGAGCATCCAGTCCTGCAGGTAGTGGCCGTGCACGGCGAGCAGTCGACCGAGGTCGCCGTCGGCGATGCGCGCGCGGATCTCGCGGATCATCGGGTGGTAGCGGTACACGAACGGCACCGTGGCGACGACACCGGCGTCCGCCGCCGCGGCGACGAGTTCGGCGGCCTGCGCCGGGTCGATCGCGAGGGGCTTCTCGCACACCACGTGGATGCCCGCGGCGATGACCGCCATCGCCTGCGGGTGGTGCTGGTCGTTCGGGGTGCAGATGTGCACGACGTCGGGGGCGTCCGCGATGACGTCGTCGAGCGAGGCGTACCCACGAGGCAGGTCGAGTTGCGCCGCGACCTGCTCGGAGCGCGATGCGTTCCGACCGAGCACCCCGAGCACCTCGGCACCGGCGGCCCGGGCCGCGCGGGCGTGGACCCCCGCGATCATGCCGGTGCCGATCACGACGACGCGGAGGCGTCGTCCTTCGTACCCACTGCTCATGGTGCTCCCTCGCGCCGAACTGTCACCACCGTAGCGGCCCGGCCGTCCACCGGGGCCGATGAGTACGGTCGGAGGCATGTCGAGCCTCCAGACCAGCCTGCTCATCCTCGGAGCCAGCGGCGACCTGTCCAAGCGTCTGCTCCTGCCGGGTCTCGCGACCCTGCTCGAGGTCAAGGACGACTGGGACGTCCAGCTCATCGGGGCGGGTGTCGAGGACCTCTCCGACTCCGACTGGAAGGCGCAGGTGCGCGAGTCCTTCGAGAACGCGCAGGCGTCGAAGAACGAGGGCGACGAAGGGGCGGAGGGCGACTCGTCGCTGTCGGAGCGGCTGCAGGCCGTGATCGACGCGTCCTCGTACCGCAAGGCGGACGTCACGAGCGCCGACGACCTGCGCGCGCTGCTCGCCGACTGCGACCACGACCCCGCGATCTACTTCGCGCTGCCCCCGGCCGTGACCGAGAAGAGCTGCGAACAGCTCGCCCACATCGACCTGCCGAAGCGCACCCGCCTGGCGCTCGAGAAACCGTTCGGCACCGACGCCGCCAGCGCCGAGCACCTGAACGACCTGCTGCACTCGTTCATCCCCGAGGAGCGCATCCACCGGGTCGACCACTTCCTCGGCCGTTCGACGGTGCTCAACCTGATCGGGCTGCGCTTCGCGAACCGCATCATCGAGCCCCTGCTGTCCTCGCAGCACGTCGAACGCGTCGACATCGTGTACGACGAGACCCTCGGGCTCGAGGGCCGCGCGCGCTACTACGACAAGGCCGGTGCCCTCACCGACATGATCCAGAGCCACCTGCTGCAGGTCATGGCGGTCGTGGCGATGGAGGCGCCGGCGTCGATCGACGCCGATGACCTGCGCACCCAGAAGGAACTCGTGCTGCGCGCCGTCCGGCCGTGGGGCGGAGACGTCGTCGCCGCCGGCAAGCGCGCCCGGTACACCGCGGGCACGGTCGGCGACCGGAAGCTGCCGTCGTACGCCGACGAGGACGGTGTGGACCCGTCGCTCGGCACCGAGACCCTGGCCCAGCTGACCCTCGAGATCGCGAACTGGCGATGGGCCGGAGTCCCCTTCACGCTGCGTTCCGGCAAGGCGCTCGCGAAGCAGCGCCGCGAGATCGTCATCACGTTCAAGGACTCCCCGCAGGTGCCGGTCGGTCTGTCCGGCGCAGCGCAACCGGACCGGCTCCGGATCTGGATCGCCCCGGACGAGATGCAGCTCGAGCTGAACGTCAACGGCCCCGGCGACCCGTACACGATCGACCGCACCAGTCTCGAGACGACGTTCAACCCCGGACGGCTCAGCGCGTACGGCGAGGTCCTGGCCGGTGTGCTCGAGGGCGATGCGACCCTGTCCGTCCGTGGCGACAGCGCCGTGCAGGGCTGGAAGGTCGTCGGACCGTTCCTCGAGGCGTGGAAGGCCGGCACGACACCGCTCGACGAGTACCCGGCCGGGTCGAACGGCCCTGAGGACTGGGACAACATCGACGCCTGAGCCGGACGGCGGCGTAGCGTCGGACGACGTGACCACCATCGACGACGTCCTGCAGACCGTTCCCGAACCCGCCGGCGCCGACATCCGCGTCGAGCCCGTCCACTACGACCACGAGGGCACCGACCTGCTCGGCGTACTCGCGAAGGACACGGCCAGCGCCGGGCCCCGCCCCGCCGTCCTGGTCGTGCACGACTGGCACGGCGTGAACGAGCACGTCGAAGCGCGCGTGACGATGCTCGCCCGTCTCGGCTACGTGGCCTTCGGCGCGGACATCTACGGCGCCGGCGTCCGGCCCGGGGACGACACCGCCGGCCAGGTCGCCGGTTCGTACTACCAGGACCTGCCGTTGCTCCGAGCACGTGCGACCGCCGGACTCGAGCGGCTGCGGCAGGACCCCGACGTCGACCCCGCCCGCATCGTCGTGATCGGGTACTGCTTCGGTGGCTCCACCGCGATCGAACTCGCGCGCACCGGCGCCGACCTGGCCGGAGCGGTGTCGTTCCACGGCGGCCTCATCACACACGAGCCCGCCGACGCCTCGGCGATCCGGGCGAAGCTGCTCGTGCTGACCGGGGGAGCGGACCCGGTCGTACCCGACGACGCCGTGCACGCCTGGCAGGACGAGATGCGCACCGAGCCCGGCGTCGACTGGCAGGTCGTCACGTACGCCGGTGCCATGCACGCGTTCGCCGTGCCGGGGACCGACGCGCCCGACCACGGCGCCCAGTACCAGGAGCGCGCCGACCGCCGATCGTGGCAGGCGTTGCAGGTGTTCCTGGCCGAGGTGTTCGGCGAGGAGGCCGCGGTGCTGTGACGTCGGGGCTCGGCTGTCGCCTCGCGACACGCCGGGTGGAGCGGTCGGGCGGCCTCGATTGGCGCCCGGGCCGGAGCTGTTGTAGAGTCTTCCACGGCCGCAAGGCCACGCGCTCGTAGCTCAATGGATAGAGCATCTGACTACGGATCAGAAGGTTGGGGGTTCGAGTCCCTTCGAGCGCACAGTGCCGGTTGGACGGCATGACACCGAACAGACGAAGGGCCCCGGCGGATTCCGCCGGGGCCCTTCGTCGTTGGTGGTTCGTGTGCGAGTCGTGTTTCACCGAAGCTGACGCCCGAGCAGCGCGATCCCCGGAGCGACCAGCGCCACGACGACGAGCGCGACGACGACGAGCAGGGGCAGCAGGTCGACCGAAGCGGTGTCGTGGCACTCGACGGTTCCCACGGCACAGGATGCGAGGACGGTGGTCGAGGTCATGGTCCGAGTGAAGCACGGCGAGGTTGGATGGGGAACATGACGACGACGTCCGTGTTCGAACAGGTACCACCAGCGCAGTGGGTCGCGGACGACGATTACGTCTTCGCGATCCTCGATGCACACCCGGTGTCACCTGGCCACACGCTCGTCGTCCCGAAGCGGCGGATCACGAGCTGGTTCGACGCGACCGAGGGCGAGCTCTCCGCGATGACCCGGATGGTGGCGCTGCTGAAGGCCCGGCTCGACGAGCAGCACCTCGACCATTTCTGCTCACGAAGCGCTCTCGCTCAACGCCCGAGCGCCGTGAGCTGCTTCTGCAGCCCGCGCTCGAGGTACGGCTCCAACGACGTCGCCCACGTCGCCGTGATGTGCGTGGTGTCCCGGTAGACCAGCACGCCGCCGATCACCGCGGGGCACGTCGTCTCGGTGCAGTAGTAGTCGGTCAGGTCGATGACTCCGGCTCGTCCTCCGGCGGCCTTGAACGCCCGCACGGCCTCGATCGACGAGTCGGTCTGGGCGAGCGCCTCGGAGCGGGGCCGGTCGCACGACGCGTTCGTCGGCCCGGACATCTTGCTCACGCAGGCGATGACGTCGGGCCGGGGGACCGGGTTGTCGCGGATGGCGATGACGGGGAGCTGGTCGCCGGCGGCCTGCTCCCAGGCGTCGACGAGGCCGTTGCGGGTCGCGATGTCGCGCGAGGCTCCGGCCGGCAGGCTGACGGGCATCTGCGTTGCGGCGTGGGTGACGACCAGGGCGTCGGCGTCGCGGTGGGCGCGGACGTAGTCGATGGCCGCGTGCTTCCACGCGTTGCAGCCGCGCAGCGCACCGGCGTTCACCGAGTGCTGCTGCGCCGTGGTGAGGTAGCAGCCGCCGCTGCCGGCCATGTCGATGCGCCACCCGTTGTCGTCGGCGATCTTCTCGTAGGCGCCGAGCAGGGCGTTGCTGTGCGAGTCGCCGATGACGATCAGGTGCTTCGACCAGCCGGTCGCCTTGCCGAGCACGCAGGTGCGGAAGGTGCCGTTCCAGCACTCGGAGCGGTTCGCGTCGTCGTCCTCGGCTGCGGCGGGGGCCGGGATCCGGGTGTCGGCGAGGGCCGGGTCGACGCAGGGATCGGCGGAGCTGATCCGCGCGGCTGCTCCGATGCAGGACTCGTCGTCCTGTGCCCGTTCGGTCGCGAGCCGCTTCGTGAGCTGCTCGGTGGCGCCTTCGGCGTGGACCTCCTGCACGTGGACGGCGGTCAGGGTCGAGGCACCGAGGGTCACGACCGTGAAGGTGCAGATGACGCCGAGGGCGACGACCCCGCGGGGCCGCAGATCGCGCAGCCAGGTGGAGAACCGGACGGGTTCCTCGAACCAGATGGTCGTGACGGCTGCGAGTCCGACCGACACCAGGAGGACCGAGGTGCCGGTCGCCCAGTCGAGCGGGCATCCGAGCATGATCGGCAGGATCACGACGAGCGGCCAGTGCCAGAGGTACAGCGCGTACGAGATCCGTCCGGTGAACGCGACCGGTCCGAGCGCGCCGATCGACTCGAACACGGTGCGTCCGCCGAACAGCACCACGAGGGTCGCGCCGGCGACGGGGAGCAGCGCGGCGATACCGGGGAACGGCGTCTCCGCGCCGATGACGAAC
Source organism: Curtobacterium sp. AB7 (assembly GCF_044909335.1). Taxonomy (NCBI): domain Bacteria; kingdom Bacillati; phylum Actinomycetota; class Actinomycetes; order Micrococcales; family Microbacteriaceae; genus Curtobacterium; species Curtobacterium sp. AB7. The sequence continues at coordinate 498,860 of NZ_JBIYED010000002.1, read as the reverse complement.
AGCGACAGGACGAGGGCCACGGCGCCGATGCTCGTCAGGATCATGCGCACCCGCCGGGCGACCTCGGTGCGGACTTCGGGCAGGTGCACGGTCGCGGCGAGGCCGCCGAGCGCGAACTCCCACGCTCGGGTGCCGGTGGAGAAGTACGCGACGCCGGGGTTCGTGCCGGTCTGCACGATGCTCCACACCAGGGACAGCACGACGACCGCGCCGAGCAGCAGCCGAGCGGTGGTCAGCGTCGAGCGGCGCCCGCGCACGGCGACGGCCAACCCGATCAACAGCAGCGGTAGGACGATGTAGAACTGCTCCTCGACCAACAGCGACCAGAAGTGCTGGAACGGTGAGGGGTCGTCGGTCGACGCCAGGTAGTCGACCGAGTTCGCCGCCAGCTCCCAGTTCTGCAGGTAGACGGTCGACGCGATGAGCTCGCGGCCGTACTGCCCCCACAGCGCGCTCGGCACGGCGACGAGCACCGCGGCGCCGGTGGTGGTGATGGTGAGGAACGCGGCCGGCAGCAGGCGTTCGGCCCGGCGTGACCAGAACCGGCCGAGGCGGATCGTGCCGGTGGCGAGCTGTTCGCGCAGCAGCAGCCCGGTGATGAGGAACCCGGAGATCACGAAGAAGACGTCGACCCCGACGAACCCGCCCCGCAGGGCGTGCGGCCACAGGTGGTACACGACGACGGCCGACACCGCGAACGCGCGGAGACCCTGGATGTCCCACCGCGTCGTGTCGCGCGCGCGGTGCGCGGGGCCCCGCTCGCCCGGCGTTGCAGTGTTCACCGCGACGATCCTACGAGAAGCGCGTCACGCCCTGGGGCGGTCCGCGAGAAGACGGGAGGCCCGTGGCGGTCTCGCCACGGGCCTCCCGTCCGTCGTTCGGTCGCCCCCACCCCGTGGGGTTCCGAGATCTCGGAACCTCGCGGGCACGCACCGTCCTGATCGGAACCTCGACGGAACGCGGGCGGGGTGTCGTGGAACCTCGACGCACAGCGCGCCGCGTGTCGTGGATCCGCGCGCAGCCCTAGACGGCCGCGCGCACCTCGGCCAGCGACGGGTAGTCGGTGTAGCCCTCGGCGGTCACGCCGTAGAAGAGCTCGGGACGGGCCTCGTTGAGCTCCGCGTCCTGCTCCCAGCGGTGTACGAGGTCCGGGTTCGCGATGGCCGGGCGGCCGGCGGCGACGGCGTCGGCGTGGTCGCCGTCGACGAGTGCGATGGCCTCGTCGCGGGTGGTCAACGCCGAGAAGCCGGAGTTGACGACGAACGGTGCACCCGCGGTACGGCGGACGTGCTGCACGAGGTCGCCGGTCGGCTCGGCGTGCAGGATGTCGATGAAGGCGAGTCCGAGGGGCGCGAGGCCCTCGGCGATCGCGGTGTAGGTCGCGCGGACGTCGGCCGCGTCGTCCTCGATGACGCCCTGGATGCCGTGCTCGGGCGACAGGCGGATGCCGGTCCGGTCCGCGCCGACGGCCTCGGCGACGGCGGTCGTGACCTCGATCGCGAAGCGGGCGCGGTTCTCGGGGGAGCCGCCGTACTGGTCGGTGCGGGTGTTCGACACCGGGGACATGAACTCGTGCACGAGGTAGCCGTTGGCACCGTGGACCTCGACGCCGTCGAGTCCGGCGGCGATGCCGTTGCGGGCCGCCTGCGCGAAGCCCCGCACGGCGTCCTGCACCTCGGCGGTGGTCAGCTCGTGGGGGACGGGCATGTCCGCCTTGCCGGTCGCGGTGTGGGTCTGTCCGGGAGCGGCGATGGCGCTCGGGGCGACGATCCGCGGCGTCTGCGAGATGTCGGGGTGCGAGACACGGCCACCGTGCATGAGCTGCATCACGATGGTGCCGCCCTCGGCGTGCACGGCGTCGGCGACGCGGCGCCAGCCGGCGATCTGCTCGTCGGTCTCGATGCCGGGCTGCCCGGGGTAGGAGCGGCCTTCCTGCACGGGCCAGGTGCCCTCGGTGATGATCATGCCGAGGCCCGCACGCTGACGGTAGTGCTCGACGAGCAGGTCGTTCGGGATGCCGTGCTCACCGGCGCGGGTGCGCGTGAGCGGGGCCATGACGACGCGGTTCGACAGGCGCAGGGCGCCGAAGGAGGTGGGTTCGAAGAGCTTCACGAGGGAGGGGAACGTCGTGTTGCTCGGTGCAATTCCCGTCGTCAGTCGCGCGGGCAGACCAGGGTCGACGAGCGGACCTGGCCCTCGGGGCGGATCACCTGGTGCAGCGAGAGGGGCTTGCCGCAGATCGGACAGCCACGGTCCACCGACCGGTCGTCGACCCCCTCGGGGTGTCCGGCGCCGATCTGCGACGGACCCATCTTGTCGATGAGCGTCGTGTTCCACCGTTCGTACCACTTGCCGAAGCGACCCACGGTGCATCCTTTCGTTCGTGCACGAATCATTATGGCACCATCGGCCGCGGATCACACCTGGTCGACGCGTTCCAGGAGTTCGGTCAGGTCGTCCTTGAGTGCTTCGAGGCGTTCCAACGGCCACCCGAGTCGGTCCGCGACCGCCAGGGGGACCGCTCGCGCTCGGTCGCGCAGTGCCCGCCCGGCCGTGGTGAGCGAGACCTCGAGCTGCCGTTCGTCGGCGGCACTACGCGTCCGGCGGACGTAGCCGGAGGCCTCGAGCCGCTTCAGCAGTGGGCTGAGGGTCGCCGAGTCGAGCCGGAGTTCGCCGGCGATCTCGCGCACCGACCGTGGATCCTGCTCCCAGAGCGCGAGCATCACGAGGTACTGCGGATGCGTCAGGCCCATCGGCTCGAGCAGGTCGCGGTAGAGCCCGATGACGCTCCGGCTCGTGGCCGCGAGGGCGAAGCAGAGCTGCCGGTCGAGCGCGAGCGGGTCGGGTGCGGAGGTCATGCGCCCACGATACCGTTCGCCCACGAAGTGTTCCCGGCTGGCGCGACGGCCGCGTTCATGCGAGCACAGGTATCGACAGAACACCAGTCGATCGACGCGTGTTCTGTCGCACGTTGCGGACGCATCAGATGCGTGTGTATGTTCCGACGTTCCACGCGTCGATCAACGGGTGGAACGTCGGAAGGTGCGGACGCATGCAGTCGGTCGCGGGGCGCGGGGTGGGCGCACGCACGGGAGGCCCGGTGCCGGTCTCGTGGACCGACCCCGGGCCTCCAGGCTGGGTGCGTCGACTACGCGCGGTGCGCGGGCGGGTGCCCCGACTCGTGCGCGTTGGCGTCCGGCGCCACCGGGAGGGCGTGCGACCCCGTGTGGGTGTCCTCGTGACCGGGCTGACCGGGCTGACCGGGCTGACCGGAGGTCGGGTGCGACCGCTCGAGCTTCGCGCCCTCGACGTCGACGTCCGGCACGATCCGGTCGAGCCACTTCGGGAACCACCACGCGCTCTGGCCGAGCAGGTGCATCGCGGCCGGGATGAGCAGCATGCGGACGACGAACGCGTCGATGAGCACACCGAACGCCAGGCCGAACCCGATCGGCTTGATGGTGGAGGAGTCCGAGAAGATGAAGCCCGCGAACACCGAGATCATGATGATCGCCGCTGCCGTGACCACCGCGCGACCGGCGTGCAGCCCGCGCTGGACCGCGACCTTCGCCGAGGCGCCGTGGGCGTAGGCCTCACGCATGCCGGACACCAGGAACAGCTGGTAGTCCATCGCCAGGCCGAACAGGATGCCGATCTCGATGATGGGCAGGAAGCTCAGGATCGGCGCCGGGTCGTGCACGCCGAACACGGAGCCGAGCCAGCCCCACTGGTAGATCGCGGTCAGGCCACCGAAGGACGCCATCACGGACAGGATGAAGCCCGCCGTCGCCGTGATCGGGACCAGGAAGGACCGGAACACGATGATCAGGATGATGAGCGACAGGCCGACGACCACCACGAGGTAGAGCGGCAGGACGTTCGACAGCTTCTCGGACACGTCGATGTTGGCGGACGCGTTGCCCGCGACACCGAGCGTGACCGTGCCGTCGTCGGTCGTGACGGTCTGGTCGCGCAGGTCCTTGACCAGGTTCTCGGTGGAGATGCTGTCGGGACCGCCGCCGGGCTTCACCTGGAACGCGATGATGTCGCGGTCCGACGAGGTGCCGATCGGCAGGACGGCCTTGACGTCGTCGTTCTTCGCCAGGGCCTCACCGATGGTGACCTCGGTCGCGGTGACGTCGGACTTGCTGATCGAGTCGGGCAGCGTCGCGACGACGAGCAGCGGGCCGTTCTGACCGGCACCGAACTCCTCGTCGAGGGCCTTGTACGCCTTGTACTGGCTCGAGTCGACGGACTCGGACGCACCGGTCGGCAGGCCGAGGCGCATCTGCGTCGCGGGGAGCGCGATGGTGCCGAGCACGGCGACGCCGGCGACGAGCGTGACGATCGCACGCCAGGTCTTCATCGGCTTGTTCGGCACCCGGGTCGAGCCGGTGTTGCCGATCTTCGTCCGCTCCTTCTTCCGCAGGATCCGCATCCCGATCAGGGACAGCAGCGCCGGGGTGAACGAGGTGGCGATGAGGATCGCGAAGAACACCGCGACCGCCCCCACCGTGCCCATGAGTCCGAGGAACGGGATACCGGTGATGTTCAGCGCGAGCAGGGCGACGATGACGGTCGCGCCGGCGAACACCACGGCGTTGCCCGAGGTGCCGTTCGCGAGGCCGATGGACTCGTGCACCTGCATGCCCTGCTTCAGCTGGGTGCGGTGTCGGTTCAGGATGAAGAGCGAGTAGTCGATGCCGACCGCCAGGCCCAACATCACCCCCAGCACCGGCGTGACCGAGATGAACTCGACCAGGCCGGAGAACGACAGCGAGGCGAGTGACGCCACGCCGACACCGAGCACGGCGCTGACGAGCGGGATCGCCGCACCGATGACGGTGCGGAGCATCAGGAAGAGCACGAGCGCGGCGATGACGACGCCGACGATCTCGCCCGGGCCGAGGATCGACGGCACGCCCTGCGCGATGTCGTTCGACACGTAGACGTTCACGCCGCTGATGTCGGCCGAGTCGGCGTCGTCCGCGATGGCGGTCTTCGTGTCGGCGGGGACCTCGTAGGTCGACTTCGTGAACTGGACGGTGCCGATGACGGCGCTGCCGTTCGACGACACGAAGCGGACGTCCTTCGACAGGTCGAGGAGCTTCGAGCCCTGCTCCAGCTCCTCGGAGCTGTCGTCGAGCTTCTTCGTGTTGGCGTCGATCGTCTTCTGGGCTTCGGCGATCTGCTGCTCGCCGGCATCGATCTGCGCCTGCTGCGCGTCGATCTGTGCCTGGGCCTGCTGGAGCTGCGCGGCCGCGGCCTGCGCCTGCGCTGCGGGGAGCGCTGCACCGGCGGCCTCGGCCTGGGCCTTCTGGGCGTCGAGCTGGGCCTGGGCGTCCTTGATCTGCTGCTTGCCGGAGGTCAGCTGCGCCTTCTGGGCGTCGAGCTGGTCCTGGCCGGTCTCGAGCTTCGCGCGGCCGTCGGTGATCTCCTTGCGGCCGTCGACGATCTTCTGACGCTGCTCGTCGAGCTGGTCCTGGGTGTCGAAGCCGCTCGTCGCGCCCTTGACGCCGTCGAGCTTCTCGACCTTGGTCAGGAAGTCCGCGACCTCCGACTTCTGCGCGTCGGTGAACGCCTTGCCGTTCTTCGTCTCGAAGACGATCGTGCCGTTGCCGCCGTTCGCGGACGGGAACTTGTCGGCGAGCTCGTCCTGCACCTGACTGGTCTTGGTGTTCGGGATCGAGATCGCCGACGAGATCGTGCCCGAGAACAGGCTGTAGGTGACGCCGGCGACGGCCATGATCACCACCCAGGTGATGATCACGAGCCAGTGGCGTCGTGCGGAGAACCGTCCGAGACGGTAGAGGAGACCGGCCATGCGGTTGCCCCGTTCCTTTCGTTGCAGGTGCTGTGTGGAGCGGGGTGCGCCGGTGGACCCCTGGGGAGGGAAGTGTCAGTCGGTGGGCATGTAGCCGCTGCGGACGCTGTGCACGAGTCGTGCCAGCAGGGCGTCCCAGTCGGCGACGGACTGCTCGTCGACAGCGGGGCCGGAGGTGGCCAGCCAGTGTTCCGCGATCACGACGATGCCGCTCATGAGCGACTCGACTAGCAAGGCGGCGTCGAGGGGATCCGCCGCCGGGTAACGACGTGCGACCTCGTCGCGGAGTCGTTCGGTGACCCGCGAGAACGCCGTCTGGGTGAGGACCGCGGCCTTCGGGTCGTCCTTGCCCGGGTCGCCGAGGATCCGGTACATGCTCGAGATCGCGGCTGCCAGGTCGGCTCCGCGTGCGGCGGACTCGAGCTCGTCGAACATCGAGGCCCGGCTGCCGTCGCCGATCGGCGTCCGCGCCATGTCGGCGAGGAACCGGTCGATGATCACGGACAGCTCCTGCTCGCACACGGCCAGCAGGACCTCGTCGAGCGAGGCGAAGTGGTTGAACACCGTCCGCCGCGCGATGTCGGCCCGTGCTGCCAGGTCGTCGACGCTGAACTCACGGCCGCCGCGTTCGTCGACCAGGTCGCGAGCCGCCTGCAGGATCGCCGCACGGTGCTTCGCCTTGAGCGCGGCGCGGCGGTCGGTCGTGAGGGTCACGAATGAGAACACTAGGTGCATCGATGCACTCGGTGCAACGACTGCGAGTGCATCCTCAGGTTCGTACCCCGCGCTGGAAACTCGGTTCTGAACAGATGTGCGCGTGGTTGACTGCACCCAGCACGACCGCCGGTGCGACCGGCGGCGCGACCGCCAGAACGACCGCCGTACGAAGGAGTACCCGATGCCCGTCCGCCTGTCCCCGGAGACCCTCGACGAGATCGCCGCGAGCGGTGTCGCCGTCCCGACCTACGACCGCAGCGGGATCACCGCCGGCATCGTGCACTTCGGCGTCGGCGGTTTCCACCGCGCGCACCAGGCGATGGTGATCGACCGGCTGCTCCAGCAGGGCGAGGCGCGCGAGTACGGCATCTGCGGCGTCGGGGTCCTCGAGCAGGACCGCCGCATGGCCACGGCGATGGCGGAGCAGGGCGGGCTCTACACGCTCGTCCTCAAGCACCCGGACGGCACCCGCGAGTCCCGTGTCGTCGGCAGCATCGTCGACTACCTGCTCGCCGTCGACGACCCGGACGCCGTGGTCGAGAAGATGGCGCACCCGGACACCAGGATCGTCAGCCTGACCATCACCGAGGGCGGCTACAACTTCGACCACGTCACCGGCGAGTTCGTCGCGGACGAGCCTGGCGTCGCGGCGGACCTGCGCGGCGACGGACCGCCGCGCACGGTGTTCGGCCTCGTCGTCGAGGCCCTGCGTCGACGACGTGACCGCGGCGAGCAGCCGTTCACGGTGATGTCCTGCGACAACATCCAGGGCAACGGCCACGTCGCCCGCGACATGTTCACCGCCTACGCACGCCTGCAGGACCCGGCGTTCGCCGACTGGATGGACGAGCACGTGTCGTTCCCGAACTCGATGGTCGACCGCATCACCCCGGTCACCGCCGACGAGGACCGCGCCTGGGTCCGCGACGAGCTCGGCATCGAGGACGCCTGGCCCGTCGTCGCCGAACCGTTCTTCCAGTGGGTGCTCGAGGACGACCACCCCGCCGGACGTCCGCCGTACCAGGACGCCGAGGTGCAGATCGTCGAGGACGTCGAGCCGTACGAGCTGATGAAGCTCCGGTTGCTCAACGCCTCGCACCAGGGCCTGTGCTACTTCGGGTACCTGTCCGGGTACCGCTACGCGCACGAGGCCACGCAGGACCCGGCGATCGCCACGTTCCTGCGCCGCTACATGGACGAGGAGGGTTCGCCCACCCTGCACCCCGTGCCCGGCATCGACCTCGAGGACTACAAGTCCACCCTCATCGAGCGCTTCCAGAACCCCGAGGTCCGCGACACCCTCGCGCGCCTCTGTGCCGAGTCGAGCGACCGGATCCCGAAGTGGCTGCTGCCGGTGGTCCGCGACAACCTCGCCGCCGGCCGGCCCGTCACGCTGTCCGCCGGCATCGTCGCGTCGTGGGCGCGCTACGACGAGGGCACGGACGAGTCCGGCGAGCCGATCCAGATCGTCGACCGGCTGGCCGAACCGCTGCACCGCATCGCGCTCACCCAGCGCGACGACCGGCTCGCCTTCATCGCGAACCGGCAGGTCTTCGGCGACCTGATCGACGACGAACGGTTCGTCGCGGCGTACCGCGACGCCCTCGACGGGCTCATCGCCGACGGCGCCCACGCCACGGTCGAACGCTTGGCGCGTTCCTGACCCGGGTCGCGCCCTGCGCGTGACCGGACGGCGGACGGGAGGCCCGGTGCCGGCTGGCACTGCGCCTCCCGTCCGGTGCCCGGTGGCGTCACGGGCTATGGTCGCGTCGTGAACCGGACCGACCGCCTGTACGCGCTCGTCGAGGAGCTGCGCGCCGCTGCGCCCGCGCTGCGGAGCGCGCGCCGACTCGCCGAGCGGTTCCGGGTCAGCGTGCGCACGGTGGAGCGGGATCTGCTGTCCCTGCAGCAGGCCGGGGTGCCGATCTGGGCCGAGCCGGGGCGGACCGGCGGGTACACGATCGACGCCCGTGCGACGCTCCCGCCGCTCGGGCTGACCGTCGACGAAGCGCTCGCGGTGGCGATCGGCCTCGGCACGGTCGCCTCCAGCCCGTTCCGCGACGCGGCGCGCAGCGCTGCCCGCAAGGTCACCGCGGTGCTCGCCGAAGACGACGCCCGACGCGCAGCGCGACTGGCGAGCCGGGTGCACCTGCTCGAGTCGGGGGAGCGCACACCTGCTCCCACGGCGCTCGCCGGGGCGCTGACCGGCGGGCGCGTCGTCCGGATGCGGTACCGCGACGCAGCGGGCGCGGAGACCGATCGCGTCGTCGAACCGCTCGGGTACATCGGGAAGGGCGAGGACTGGTACCTCGTCGCGTGGTGCCGGTTGCGTGACGGCGTCCGGGCCTTCCGCGGTGACCGCGTGCTGGCGGTCGAGGAGACCGACGAGCCGGCACCGCCGCGCGTGGTCCACCTCGACGAACTCGACATCCCGCACGGCGTGCTGCGTCCGGTGCTCGGCGACTGAGCCGCCCGATCCGCGTGCTGATCCGCCGAAACACCGACAGGACGCTGTCGCGGTGGTCCCGCATGCTCGACGAGTCCGGTCACGGTGGCCGGCCAGGAGGGCTTCCCGTGCAGTTCGCATCCATCCGGATCATCACCGACGACCTCGACGGGATGGTGCGGTTCTACGAGCGCGTCACCGGCACCGAGGCTCGGCGGCCCGCCGCGGTCTTCGCCGAGATCGTGACCGGAGGTGCCGTGCTCGCCCTCGCGACCCCGGTGACGGTGGCGATGCTCGGAGCGGCTGCGCCGGAGCCCCGCACGAACGGCGGCGTGTTCCTCGAGTTCGTGGTGGCCGACGTCGACGCCGTGTTCGAGGAGTTGCGCGCCGAGCTCGACGACGTCGTGCTGCAGCCGACGACGATGCCGTGGGGCAACCGGTCGGCGCTGTTCCGCGACCCCGACGGCAACCTCGTGAACCTCTTCAGTCGCCCCGCCTGAGCGAAGCCGCTCAGCGCGGCGTTCCGGCGCACGTGCAGCGCGCTCCGGACGGCCACCGGCGGCTGATCGCGCGCGTCACGCCCTGGACGTAGCCGCCCGCCCCGGCGGACGGGCCGTGGCGGGCGTCACCCGGGCCTCCCGTTCGCCCTGGGTCGCGACCCGGATCGCGCCGCACCGTCAGTCGTCCGGGAGCACGTCGTCGTCCCACGGCACCGGCGTCGTCTCGCCCGTCTCCCAGTCGTGGCGCAGGATCCCGTACCCGACCGACGCGACCGCGCGGCCGCCCTCGACCGGCCACCCCTCGCGGTAGTGCGCCTCCTTGACCCACCCGGCACGCACGAAGACCCGGCGCATCGCCGTGTTGTCCTCGCGGGTCTGACCCTCGAAGCGGGTCACCGACGGCAGGGTGCCGAAGACGTGGTCGGTGACCGCGCGCAGCGTCGGGACGCCGAGTCCGCGACCGCGGAACGCGCCGGCGATGCGCAGGTCGAACAGCGGGACCGGGTCTTCCAGGTCCTCCAGCCGGACGAACCCGATGCGGCCGTGCTCCGTGTGGTCGACCCAGTACGAGTCGTGCTCCTCGTCGCGGTAGGAGCCGGACGCCACGGCCTGGACGGCCTCCGACCGGTTCCACGTCCGCCGCACGTGGAACGGGAAGTCCTCGGTCGACAGGAAGTCGACGAGGGCATCGTGGTCGACCCCGGTCGGGTCGATCCGAGTCAGCCGGACGGAGCGGTCGGTCATCCCGCCACGCTAGCGGGGGCGCAGCGTGGTGGCCCAGCGTCCGATCGCGTCGTACGCCTGTTCGCGCACGTCGGGCGCGGACAGCACCACGTCGTGCACGGCTCCCGGCAGTCGGCGGACCGTCACCTCGTTGCCGAGCGACAGGGCTCGGTGGGCCACCGTGTCGACGTTCAGCGCGACGTCGGCGTGTGCCATGCCGGGGTCCCACCGGGGTTGCAACATGCTCTTGTCGCTGAGCATGACCAGGACGGGGACCTGGATGTCGAGCCCGTGCTCGACCGTCTCCTGCCCCGCGAAGACCGCCGCGAGCCATCCCGGGTGCAGGGGGAACCCGCGTTCCGGCCGCCACTGCTGGTCGTACGTCCACGAGCCCTCACCCGCGGCCGACACGGTGCGCGTGTAGAAGCCGGGGTCGACGGCGGGCATCGGGGCGAGGGGGTTCCGCTTGGCACCGAGCTTGATGACGGGTGCGACGATCGCCCGGCCCACGGCGGTCGCCTGGAACTCGAGCCACGGACTGTTCAGGACGATGCCGTCGACGAGTTCCGGGTGCCGCGCAGCCCACAGCGACAGCGTCAGACCGCCGGTGGAGTGCCCCATCAGCACGAGCCGCCGCTCGCCGGGGCCGGGGTGCTCGGCGGACACCGCGTCGAGCGCTGCGGCGATGTCCTCGTCGTACACCGCCAGGTCGTCGACGTTGCCCGGGGTCTGGTGGGGGCGGAGGCTCCGGCCGTACTTCCGCAGGTCCAACGCGTGGAAGCGCGCCCCGAGCCGTTCGATCCGCTCCGCCAACTCGGTCTGGAAGAAGTAGTCCGACCACCCGTGCACGTACAGCACGTCGGCACCGTGCAGCGGCCCGCGCCCGTGCAGCAGCAGGTCCGTCGGGGTGTGCCGCCGACGGACGAGGGTGGCGACGACCGGACCCTCGGAGTCGGTGCCGAGCGGCAGCTCGAGTCGCTCGTAGGGCGCTCCGAGGACGTCCTCGTGCCAGCGCTGGACGGCCATGTCCCCACCGTATCCGGCACCGCTGCGGGTGGTACCGGGGTACCACGACCGCCCCGCGGAGATCGTCTGCGACGGCGATGTGGCGGACGCGGTCGTCTCCGTACCGTTGCCGCATGATCGAGATCCAGAACCTCACCAAGCGCTACGGCGAGAAGGTCGCCGTCGACGACGTGTCCTTCACGGTGCGTCCCGGCGTCGTCACCGGCTTCCTCGGTCCGAACGGCGCGGGCAAGTCCACCACGATGCGCGCCGTCGTCGGACTGGACCGGCCGACCTCGGGCACCGCCCACGTCGACGGACGCCCCTACCGCGAGCTGCCCGACCCGCTGCGTCGCGTCGGCGCGCTGCTCGAGGCGAAGGCGGTCCACAAGGGACGCAGCGCCTTCGACCACCTGTCGGCGCTCGCCGCGACGCACCGGATCCCGACGGCCCGTGTGCACGAGGTCATCGGGATGACCGGTCTCGAGAACGTCGCGAAGAAGCGCGTCGGCGGGTTCTCGCTCGGCATGGGGCAGCGGCTCGGGATCGCGGCGGCACTGCTCGGCGATCCGCAGACGCTGATCCTCGACGAGCCGGTCAACGGTCTCGACCCCGAGGGCGTCGTGTGGGTGCGTCGACTCGCCCGCAGTCTTGCCGCCGAGGGGCGGGCGGTCTTCATCTCGAGCCACCTGATGAGCGAGATGGCGCTGACCGCCGACCGCATCGTCGTGATGGGTCGCGGCCGGGTGCTCGCGGACACGGACATCGCGGACCTGGTCGCCGCCGCCACGGAGCGGTCGGTCACGGTGCGGACGCCGGAGCCCGAGCGGCTCCTCGACGCGATCGCCGGACCGGACGTCACCATCGGCTACGAGGGCGACGGGGCGCTGCAGATCCGTGGCCTCGGTGCCGAGCAGATCGGCGAGGCAGCGGGTGCTGCCGGCATCGTCCTGCACCAGCTCGCCACCACCGAGGCGAGCCTGGAGCAGGCCTACCTCGAACTCACGCACGACCAGGTCGAGTACCGATCGGAGGTGGCCCGGTGAGCGCGGTCACGAGCACCACCCTGCCGCGGCACGACGGAGCCGGTATCCACTTCTCCGGCGTCCTGCGCTCGGAGTGGATCAAGCTCCGCTCGCTGCGGTCGACGGCGTGGAGCTTCCTGCTGCTGTTCGTCCTGCCGATCGGCATCGGTGTGCTCCTGGCGGCCTTCGCGGACACCGGCGGGCAGGGGCTCACCGGCGACGCGGCGCGGAACGCCCTGGTGCAGTACAGCACGAGCGGAACGATGCTCTCGGTCCTCGTCGTCGCGGTGATCGGCGCCCTCGTCGTCACCGGCGAGTACGGCACCGGCATGATCCGCTCGTCGTTCGCAGCGGTCCCACGGCGGTCGGTCGCGCTGGCGGCGAAGGCGATCGTCCTCGCCGTGGCCGTCTTCGTCACGAGTGCCGTGAGCGTCTGGGCCACGGCGTTCATCACGCTGCCCATCGCCGCGGGGCGGAACGTCGAGGCGTCGCTGGACGCGAGCGTCGCGATGCCGTTGCTCGGCGCCTCCGTCTACCTGACGCTCATCGCCCTGCTCGCCTTCGCGGTCGGTGTGGTCCTGCGTTCCACCGCCGGGGCGATCGCGGGTGTGCTCGGGCTGATGCTCGTCGCCCCGGTCGTGGTGCAGCTGGTGCAGTCGTTCACGGGAGCGGAGTGGCTCGGCACGCTGACCAACCTGCTGCCGCAGAACGCCGGGCAGCCGCTCATGCAGTTCGGCACCGAGGTGACGTCGGGGTGGCACGACGGCGTCCTAGCCTTGGGGGGATGGAGCGGATTCGCGGTACTGCTGGCCTGGGTGGTCGTCGCCTCGGTGACGGCGCTCGCCCTGGTCGAGAAGCGGGACGCGTGACCCCTGCCGACCTCGACCCCGGCGCCGTCCAGGACGGTGCCGGGGTCATCGCCCTGCCCGATGCACCCGGCCGGCTCCGGCGGTTCTGGGCGCGCCACCCGGTCATGACCGACGCGCTGCTCATGGTCTTCTGGGGTGCGATCGAGGTGGCCGTGGCGTTGCGGAGCTCGTGGCAGGTCGACGGGAGCCCCGTCGCGCGGGTCGCGGTCGTCGTCCTCGTGCTGATCGCCGTCTCCGGCATCCCGCTCCGGCGCTCGCACCCCGCGGCGACGGCGGTGCTCGGGCTCGCGTCCGTCGTCGCCATGACCTGGACGGAAGCGGGGTACTCCCCGGCGCTGTTCACGGTCTACGCCGCGACCGTGTGGTGGTCGCGCGCCGCCGGGTGGTGGACGGCCGCGGTCGCCGTCGTGCTGGCTGCGGGGGCGACGGCGCTGCGCGTCTGGGTGGTCGCACCGGGGTCCGGAGGACTCGCGGACGTCCTGTACCCGCAGCCCACGACGTTCCTGCTGGCAGCGGTCCTGATCGGGGTCAACGTGTCGAACCGCCGTCGCTACACGCAGGCGCTGATCGACCGCGCGCACCAGCTGGCCCGGGAGCGCGACCAGCAGGCGCAGCTCGCCACCGCCGCGGAACGGGCCCGGATCGCGCGCGAGATGCACGACATCGTGTCGCACTCGCTCACCGTGATGGTGCGGCTGGCCGAGGGCGCGGCGGCGGGGGCGTCCGCTGGTGCACCCGTCGGTTCGGCGGGGTCCGCTGCCGCGGCCATGCGCGGAGTCGCCGACGTCGGCCGTGGCGCGATGAGCGACATGCGCCGCATGCTCGGGGTGCTCGGCGGCGACGGTGAACCCGCGCTCGCGCCGCAGCCGGGCGTCCACGACGTCCCGCAGCTCGTCGACCGGTTCCGTGCGCTGGGCACGCCCGTCGCCCTCGAACTCGTCGGCGTCGTCCCCGACGACGATGCCCTGCAGCTCGCCGTGTACCGGGTCGTGCAGGAGGGCCTCACCAACACCGCCCGGCACGCGCAGCGCGTCCGATCGGTGGACGTACAGGTGGCCGCGTCCGCCACCGAGGTCACCGTGGTCGTCACCGACGACGGACGGACGGGAGGCCCGACTCGGCCCGACGGGTCGGCGCACGCCACGACGGGGTCGGGTCGAGGGCTCATCGGGATCGAGGAGCGCATCCGCGCGCTGGGTGGGCAGGTGCGCGCGGGCTCCCGCGACGGCACCGACGGTTGGCAGATCCGGGCGACGATCCCGGTCAGGACGGAGGACCGGTGATCCGCGTCGCGATCGTCGACGACCAGCAACTCATCCGGACCGGGTTCCGGCTGCTGCTCGAGGCACAACCCGACATCGAGGTCGTCGGTGAGGCCGGCGACGGCGGTGCGGGCGTGCGGCTCGTCCGTGCCCTGCGTCCGGACGTCGTGCTGATGGACGTCCGGATGCCCCACGTCGACGGCGTGACCGCGACGGCCGCGATCGTCAAGCAGGTCCCCGAGACCCGGGTGCTCGTGCTGACGACCTTCGACCTGGACGAGTACGCGTTCGGCGGCCTGCGTGCCGGGGCGAGCGGGTTCCTGCTCAAGGACGTCAGCGCCGCGCAGCTCCTCGACGCCGTCCGGTCCGTGGCAGCGGGCGAGGCCGCGGTCTCACCGCGGGTGACGCAGCGGATGCTCGAGCTGTTCGGCTCTGTGCTCCCCGACGACCGGCCGGCGGGTCCGGACCCGCTGGAGCCCCTGACCCCGCGGGAGCGCGACGTGTTGCTCGCGATGGCCCGCGGGCTGTCGAACCCCGAGATCGCCGCACACCTGGTGACGAGCGAGTCCACGGTCAAGACGCACGTCGGGCGGGTGCTCGGCAAGCTCGGGCTGCGTGACCGGGTGCACGCGGTGATCTTCGCCTACGAGCACGGTCTCGTGCCGCGGTCCTGACGGGGTGCCTGTCGCGTGGCGGCGCGCTCAGCTGCGGGGTGCGCGTGAGAAGAACAGGGTGATCGCGCCGAGGGCGATGGACGCCACGATCAGCACCCAGGCGAGCACGGGGACCAGCCCGTCCCACGGGGTGAACAGGAGCACGACGCCGATCACCAGCACGCCGGCGGCGGCGATCAGCACGAGGCGGTGCGGTCTTGCCGGGTGGGTTCTGGTCACATGTGCACCGTACGCGTCGGGACTGCGGACGGGCGGAACGCCGATGCGCCCGGCGATCAGGCTCGGGCGTCGACTCCGCGGCGGTGCCGTGCCGCAGGGTGGCGGCTCGGCAGTCGTGACGGCCCGCCGCCCTGAACGCGCTGGCGAAGCGTCTCGCCGTCGGTGTACCGCTCGGGCAGTCGGCCGCGTTCCCGCAGCAATGGGGTGACGTGGGTCGCGAAGTCGCGCACGGTGTCGAACGAGTGGTACTGCCGCAGGTTGATGCCGTCGATCCCGTCGTCGTCCAGCCAGCCTTCGATCTGTTCGGTGACGGCCTCGGGGACACCGGCGGCCCAGAAGGCGCCGTGCCATGCCTCGTTCACCCGGTCCAGGAGCTCTCCCACGGTCTGGTCCAGGGCAACGCGGCCGACCAGCCGCTCGCCGCCCTCCACCCCTTCGGCCTCGAGTGCGTCCCGGACGGAGCGGCCACGCGGGTGCGCGAGGGCATCGAAGGGCACGCTCCCGTGGATGAGGGGGCCTTCCTCGCTCTGGAACGCGCGGTACTGGGCGACCTTGTCGTCCACGTCGCGCTGCGTCGGCGCGGTGATCACGGCGGCCTGCGTCACGAACTTGACGTCGTCACGCTCACGGCCCGCTGACTCGGCGGCGGCCCGGACGGCGTCAGCGGTGCGCTCGACGCCGTGCCCGCCGGTGAAGACGACCTCGGCGTGCCGGCCCGCGCGGGCGATGCCGGCCGGCGAACCGGTCGCCAGGAACAGGGTCGGGGTGCGCTGCGGCGACGGCTCGGACAGGTGCGGCCCGGCGACCCGGAAGTGCGTACCGACGTGGTCGATCGGGTGGACCTTCGCAGGGTCGGTGTAGATCCCGCGTTCGGCGTCCCGCAGGACGGCGCCGTCCTCCCAGGAGCCCTCCCACAGCTGGTACAGCACCTCGAGGTACTCGTCGGCGATCTCGTACCGGGTGTCGTGCGGGATCTCGGTCGCCAGGCCGAAGTTGCGGGCCGCGTTCGGCAGATAGCTCGTGACGACGTTCCAGCCGACGCGGCCGTTGGTCAGGTGATCGAGCGTCGACATCCGTCGCGCGAACGCGAACGGTGGCTCGTAGCTGGTCGAGAAGGTGATGCCGAAGCCGAGGTGCTCCGTCACGGCCGCCATCGCCGGGACCACGAGCATCGGGTCGTTGTTCGGGATCTGCAAGCCCTCGCGCAGCGCCGGTGCCGCGGAGCCGCTGTACACGTCGTAGGCCCCGAGGACGTCGGCGATGAACACCGCGTCGAACTGCCCGGCCTCGGCGGTGCGCGCCAGCTCGGTCCAGTAGCGGATGTCCGTGTAGCGGTGCCGGTTGTTGGCGGGCAGGCGCCACAGCCCGTGGGTGATGTGGCCGACGCAGTTCATCTCGAACACGTTGAGGAGCAGACGTTTCGGCATCCCCCGAGCGTAGGAACCGACGCCGGAGCCCCGGTGTTCGTGACGGAGTGCTACGTGCGCGGCGACGTCATCCGACGGCACAGAGCGTGCCCGGTGTGACGCCGGATGTCGGTCCGTTGCGGAGTGTTGCCCGGCGCTCGCGGCCGACGGAACGCCAGCCGTACCGTCCTTCCCCATGGTTCGTCTCTCACTCCGACCGTTCGTGGTCGCGGCCACGGTGGTCACCGTCGTGACGGTGCTCGTCGGCTGCGCCGACGGGTCGACCGGCGCGGGCCGCGACCGGGGCCCGGTCCGCGGCGGCACGCTCGTGTACGCCACCGACCGTGAACCGACCTGCCTCGACCCGCACAACTCCGGGGACATGCCGCAGACCTACATCGCCAGGCAGTACCTGGACTCGCTCGTGTCGCTGCAGGACGACGGCAGCGTGCAGCCGTGGCTCGCGTCCAGCTGGACGATCTCGGACGACGGCAAGCAGTACGACTTCACCCTGAAGCAGGGCGTGGAGTTCACCGACGGCACACCGTTCGACGCCCAGGCCGTGGTGGACAACTTCACCCAGATCCTCGACCCGGCGACGCAGTCCTCGACCGATCTGCTGTACCTGACGGGGTACTTCGACAAGGCCACCGCGATCAGCGACCACGTCGTCCGGGTGTCCTTGAAGCGGCCGTACTCCCCGCTCCTCGCCGCGTTGTCGCAGGCGTTCTTCGGCATGGAGTCACCGAAGGCCATGGCACGGGGGCTCGCCGCGAACTGCGAGTCGCCGGTCGGGACGGGGCCGTTCAAGGTGGCGGAGTGGAACCACGAGCGGGACGTCGAGCTCGTCCGGAACGATGGGTACAACAGCGCTCCGGCCGATGCGAAGCACCAGGGGCCCGCTTACCTCGACGGCATCACGTGGAAGTTCCTCAAGGACAACACCACCCGGTACGGCGCGCTCAGCTCGGGCGAAGCGGACGTCATCTTCAACGTCCCGCCGGAGAGCGAGGGCCTGGCGAAGTCGGACCCCTCGATCGAGCTGCAGTCGTTCGTGCACTCAGGAGCGCCGTTCAGCCTCGACATCAACACGAAGAGCACGGTCTTCAGCGACATCCGGGTGCGGAAGGCGTTCGTGCACGCCTCGGACGCGAAGGAAGCCGTGGAGAGCGCCTACAACGGGGTGTTCCCGTACGAGGGCAACAACGTCTCCTCGGGGACGCCGCACTACGACGCCGCGTACCACGAGCCCTTCCCCTACGACCCGGCCGAGGCGAAGCGGCTCCTCGACGAGGCCGGCTGGACCGGACGTGACGCGGACGGCTACCGG
Source organism: Curtobacterium sp. AB7 (assembly GCF_044909335.1). NCBI lineage: Bacteria > Bacillati > Actinomycetota > Actinomycetes > Micrococcales > Microbacteriaceae > Curtobacterium > Curtobacterium sp. AB7. The sequence continues at coordinate 480,860 of NZ_JBIYED010000002.1, read as the reverse complement.
ACGAAGGACGGCGAGACGCTGACGGTGAGGCTGCCGTACAACGCCGACTCCGCGGAGACCCCGCCGGCCGACGTCACGATCCTGCAGGACATCCAGGCGATGGAGAAGCGCGTCGGGGTCAAGGTCCTGCTGCAGGCGCTGGACTCCTCGTCGATGAACGCGGTGTGGGGCAACCCGAAGGCGTACGACCTGCTCGGGAACTACTGGAACAGCCCGACGCCGCACGTGATGTACATCAAGTACTCGAAGGCGACCTACGACGTCGACAACGGGCAGAACTCGGCGTTCGCGTACGACGACGAGCTCGACCGGCTGCTCGTCGCGGGCACGGCGACCACCGACCCGGCTGCGCAAGCGAAGTACTACGCCGCGGCCCAGGAGCGGCTGTCGTCGAAGGCCTGGACGCTGCCGCTCTACCCGATCCAGACCCGCCTCGGCATCTCCGAACGCGTCGGCGGCGTGTGGATCGAACCCAGCGAGGGCGAACCCGTCCTCTCCGACGCCTACCTGATCGACGGAGGCAATTGATGGTGATCCGAGTCACACGGCGCATCGTGGAGGCGGTGGTGCTGCTCCTCGCCGTCGGCACCATCGTGTTCTTCCTCGAGCACGCCGTGCCGGGCGACCCCGCCGTCGCGATCCTCGGTGGCGCTGCGGCCCACCCGACGAAGGAAGCGGTCGCCGCGGTCACCGAACAGTACGGCTTCGACCGGCCCCTCATCGCGCAGTACGGCGACTTCCTCGGCGGGCTGTTCCGGCTCGACTTCGGGGAGTCCTACACGCTGAAGCAGTCCGTCACGAGCGTCATCGCGGGGCAGATCGGCCCGACCCTGGCGCTGACGGTGTCCGCGCTCGTCATCGCCTGGCTGCTCTCGGTCACCTCGACGCTCCTGACCGCCGGACGCCCGGGCATCGTCGGACGTCTTGGCTCCGCCGTCGAGACCGTCGCTGCTGGCCTCCCGCAGTTCTGGCTCGGTCTCGTGCTGCTGCTCGTGTTCGCCGTGCAGCTGCACTGGTTCCCGGTCATCGGCTCCGGTCCGCTCGGCATCGTCCTGCCCGCCCTGACGCTGGCGATCCCGCTCGCCGGGTTCCTCGGCCAGGTCACCCGCGACGAGTTCGAGGACAAGCAGCAGCAGCCGTTCGTCCTCTCCGCCCGCAGTCGTGGTCTGTCCGAGCGCGCCATCCGTGGGAAGTACGTGCTCCGGCACGCGGCGCTCCCCGGGGTGACGCTGTCCGGCTGGGGCCTCGGCTCGCTCGTCTCCGGCGCCGTCATCGCCGAGGTCGTCTTCGCCCGCCAGGGCATCGGGCAAGTCCTGGTCACGGCCGTGAGCGCGCAGGACTTGCCGCTCGTCATCGGCATCACCTTCGTCGTCGCGCTCGTCTACGTCGTGGCGAACATCCTCACCGACATCGCGTACGTCGTCATCGACCCACGACTGCGCCGCACGACGGGAGCCGCAGCATGACCACCGCAACGATCGCACCCAGCGAACCCCGCGCCCTGCAACCCGACCCGGTACCGGCTGAGGCCGGCGTCCGCAAGGTGCGCCGAGCCTCCCACCCGTTGCGCCGCGTCTCGTTCTGGGCGGCCGCCGCCTTCATCGCGCTCGTCGCGGTGGCAGCCCTCTGGCCGTCCCTGCTCGCACCACAGGACCCGCTCGCCATCGACCTGGGCAAGAGCTTCGACGCACCCAGTGCGCAGCACGTCTTCGGGACCGACCAGTCCGGGCGGGACGTCTACTCGCGCGTCGTGCACGGGGCCGGTCAGTCGGTCCTGATCGGGGTCGGCGCGACCGCGCTCGGCCTCACCGGTGCCGTCCTCCTCGGCGTCCTCGGCGGACTCGGCGGCCGAGCGGTCGACGCCGTGGTGACGCGTGTCATCGAGGTGCTCTACGCGTTCCCGGGCATCCTGCTCGCGCTCATCCTCATCGCCGTCTTCGGGTCGAGCGCCGGGACACAGATCCTGGCCGTCGGCATCGCGACGATCCCGGGGTACGCCCGGATGGTGCGGGGGCAGGTGCTCGCGGTCCGCGGGGCCGCGTACGTGCAGGCAGAACGCGCGCTCGGGCACTCCTCGGCGCACGTGCTGTTCCGGACGCTGCTGCCCAACGCCTTCCGGCCGCTCACCGTGCTCGTCACGCTTGGTATCGGGCAGGCGATCGTCTGGGCGTCCGCGCTCGGGTTCCTCGGCATGGGCGTGCAGCCGCCCGCCCCGGAGTGGGGCGCGATGCTCAACGCCGGCCGGAACTACCTGCAGCAGGCGTGGTGGCTCGACTTCTGGCCGGGCGTCGTGATCGTCCTGCTCGCGCTGTCGTTGACCGCCGTCGGTCGCGCCCTGCAGACCCTGACCCAGCCTGGAGGCCCCCGGTGACCACCGCATCGCAGCTCACGTCCGCCACGGCGTCCGTCCCGTTCCGTGGTGGCGACGATCCCGTCGTCGACGTCCGAGGTCTCTCCGTCGCCTTCGGCGGCCGCACTGTCGTGCAGGACGTCTCCTTCACGCTCGAGGCCGGACGCTGCGTGGCGATCGTCGGTGAGTCCGGCTCCGGCAAGAGCGTCACGGCCCGGTCGCTGCTCGGGCTGAACGGTCCGACGTCGACGACCACGGCCTCGACGCTGTCGCTCGGCGGACGCGACCTGCGCGACCTGTCCGACGGCTCGTGGCGGAAGGTGCGCGGGAAGGAGGCCGGGTACGTGCTGCAGGACGCCCTCGTCTCGCTCGATCCACTCCGGAAGGTCGGGGCGTCCGTCGCCGACGCGCTCCGGGTGCACGGCGTCGGACCGCGGGCGGAGCGCGAACGGCAGGTGCTCTCGCTGCTCGAGCGCGTCGGGATCCCGTCGCCGTCGTTGCGTGCGCGGCAGCTGCCGTCGGAACTGTCCGGCGGGCTCCGGCAGCGCGCGCTCATCGCCGCGGCGATCGCCCTCGACCCCGCGGTGCTCATCGCCGACGAGCCGACGACGGCGCTCGACACCACCGTGCAGGCGCAGATCCTCGCGCTCCTCGACGAGCTCCGTGCAGGCGGGACCGGGCTCGTGCTCATCAGCCACGACCTCGGCGTCGTCGAACGGCTCGCGGACGACGTCGTGGTGATGCAGCACGGTGTCGTCGTCGAGCAGGGGTCGGTCGGCGCCGTCCTCGGCGACCCGCAGGACCCGTACACGAAGCGGCTGCTCTCGGCGATCCCCGCAGCGCACGCGCCGGGCACACGGTTGTCCGACGCTCCCCGTGCAACCCTCGCGCCCCGGCCGGCCTCGCGGCCGGTGCCCGTCGTCGGATCGGTGGTGCTCTCCGTCTCGCACGTCAGCAAGCGCTACCGCGGCCCCGACCGGGTCGTCCGGACCGTGGTCGACGACGTGTCGTTCGACCTGCGCGCAGGGGAGACGCTCGGGATCGTGGGGGAGTCCGGCTCCGGGAAGTCCACGACGGCTGCCATCGCCCTCGCGCTGACCCCGACGTCCTCGGGCTCCGTCACGTTGGAGGGACGGCCCTGGTCGGCACTGTCGGAGCGTGCTCGTCGCGGTGATCGACCGCGGATCGCAACGGTGTCGCAGGACCCCCTGTCGTCGTTCGACCCTCGCCGCAGCGTGGGTGAGCTGATCCGTTCGGCGCTCACCGGGGCGCGAGCCGCCCGTGGCACACCCGAGGACGGTCGTTCCGACACCGCTCGCACGGAGGAGCTGCTCACCGGCGTCGGACTCGACCCGTCCATCGCACGCCGGCACCCATCGACGCTGTCCGGAGGCCAGCGACAGCGCGTCGCCATCGCCCGCGCGCTCGCCACCGATCCAGACGTGCTCGTCCTCGACGAGGCCGTCAGCGCGCTCGACGTGTCCGTCCAGGCGCAGGTGCTCGACCTGCTCGCCGACATCCGACAGGAGTACGGAACCGCTGCGCTCTTCATCTCGCATGACCTCGGTGTGATCCACCACGTCAGCGATCGCGTGCTCGTGCTGCGCGACGGTCGTGTCGTCGAGGAGGGAACGGCCGACCAGGTGTTCCGCTCGCCGCGCGACCCGTACACGCAGGGGTTGCTCGACGCGATCCCGGGCGTCAGCGCCCACCGGAACCTCCAGGAGGAGTCATGACCACCACGACACTGCCCACCCCCACCTCCCTGCTGGAGCGCTTCGCGCCGGTGTTCGAGCGGATCGCGGCCGGGGCGGTGGAGCGCGAGCAGAGCCGTTCCCTGCCGCACGAACCGGTCGGGTGGCTGGCGGATTCGGGCTTCACAGCCGTGACGGTGCCGACGTCCTCCGGCGGTGCGGGTGCGTCGGCGACCGACCTCTTCGCGCTGCTCATCCGTCTCGCGGAGGCCGACTCGAACATTCCGCAGCTCCTCCGCGCGCACTTCGCGTTCGTCGAGGAACTGCTGCTCGAACCCGACGTCGTCCGCCGTGACGAGTGGTTCACCCGTATCGCCGCGGGCGAGGTCTTCGGCAACGCCAGCCACGAGCGCTCGACCGCCGCGGTCGGATCCCTGTCGACGCACATCGTGCCCGACGGCGACGGCTGGCGCCTGCACGGTGAGAAGCACTACAGCACCGGCACGATCTTCGCCGACTGGACGACCGTCTCCGCGCGCACACCGGACGGGCACACCGTCGGGGTCACCGTGCGGGTCGACGACCCCGGTGTGGAGGTCCGCGACGACTGGAACGGCTTCGGGCAGCGGCTCACCGGCAGCGGCACGACGAGGTTCGACGGCGTCCGCGTGGAGCTCTGGCAACTCCGACCCGAGCGTGCGGAGCGGCGAACCGTGCTGCCGGCGTTCCTGCAGACCGTCCTCCTGGCGTCGCTCGCCGGGGTCGGCGCCGCGGCCGCCCGCGACGCCGCATCGTTCGTACGGTCACGGACCCGGCACTACCAGCACGGAGTCGGGGCGACCGCGGCCACGGACCCGCTCGTGCAGTCCGTCGTCGGCCGCATCGCATCGGACGCGATCGCCGCCGAGGCCCTCGTCCTGGACGCCGCCGGGGCCATCGACGCTGCGCACGGCGCGATCGAGTCCGGTGATGACGGAGCCGACGCGCTGATCGATGCGGCCGAACTCCGGACGATCGCCCTCCAGGCAGTGGTGGTCGAGATCGTGCTCCGGGCGGCGACCACGCTCTTCGAGGTCGGCGGGGCCAGCGCCACCGACCGGGACAAATCCCTCGATCGGCACTGGCGGAACGCGCGGACCCTGTCGTCGCACAACCCGGTGGTGTTCCAGCAACGGGTGATCGGCGACCACCTGGTCAACGGTTCCCCGCTGACCTACTTCTGGGCCACGGGTGAGACCGGGTGATCACGTCGACCGGCGACCGCTCGGTGCTCCGCGCTGCCTGCGGTGACTGCTCCGTCCTGTGCTGCACCGCCTCCGCGGGGGCACCACCACCGATTGCTTCGACGGCACGAGTTCGGTCGACCGGCCGGACTCGAAGCCGCAGGTGTTCCGGGCCTTCGCGGTCGCCCGGCAGCTCCACGAGATGCTCTGGTACCTGGCCGAGGCGGGGTCCCGCTCGACCGCTCTGGGAAGCGCGGACGCACCGACCGGGCTCCGGCTCCGCATCCAGCAGATCCTCGACGGCGAGTTGGCCGGCGTCCTCGCGGTGAACGTCGAGTCGCTCCGGTCCGGGGTCCGTTCCGTCCTGATCGACGTCAGCGCGGAGGCTCGAGGTGGGTACCCCACCGCCGGCGACGCGGCCGGTGACCTGCACCCATCGACCGACCTGGCCGGCCGCGACCTGCGATCTCGCGTCCTGGTCGGCGCCGATCTGCGCGGTGCGGTCCTGATCGCCGCGGACCTGCGGGGATGCGACCTGTCGGGTGTCGACCTGCTCGGGGCGGACCTGCGCGACACCCGGCTCGGGGGAGCGGACCTGTCGAACGCGCTGTTCTTGACCCAACCCCAGGTGAACGCTGCCCAGGGCGATGCGTCCACGGTGCTGCCCGGCGACCTGGACCGGCCGTCGCACTGGCCGCTCCGGTGATCCGGGTCAGGTCAGGGCAGGACGATGACCTTGCCGGCGATCCTCCCGGCTGCGCCCTCGGCGTGCAGTGCGGGGAGCTCGGCGAGCGGGATGCGCCGCGTGACCTCGACCGTCAGGGCCCCGGCGTCCACCAGCGCGACGAGCTCCATCAGGCGTTCGCGGTTCGGCAGGACGAACACGGTCGCTGCACGAACGCCTCGGGACTCGTCACCCGGCGTGGCCATGAACGCCGTCGTGCTCACGACGACTCCGCCGTCACGGACCGCTGCGACGTCCGCCGCGAACTGCTCGGGCTCGATCGGCGCCAGGTTGAGCAGGACGTCGACCTGACCGTCGAGGGCATCGAGCAGGTCGGTGTCGGTGTGGTCGATGACGTGGTCGGCACCGGCCGTGCGCACGGCGTCGGCACTGCGTGGGCTGGCGGTCGCGATGACGTGTGCTCCGGCGCGCTTGGCGAGCTGGACGGCGTACTTGCCGACGACCCCGCCGGCACCCACGACGAGCAGCCGCTGTCCGGCGGTGAGCCGGCCGTCGTCGAACAGGGCCTGCCAGGCGGTCAGCGCGACGGACGGCAGCGCGGCCGCGTCGGCCAGTGGGATGCTCGTCGGCGCTGCGACCACGGCGTCCGCCGGTGCGATGACGTACTCGGCTGCCCCGCCGTCGCGGTCCATCGGCAGGAACGCGATGACCGCGTCGCCCGCGGTCAGACCAGTCACGCCCTCGCCGATCGCGTCGACCGTGCCGGAGACGTCGTAGCCGGGGACATGCGGCAGCTGGATCGGGATCGGCAGGAAGCCGGCCCGCATGCCGTTGTCCGCAGCGTTGTACGCGGACGCCGCGACGCGCAGTCGCACCTGTCCTGCTGCCGGGGTCGGCTGCTCGACCTCGCCGTACTGGAGGACCTCGGGTCCGCCGACTTCGTGGAACTGCACTGCCTTCATGATGATGCCCTCTCCTGTTTGCTTCGAATTCGAAGCGCTTGTCGGAGACGCTAGCACTGCTTCGAACTCGAAGCAACAGGTAGGATGCTCGTATGAGCGAAACCCCCACCGCACTGACCCCGACACAGCTCGGCGCCTACTTCGCGCTGACCGAGGTGAGTGCGCTCCTGCGCCCCGCGGTCGAGAAGCAGCTCCGCGACGTCGGTGGGTTGAGTTACGTCCAGTTCCAGCTCCTCGCGCGCCTCGGTGACACCGCCGACGGCCGCCAGCGGATGACGGACCTCGCCGACGGCGTCGTCTACAGCCGCAGCGGGCTGACCTACCAAGCGCAACTGCTCGAACAGCGCGGCCTCGTCACGAGGTCCCCGTCGCCGGACGACGAACGCAGCACCGTCGTCACGATCACCGACGTGGGGCGCGAGGTCCTCGCCGACGTGTTCCCCGGCCACATCGGCACCGTGCACGGACTCCTGTTCGCGCCGATCACGGACGGGGACGCGAGTGACCTCGCCCGGATCCTCGGGCGCATCAGCGAGCACCTCCGTGCGAACCCGCCACGGTCGGCGTCACGGCGTCCCGGCAAGGCGGCGACCGCATGAGCCTCGAGCGGTCCACCGCGCGGTGGATCATCGTCGGCTCGCTCGTCGTCGGGCTGGGGCTGACCGTCTACGCGACGTCCTACTGGCTGTTCCCGACGTCGTTCCAACTCCAGGAGCGGCTGCCCGACGGATCGATCAACCCGCGCGCATGGGCCGACCTGCTCGTCTCGTACGTCCTCGCGCTCGGCTGCTTCGCGGTCGCCGGATGGGTGGGCGTGCAGCGGCTCCGCACCCGCCGCCGCTGAGGCGTCAGCTGCGCGTGCGTGACCGTCGCCGCGACACGGTGGCGACGACGAGCGTGGCGACGCCGAGCGCGATCCCGATCAGACCGAGCAGGTAGCCGAACAGCATCAGGATGCCGCCGCCGATGTTCGCACCGCCCCCGGTGTCGTTCGCGAGCGACCACCCACCGATCCCGACCGACAGGAAGGCGCCCAACAGGAACACCGTGCACATCACGTGCAGGACCCGAGTGCTCTGGGAGGTCATGGCGACTCGCTTCCGTGCGTGGACCGGTACCGGATGGTAGCGCGACCTGCGAGGGTGGGCTGATGACACTCGAGCTGCTGTGGGAACGGGGCGACGCAGCCCGTGTCCTGCGCGACCGCTTCGGCTTCACGGACGCCGCCGCTGCGGACGCCTGGGTCGTCCGGACGCTCGAGCGGCGGTGGGGTGTGCGCGCCGATACCTGCGAGCGCATCGTGATGAGCGACCACAACGCGCTCGCCTGGGTCTCGACCGCTGGCGGCCGGATGCTCCTGAAGTGGTCGATCGCGCCGGAGGGGTTCGAGCGCTTGGCGTTCGCGGCGGACCTCACGACGTGGCTCGCGGAGCGCGGCCTGCCTGTTTCCGCCCCGGTGCCGACGCCCGACGGACGGGTGCAGGTCGAGGACGACGGAGTCTCGATGGGGCTCCAGCACGTCATCAGCGGAACACTGCTGGACGTCCGTGAACCGGCACAGGTCCGCGCGGCCGGTGCGACGCTGGCCCACTTCCACGACGCCCTGCGCGACAGCCCCGATCGGGCGCGCGCAGCCGGTGTGCGCCCGCCGCCGGCCCCGCTCCTGCAGCAGGTCGAGGACTGGCTCGAGGGTGCGACGACGAACGTGCCGGACCGTGCCCGGGTGGCGCTGCGACGGTTGCTGACGGCCGCGCCGTCCGACGACCTGCCGGTCCAGATCGTGCACGGGGACTACCGGGCGGCGAACGTCCTGTGCGCCGACGCGGACGTCGTCGCCGTCATCGACTTCGAGGACCTGCGCCGCGACCACCGCATCGTCGAACTGGCGCGGTCGGCCGTCCTGCTCGGGACGCTCTTCCACGACTGGGGGCCGGTCCCCGAGGCCGTCCATCGGCAGCTGCTCGACGGCTACCGCTCGGTGAGCGCGCTCACTGCCGACGAGCTCGCGTGGTGGGACGTCCTGGTGCTCTGGAACACGATGCTGTTCATCCCGCCGGGGGACGACCCCACCGGGTGGGGTGCTGCTGCCGAGGCGCTCGCCGGTTAGCGGCCGAAGCGCTTCGCCGCCCGGGCGACGGCCACGAGCGCGGCGACCCCGAGTGCGATCCCGGCGGTACCGACGACCATGCCGCCCATGTACATGAACCCCGCGGCGAAGTTCACGCCGGTGCCGTCCGGGGTGAGGATCGTCCAGACCGAACCACCGGCGGTGAGCAGGAAGCCCAGACCGAGGAAGATGATCGCGAGGGTGACGATCGAGCGGAAGTCGCGCATGGTCCGAACCTACCGACCCCGCACCGGTGGCAGAGTGGCGTGATGGGGAGCATCAGGAACATCGCGGTCGGGCTGCCGACCAAGGACGGCCACGTGCTGCTGTCCGAGTCGTTCGACCAGAGGCGCGGCCTGCGCTTCCACCGCGCGGTCGGCGGCGGCATCGAGTTCGGGGAGACCGCCGTCCAGGCGCTCCGTCGCGAGTTCCGCGAGGAGCTCGACGTCGCACTTGACGAGGTCCGGCTGCTCGGCGTCCTCGAGAACCTGTTCGAGTACGAGGGGCAGCCCGGGCACGAGTACGTCCACGTGTTCGCCGTCCGGTCGGCCGATCTGGACGAAGTGCCGCTCGACGCCGAACTCGTGGTGCTGGACGAGGGCAGCCCGGTGCGCTGGGTGCCCGTCGACACGGACGTCCCGGTGTTCCCGGACGGCGTGCTCGATCTGCTCGCGGGTACCGTCCCGATGGAGTCCTCGGCCAGCTGATGTCACGAGCCCGTCGGCCCCTCGGTTGGCGGTGCACCTCTTACCCGTGGCCGTGACCGCGTTCACAAACGATCGTTTCTGGACAGGTAGAGCCGGGCGCCCGACGCGCTGTGAGCAGCTTCGCTCTGTGTTGTCGTTCCCACGGTGCTTCGTGTCGTGGTCGAGTCCCGCGGTGACCCGGTGCTGTGTCGACACCAGGGCTGGTCAAGATGCTGTTTCGGCCGGTACCAGTCCATGGCGTTGCGGGCGCTGATCAGCCGGCGCCTCATCGCCTCAACCGCAGGCCATCGAAGATCACGTAGGCGTAACTGTTGTCTGAGCAAACGTTAAGGCCGTCGCGGTACTACTCGCTCTGAACAGGACTTTTAGGTTTCGCCCCGTATGGGGGTGGGGTACAGGAACTCAGCTTCCTCATATGCTGCGCAAGCTGACAGCAACCCGTGCTGTCAATCACGTAGGGGGTTTCGTGCGCACACTGCTGCACGCTCCGCGCACGAGGAAGCGCAGTATCGCTGCTGCAACCCTCGGCGCGCTCGCACTTGTCGGATCACTACTCGTCGCCACACCGGCGCAGGCCATCAATGACACCGGAACCGGTGGCGTGTTCGTGCCCGCATCCGGCCGTGTCCTGGACACCAAGGCTGGTACAGGCGGGTTCACTACGCCGATGGAGGCGGGCAAGTACCGGACCATCAAGATCGCCGGCGTCGCCGGGATCCCCAATGACGGCACCGTCGGCGCTGTCTCGCTGAACGCAACCGTCAGCGGTACACCGTCCGCAGGCACGCTCTTCGGTCGTCCGGATGCGGACACGTCGCGCACGACGATGCTTATCTACAACGCCAACACTGGCGAGTACGTCTCCAACACCGCGATCGTCGCCGTCAGCGCCGCCGGCACCATCCAGGTGTCGACCGAGACGGCCGCACGACTGATCCTCGACGTGCAGGGCTACTACACCGCCAACACCGACGGCACCGCCGCCGGCGGCTTCGTCCCCGTCGCAGGCAAGCGCATCGTCGACACCCGCTCCGGGCTCGGCGCCCCGAAGGCGCTCCTCGCACCCGGGAAGAGCGTCGACATTCAGGTCACCGGTGCCAACGGCGTCCCGGCCGGCGCGTCCAGCGCGGTCGTGAACCTCCTCCCGATCAACTCCACCGCTTCCGACGGCTACCTCACCCCGTACGCGACCGGGACCACCCGTCCCGACAACGCGTTGCACTACGCACCGTCGGTGAACACCTCGATCCAGGCGCAGGTGCGCCTGTCCTCGAGCGGGAAGATGACGATCTACAACGGCTCGTCCACCATCAACCTCGTCATCGACCTCCAGGGGTACTTCACGAAGGCCGGCGTCATTGGCGCAACCTTCACGCCCGGCATCGGTCGGGTCTTCGACTCCCGCGCGACGGGAAACACGATCCTCGCCAAAAACGAAACCCGCGCCATCCAGGTCGCCGGGCAGGCCGGTGTCCCCGTCATGGGCTCCGGCATCACCGCAGTCGTGCTGACACTGACCGCCGCACACGGCGGCAGCGACGGTCGCGCATCCGTCTGGGCCAACGGGACCACGCAGCCGGAGACGACGTCGATCAACTTCCAGACCGACGAGATCCGCACCAACACCGTCACCGTCGCCCTCGGCGCCAACGGGAAGATCAACCTCAACAACGTCGCCGACCCCACCAACTACGTCATCGACGTGCAGGGGTGGTATGTAGACCCCACTGCGCCGACAATTGGCTGCGCTGCACCCTTTGCTGCGGGTTCCTGGGTTCGGGACGAACAAGCGCAGGCAAACGGTGTTACTTGTACAGTCACCGCCCCGGCAGCAAGCACGAGCAGCCAAGAGCTTCAATTCATTGTGAACGGTGCGCTGGACTCAACTGAGGTGCTCAATGAATCCGGCCGCTCAACCTTCACGTACAACCTGCAGTATCTGACCGGGATAGTCACGATCGAAGCTGTCGTGACCGACGGCACTACATCGAGTGCGACGACTAGCACTCAGTTCGGTGTGGGATCCTGGGACTCGGAAAGCCTCATCCCGTCAACTGAAGACGGGGCTATCACGGAGCCAACGATCGCGCTATTCCCGTTCCTCTCAACGTCGGCAGTCCTCCCTTCGGACGCTCGCGTCTCGTACACCCTTGTCGACGAGACCACGGGTGCAGTGCGGGTGGAGCAGCTTCAAGACGAGCCCCTCTTAATTGACGACGAACCCCTCATTCGGGGGCATTCCTACGCGTGGTCGACGATCGTGCACGCTGCGAACAGTTGGGGTACGACCGGGTCGCTCGAGTCGCCGTCCTGGCACTTCCGAGTTGCGGAGGAAGGCGAAGCAACCACCCAGCCCGGATTTGCCGCCGAGGGCGGGGGCATGTCCGTGAGGGCTGCTCCCAATGGATGCACGAAATCCCCAGACCGCATCTTCTTGGCGAACTTCAAACCGGCCTGTGACGCACATGACATTTGTTACGGAAAAAACTCAAAGACGTCGCGCTTGAACTGCGATAAAGCTTTGAAGGCCAACATGCTCAAGGCTTGCTACGCTGCATATGGCGGTAAGGTGGGGGCAGTTCTCGCGGGTTGCCCTGCTTGGGCAGGCGTGTACTACGCCTTCGTTCGAAAGTACGGTAAGTCCCATTATGTTGGGAAAGGTAGTAAGGCATGAATATCTCACGCGCGGCTCATCTAGTGAGCACTTCATTGCTGATTGCAGGCTTTGTGCTGACGGCTTGGGGTGGAAGCGTCCTGCTTGATCCCTCCGAAGGAGGCTTCCCGTTCGGTGCAGCCGGTGCTTTCGTTGGGGGGATGATCATTGGCATTGCGGGAATCGTCACATTTGTGGTTGCTCTCATCGTCGGAGTCATCCGGGCGAAGCGGCGTGCAAGTTAATATCTATTAACACGCCGAGAAGGGGCGAGGGCGTTCCCGCTCCCGCTCCCGCCCCTTCCTTGGCATATTCTCTCGTTTCGGTCGCTGAGTCGTTGTCAGCGTGACGGCCGGGACACCCGCTCCCGCCCCGACTGCCCCTCACCGGGGTGTCGGGGTCTTGTGCTGCCGCGGCTCCCTAAACGGTGAGGAGCGCTTCCATCTCCGCTGAAACGTTCCGAGAGGCACCATTATCGGACCTGAGTCGACATCATTCGCTAGTCATTCGAGCTCTCACCCGTCTCGACCGTGGTGCGAACCAGTGCCCGCTGCCGGACTGCGAAGTGTTTGCCTTCGACGAGGTCCTCGCTCGGATTCGTTGGCTCGCGGACTCGCCCGAGTAGGGCCGCGAGTACCGTCTTGCATCCCTACGGTTGCGAAACGTCTCGTCGGTAGCACCGCCGAGGCGTTCCGTCCCGCGGGATCCGGGGTGCGGCGGTTTTCACAACCATGTCTCGCAAGCGTCTTCGGTGAAGGTGTCGTTGGCAGTGGCTTGCGAGACAAGGTTGGCGACGCAGATCGGATCCGGCTCGCCTGTGCGTCCGGCAGGGGGACGCGGCTCGGCGCGAGGACCCCTCGTTGCCGCGGGCGTGCGCCGCGACGACCGACGTGTTGTCGATGGAGGTGCATCCGGAGCTCGTGTCTCACGTGCTGCACGCTCGTACTGAGATGACCGCCGGCGACGAAACGGGCAGAGGCGAGCGCGCTCGGGGTCGCCCGTCATCGTCCGGCGGGACGAGATCGCCCCCGCTGACGTCACGATCCCGTCACGACGGGCGCTTTCCCAGCGGACACGGCGGTGTTCCGCGGCGAAGTCCCGGCGACCGCCCGAGATCGGCTGGGACGCTCCCGAACTACCGCACCAGATCGGTGCGGTGATGCACCACGGGGGATCCAGAGCGATGACGATGAGACGTGTAGGGGGAGCCGCGCTCGGCTTCGTGGGCGGCAGTGTGCTCGCCGGGTTGATGGTCGGGGTGGGCGTGACGCCGATGATCGCGGTCGCCGGAGTGAGCACGACGTCGGCGATCGGGGTGTTCGAGTCGCTGCCGGAGCACATCGAGATCGGGGACCTGCCGCAGCGCAACCAGGTCTGGGCGTACCGCGGTGGCGAACCGGTGCACCTGGCGAACGTGTGGGCGCAGGACCGGCAGGAGCTGTCGTTCGACCAGATCAGCGACCAGCTGAAACACGCTGCGGTCGACGGCGAGGACAAGCGGTTCTACGAGACCGGTGGTGTGGACGCGACGTCGATGGTCCGCTCCCTGGTGAGCGTCGCCGCGTCGCAGGGCGAAGGCGGTTCGGGCGGCTCGACGCTCACGATGCAGCTCGTCCGGAACATCAAGATCCAGCGGGCGAGCGAGCTGCCGACGCTCGAGGAGCAGAGGGCCGGCTACAAGGAGGCGACGAAGCGGTCGCCGCAGCGGAAGCTTGCCGAGATGAAGCTCGCGATCGGCCTGGCGAAGAAGTACACCAAGGAGCAGATCCTGACGGCGTACCTGAACATCGCCTACTTCGGCGACCAGACCTACGGCGTGCAGTCGGCCGCGCAGCACTACTACGGCAAGTCCGCCACCGACCTGACCCCGGCCGAGGCGGCATCGCTCATCGCGATCGTGCAGTGGCCGGAGCGCCGCGACCTGTCCACGCCGGACCACTACCGTGACAACGCTGCGCGGCGGAACGTGATCCTCCGCTCGATGCACGAGCAGGGGCACCTGACGACCGACGAGTACCGCACGGCACGGCTGTCTCAGGTGGCTGATTACGTGCGCATCACCGCGCCGCAGCAGGGGTGCGAGGCCGTCGAGACCGGGGCGGAGTTCTTCTGCGACTACGCCAAGCGCGTCGCCGCACGTCTGCCGCAGCTCGGAGCGACGAAGCAGCAGCGCGCCGATGCTTGGCGGACGGGTGGGTACCGCATCCAGACGACGCTCGACCTCGACCTGAACGCGAAGCAGAAGGACCTGCTCGACCGGTACGACCCGAAGACCGAGACTCGTCTCGCGCTGGGCGCGACGCTGAACACCGTCGAGGCGGGCACCGGCCGGGTGCTCACGATGGCGCAGAACACCGACTACGACCGGTCGGAGCAGGCGCCACCGACGGCGACGTCGCTGAACTACGCCGTCGACCAGGCCGACGGAGATTCGACGGGCTTCCAGACCGGCTCGACGTACAAGATGTTCACGCTGCTGGCGTGGCTCGAAGCCGGCCGCAGCCCGGACACGGTCGTGAACGGCACCCCGCACCCGCAGAGCACGTGGACGGCGTGCGGCGAGCAGACGACGGCCTTCTGGCAGCCGAAGAACGACTCGCCGGGCCAGAAGGGGCCGTACTCGGTCCGCTCGGCCACGGCCCAGTCCGTGAACGCCGCCTACCAGTCGATGGCCGCGCAGCTCGACCTGTGCGACATCCGCGACGTCGCGAAGCGCCTCGGTGTGCACCTGGCCGCCGGCGGTGAGCTGCCGTGGAACCCAGCGTCGCTGCTCGGTACCGAGAGCATCGCGCCGCTGACGATGGCGGCGGCGTACGCGGGCGTCGCGAACGGTGGTCGGTACTGCGCGCCGGTCGTCATCGACCAGGTGACCGCACCGGACGGCACGGAGCTCGGCGGGCAGCCGCGCACCTGCTCGCAGGCCGTCTCGCCGCAGACCGCGGCGACGGCGTTCGAGGTCATGCAGGGCGCGTTCCGAGGCGGCACGGCGAGCGGCGGCCAGACCCCGGACGGCACCACGCTGTTCGGCAAGACCGGGACGGCCGACGCCGCCGACCAGGTGTGGTTGGTCGGCGGGAGCTCGCGCGCGGTGACCGCGTACTGGCAGGGCAACACCGACGGCGGGAAGCACAACCTGCGGTACTACTCGAACGGTCAGGGCGGCACCTACGCGGGGTCCCGCGCAGCGGTCTGGCGCGATGCGCAGACCGCTGTGAACGCCGCCTTGCCGGTGGGCTGACGACAGCAGCGGGTCACGTGCACGAGACGCGACACCGAACAGACGGGAGGCCCGTTGCCAGCTGGCAACGGGCCTCCCGTCTGTTCGTCGGTTGCGTTCTAGGACAGCTTCTTGCTGTCCTCGAGCCAGCCCGCGAGCTGCTTCATGTAGTCGGCCTGCGAGGCGTAGTCGAGCGCCGGGAAGGTCCAGCTGTGGACCTGGCCGGCCTCGAGCGCTGCGTTGTCGGCGAAGGTCGGCTGCTTCTCGAGGTCCGCGACCTGGTAGCCCTGCTGCGACAGCAGCAGCACGTCACCGGTGATCTGGCCCGCGTTCTCCCACGAGTAGATGCCCCAGTAGAAGCCCTTCGGCTTCGGGGTCACGAAGTCGACCCCGAAGGACGAGTACATCTGCAGCAGCGGCTCGTCGGTCGGACGGGTGACGTAGGCGCCGTCGCCGTCGGCGTACATGGAGACGACCGACAGGTCCTGCTCCTTCGCGACCTTCTCGAGCTCGTCGCCGGCGGTGTCGAAGCGCTTCTCGGCGGCCTCGATCGTCGACTCCTTGGCGCCGAGGGACTCGCTCAGGTCGGCGATCTTCTCGATGACGTCCTCGCCCTTGCCGCCCCACTTGACCTGGACGACCGGCGCGATGGCCTCGATCTGCTTCTCCTGCTCGTTGTCCTTGAAGCCGTAGCCGGGCTGCGTGTCGTCGAGCGTGCCCTTCTCGTCGGTCGGGTAGACCGAGGTCACGACCAGGTCAGGCTTCAGCGCGGCGAGCTTCTCGAGGTCGATGTCGCCGTACCCGGTGCCGAGCTGCGTGATGCCGTCGGTGTCCAGGTCGTCGAACCGGGCGTCCTTCGCCATGGTCAGCTGGCCGAAGGTGCCGACGGGCTTCAGGCCGTACTCGATGAACGAGATCGCGATGTCGTTCAGCACGACCACACGCTTCGGCGTGTGGTCGACCTTGACGGTCGTACCGGTGGCGTCCTCGTAGGACCAGGCCTTCGATGCCGCGGTGTCACCGTCGGAGTCGTTCGAGTCGGCGCTCGAGCAGCCAGCGAGGAGGAGGGCCGAGACGGCCACGGAGGTCAGGAGGGTGGCTCGGAGGGAGCCGCGTCGGGAGAGCTTCACGTTAGGAGAGGCTAACCTAAGTCTGCCGCGGTCGCCAGCACGGCGTCGCGTTCGCGGTGCAGCGACGTGTCGTGCTCGTCGGCCTCGGGCACGATCATCGGGGCGCCGGTCACGGGGTCCGGGAACACGCGCGCGTGCAGCCCGAAGGCGTGCTCGAGCAACGCGGGGGTCAGTACCTCGTGCGGTGCGCCGTCGGCAGCGACGCCGCCGTCGTGCAGCACGACGAGCCGGTCGGAGAACCGGGCCGCGAGCGACAGGTCGTGCAGGACCATCACGATGGTGGAACCCTGCTCGCGGTTGAGTCGACGGACCAGGCGCAGGACCTCGAGCTGGTGTGCGAGGTCGAGGTAGGTCGTGGGTTCGTCGAGCAGCAAGGTGTCGGCCTGCTGCGCCACCACCAGGGCGATCCACGCACGCTGTCGCTGGCCACCCGACAGGCTCGCGACGTCGCGGTGGGCGACGTCGGTCAGCCCGGTCGCCGCGATGGCCTGCTCGGCGACGTCGGCGTCGTCCGCGGTCCACGGCTTCGCCCACGACTGGTGCGGGTTGCGGCCGCGCATCACCAGGTCGAGCACGCTGGTGCCGGCGGGTGCGACGGGTGACTGCGGCAGGATCGCGAGCTTCCGGGCGACCTGGCGGTTCGGTTCCTTGCGGATCGGGGCACCGTCGAGCAGGACCTCGCCGGACTGCGGCTTCAGCACCCGCCCGAAGGCCTTGAGCAGGGTCGACTTGCCGCAGCCGTTCGCGCCGAGGAAGGTCGTCACGGTGCCGCGCTCGATGCGCAGGTCCAGGTCGGTCAGCACGGGGTGTCGGTCGTAGCCCACGGACAGGCCGCGTGCTTCGAGGACCGGGGTGGACGGGGGTGTCGACGGGGGAGTCATCGGGACATCTCCTTGCGGTGACGGACGAGGAGCCAGATCAGGTACGGGGCGCCGATCACGGTCGTGATGATGCCGACGGGCACCTGCCACGGGAACGCCGATCGGGACAGCAGGTCCGCAGCGAGGACCAGCGCGGCGCCGAGCAGACCGGCGAGCAGCAGCGGTGGCCGGTTCGTCCCGGCCAGCCGGAGTCCGACCTGCGGGACCACGAACGCGACGAAGCCGACCGGTCCGGCGGCGGCGACGGCGGCGGCGGTGAGCACGACGGCCAGGGCGATCACGAGCAGACGGTGTCGCTGGACGGCGAGCCCCACCCCGGTCGCGACCTCGTCACCGAGTTGTCCGATGCCGAGCGCCGCACTCGTCGCCAGGGCGATCGGCACCGCGACCGCGGCGACGATCAGCAGGGGCCAGACGCTCGACCACGAGGTGCTCGACAGGCTGCCGACGAGCCACTGCGACGCAGCCGTGGCGATGGTGATCTTGGCGCGGACGAGCAGGTAGCTCGTCACGGCGTCGAGGGTCGCGCTCACGCCGATGCCGACCAGGATGAGCCGGTAGCTCTGCACCCCGCCGCGCCAGCCGAGCCCGTACACGACGGCGGCGGCGACGAGCGCACCGATCGTCGCGGCCACCGGGATCCCACCGCTGAGCACGATCGAGGACACCGAGTACGTGCCCCCACCGAGCACGATGGCCGCCACGGCGCCGACGCTCGCACCCGAGGTCACGCCGATGATGTCCGGGGTGCCGAGGGGGTTCCGTGTGAAGGTCTGGGTCAGCGCACCGGCGATGCCGAGGGTCAGTCCGACGAGCGCTCCGGTGAGGACGCGGGGCAGCCGGAGCGTGGTGATGATGAAGGCGTCCGGGCCGCTCTGGAGTCCGAGCAGCGAGCGCACCACGGTGCCGGGCGCGATCCAGGTCGAGCCGATCGCGACACCGAGGACGACGAGCACCAGGACGAGACCGAGCGAGGCGGCCGTGTACCAGAACACCCGCGGGCGCCAGGCGAGGCCGATCGGACCGAAGCGGACATCGGCCCGGCCGGGCGCTCGGACGGCTGCGCCGGACATGGACGCGGATGCTCGTTCGGTCGTGCCGGTCACAGGGACACCAGCGATCGGCGGCGGGCGACGGCGACGAAGACGGGGCCGCCGATGACGGCCAGGACGATGCCGACCTCGACCTCGGAGAACCCACCGATCAGGCGTCCGACGACGTCGGCGAGCAGCACGAGCGCCGCACCGACGAGCCCGGAGACCGGCAGCGTCCACCGGTGCCCGGTGCCGACGAGGGCCCGGGCGACGTGCGGCACGGTCAGGCCGACGAACCCGATCGGGCCGGCGGCGGCGGTCGCTCCGGCTGCGAGCAACGTGATGGCCCCGAGCCCGACGAGCCGCGCGACGAGCACGTTCTCGCCCAGGCCCTTGGCCAGGTCCGAGCCGAGCCCGAGCGCGTCGAGGGCCCGGACGTTCAGGACCGCGAGCACCAGCCCGGCGACGAGGAACGGCCACACCGCGCCGAGGACGTCGAGCTGCCGTGCTGCGAGGGAACCGACGACCCACAGCCGGTACGCGTCGAGCGAGTCCTGGTCGGTCAGGACGACGAACGAGGTCAGCGCGCCCAACAGGGCCGAGACGGCAGCGCCGGCGAGGGCGAGGGGGACCGGGCTGGCCGTGCCGCTGCCCGCGATGGTCACCGAGAACACCACGACGCTCGCCACCAGCGCGCCGCCGAGTGCGAACCACACCGTCGCGCCGGTGCTCGTGACCCCGAACACGTAGACGCCGAGGACGACGGCGAGCCCGGCACCCGACGAGACCCCGAACAGTCCGGGGTCGGCGAGCGGGTTGCGCGTGTGCCCCTGCATCAGGAGGCCCGCGATCCCCAGGGCCGCACCGACCGCGGCGCCGATGAGCGTGCGCGGGATCCGGGAGCCCCAGACGATCGCCTCGTCGGTGGTCGACCCGGTCCGGAACAGGCCGTCGAGCACCCGGTCGACGCCGATCCGGTTGCTGCCGAGGAGCATGCTCGCGACCGCGACCAGCACCAGCACGACGACCAGTGCGGCGATCACCAGGACGCGGCGACGGACTGCGGTGCGGTGGACGCCGAGTGCGGCGGACGCGTCGGCGACGCGGGCCTCCGAGACGGAAGCCAGGGCAGGGGAGGGGGCTGGCACGAAGAACATCTTAGGTTAGCCTTGCCTCATGGCGAAGACTCCGCGGCTCCTGCCCGAGAATCCCCGGCTCTTCCGTGCTCGGGTCCTGCGCACCGAGCGCACGACGCCGTCGATGCAGCGTGTCACCGTCACCGGCGACGACCTGCACGAGTTCCCCTTCCTCGGCTTCGACCACTGGTTCCGCCTGTTCACCGGGCGTCCGGACCAGGACGCGTTCCGGATGCCGGACCTCGACGGCAAGAAGTGGTGGCCGACGTTCCTGGCCATCCCCGAGGACGTCCGCCCGCACTGCGCGAACTACACCGTCGCCGCGTTCCGCCCGATGCCCGACGGCACCGCCGAGATGGACATCGACTTCGTCGTGCACACCGACCCCGACGGCGAGCCCGAGGGCCGTGCCGCGATCTGGGCCTGCGGTGCCCGCCCCGGCGACCAGTTGGCGATGCTCGACCAGGGCTGCATCTTCGACTGCCCGGACGACACCAGCGAGATCGTGATCGCGGCCGAGGAGACCGGGCTGCCCGGCGTGCTCGGCATCGCCGCATCGCTGCCCCGGAACGCCGTCGGCCGCATCATCCAAGAGGTCCCCACCGCCGGCGACGTCCGCGAGATCGACGCGCCGGCCGGGGTCACGGTCACGTGGATCGTCCGCGACGAGGTCGACCACCACGCCGTCCCGGGCCGCGCCGCGCTCGCCGAACTGCAGCGGCACGTGCCCGTCGACGACCGCGGCTACGCCTTCGTGGTCGGCGAGTCGACCCTCGCCACCGAGGGCCGCCGGCACCTGCACCGTGCGGGTCTGCCGAAGGCGCGCATCACGTTCTCCGGCTTCTGGAAGCACGACGCCAAGGAGTCCGTCTCCGCCTGAGCGGCGCCCGTTCCTTCCCATGGCGTGTGCGATGCCTGGCGTTGTCGGGCGTACCGCCACGGAACTTCTCACCAGGTACGCCCGTTTCCGCCAGGTACGCCCGGAACGCGACCACCACGACGGACGGGAGGCCCGGTGCCAGCTGGCACCGGGCCTCCCGTCCGCTGTGGGGTGGCGTCAGCCCTTGAGGCCGGAACCCGTCACGCCCTCCACGATCTGCCGCTGGAAGATCAGGTAGAGGATGATCAGCGGCAGCGCCGCCAGGATCGCTCCGGCCTGGATGTCCGCGTAGCGCTGACCGAAGCTGCCCTGGACCGTGGCGAGCCCGACCGGGATCGTCATGAGGTCCGGGTTCGACAGCACGAACAGCGGCAGCAGCAGGTTGTTCCAGACACCGACGAACGTCAGGATCGTCACCGCGGCGATCACCGGACGCGACAGCGGCAGGATGACCGACCAGTAGATCTTCCAGATGTTGGCACCGTCGATGCGTGCCGCTTCCTCCAGCTCCTTCGGGATCCCGTCGAAGAACTGCTTGAAGATGAACACCGCGATCACGGCGGGCACCTGCGGGAAGATGACCGACCAGTAGGTGTTCAGCAGGCCGACGGCGTTGAGCTCCTGGAAGATCGGGATGATCAGGACCTGCGTCGGGATCATGATCCCGAGGATGATGAGCAGGAACGCGATGTTCCGACCGCGGAACACCAGGCGGGACAGCGCGAACGCCGCCATCGAGGCGAACATGACCGTCAGGACGGCCGTGATGACGCTCGTGATGGCGCTGGCGAGGTACCAGTTCCAGATGTCGCCGGCCTGGAACAGCGACGCGTAGGAGTGCAGCGTCGGGTTCCAGTTCGACAGGATCGAGTTCGCGCCGAGGGCGGCGACGCCGTTGTCGGACAGCGACGTCTTCAGTGCGAACAGGCTGGGGATGAGCCAGATGATCGCGAAGACGATCAGGATGATCCCGGCGACCAGGTTGAAGCCCTTGCCGGAGACACCGATCTTGGCGGCGTTCGCGGGGGCGGCGGCCGAGACGCCGGTGCGGAGCTTGGCGCGGCCGGTGGTGATGCTCTCGGTGGCGGTCATGTCAGGCCCCGATCTCTCGCTTGGCGGCAGCGCGCTCGACGAGCTGCCGGATGACCGCGATCGCGACGATCACGATGAACAGGAGCACCGACGCTGCCGAGGCGGCACCGAGTCGGTTGTCGGTGAAGCCGACGCCCGTGATGAGCTGCAGCGAGACCTGGGTGGAGATACCCGGTCCGCCGTTCGTCATCAGGTACACCTGGTCGAAGATCTTCAGGCTCGCGATGATCTGCAACAGGATGACCAGCGTCGTGGTGCGGCCGAGCAGCGGCAGCGTGATCGACTTGATCTGCTGCCAGTTCGACGCACCGTCGACGGCGGCCGCTTCGTACAGTTCGCGCGGGATCTCCTGCAGACCGGCCAGGTAGAGCACGAAGTTGAAGCCGAGGGTCCACCAGACGGTGGCGATCGCGACACCGATCATCGCGGTGTTCGGGCTGGACAGCATGCCGGAGCCCGGGGTGAGGCCGATGGCCGACTGCATGCTCGCCCACAGGCCGGTCGCCGGCGTGAAGATGAACACCCAGATGAGCGAGATCGTCGCCGACGGCAGGATGAAGGGCAGGAAGAACGCCAGTCGGAAGAACCACTGGCCGCGGTTCATCCGGTTCGTCAGCACGGCGAAGACGAACGCCAGGATGACGAGCGGCGGCGTCGTGTACAGCGTGAACTGCAGCGTGTGCCAGAGCGACGACCAGAAGTCGGAACGTCCGAGCATCTCGGCGTAGTTCGCGAACCCGGCGAAGCTGCCGAGGCCTGTGCGGACGGTCGAGGTGTTGAAGAAGCTCGAGACGATCATCCAGACCGTCGGGCCGAGCAGGAACGCCACGTAGAACAGGCCGAACGGGGCGAGGAAGAGCCAGCCGCTGCGGCCCTGGCCACGGGTGAGGCTGGTGCCGTAGGTGCGGTTCCGGCGCGGACGCGACGCGGTGGCCGCGTCCGTGGGCCGGTCGAGGACAGGTGCTGTGGTCACGTCATCGTGCCTTTCGCGCGGTGTTCACGGCGTTCACGTGCCGGGCAGGTGCATGCCCGGTGGTCGCGTGCCCGGTCACAGGGGGCTCGGGGTGTTCAGGTAGGTCGCGAGCTGCGACTTGATGGCACTGAGCGCCTGTGCGGGCGAGGAGCTGCCCTGCTGCACGAGTGCCAGCTGGGCGCCGACGGTGCCCTCGAAGGTCGAACCGGAGCCGCCGTACCAGGCGGCGTCGTCGAACACGGCGGTCTCGGCTGCGGCCGCGTAGTTCGACTGGGGCTTGAGCTCCTTGTAGGCGCTGCTGTCGAAGGTCGGGATGTAGGCGGGGACGTGCCCGCCCTCGGCCCAGGTCAGGCTCTGCTCGAGCATCTGCTTGATGAACAGCATGTGCTGCTTGCGCTGCTCGGGCGTGCGGTCCTTCTTCGGCAGCACGAAGGTGTGCGAGTCCGCCTGCGTCGCGGGCTTGTCGTACAGCTGCGGGATCGGGGCCATGCCGAACTTCAGTCCCTTGATGGACTGCGCCGTGCTGATCTCCCACTCACCCTGCATGAAGAAGCCGGCCTTGCCGTCGAACATCAGGGACTGCGCCGTGGCGTAGTCGAGCGCCTTGTTCATCCAGCCCTGCTTGACCCACTTCTGGGTGCGGCTGGTGACCTCGTTGTAGGCGTCCTCGTTGACGGTGAGCTTCGCGCCGCCGTCGCTGATGAAGGGCGTCGCGTCGTTGATCTGGTTGTACATCGTCCAGAAGAAGCGCCACGGGGTGGCGGTCTCCGGCACGACGTTGGCGACGTTGAGCGCGGTGCCGCCGGTGACCTTCGCGACCGCGGCGAGGGCGCTCTCGAACGTGTCCATGCCGGACAGGTCCTTGAGGTTGCCGTCGCTGTCGAGCAGGCCCGCCTTCTTGCACACGTCAACGTTGTAGAAGAGCACGAAGGGGTGGGTGTCGAGCGGGATCGCGATGTTGTTGCCGTCGGTCTTCTGCGCCGTCCACGCCTTCTGGTTGAAGTCGGCGGCGCTGAGGCCGACGCTCGCCAGGTCCTCGGACGTGATCGGGTCGAGCAGGTCGCCGTCCCACAGCGGCTTCGCCCGGGTCAGGTGGGCGACCGCGACGTCCGGCGGCTTGTTCCCGACGGTGGCCAGTGTCAGCTTCGAGTAGTACGGGTTGCCCCACGCGAACGTGGTGGCCTGCAGCGAGCTCGATCCGCCGTGCTGCTTCGCGTAGCCGTCCTCCATCGCCTGCATGCGGAGGCCGTCACCGCCGCCGAAGAGGTTCCAGAAGACGAGCGTCTCGGGGTTGAGTGCACTGCCGGCCAGGCCGGCTGCGATCGGGCTCGAGCACGCGGCGAGCGGCAGGACCGTCGCGGCCGCCGCTCCTGCGGCGAGGAAGCCGCGGCGCGAGAGGCGCGACGCGGGTGTTGCTGGGCGGTTCGGCATGGCATCACTCCATCGGGATGGGCCGGGCTCGGGAGCAGGGTCGGTGCTCCCGCCGGAGCATCGCTGCTCCGTTCGCGGAACACTGCTGCTCCGTGCACGAGAGCCGTGGGTCGGTGCTCCGTGAGCGCTCACATTAGCGCTCGCGAAGATCATCCGCCACCCCTTTCGCGTCGCCGTGGAACCCGGTAGCGTTTCGGTCAGGTGAGCGCTCACTTTCGTGACGGACCGCTTCGCTACCCTGGCGCCGGACCGAGCACGCACACCGCACGACCCGCAGTACCCGCTCTCGCACGATCGAAGGAGATCCATGCCCCGCACACACCTCGTCCTCGACGCCGCGTTCACCGTGGGGCCGGTGCGACGTCGCCTGTTCGGCGGGTTCGTCGAGCACCTCGGCCGCCACGTCTACGACGGCATCCACGAGCCCGCGCACGAGACCGCCGACGAGCACGGCTTCCGCAAGGACGTCGTCGAGCTCGTCAAGGAACTCGGCGTCTCCGCCATCCGCTACCCCGGCGGCAACTTCGTCTCCGGCTACAAGTGGGAGGACGGCGTCGGCCCCGTCGAGCAGCGCCCGAAGCGTCTCGACCTGGCCTGGCACTCGACCGAGACCAACGAGGTCGGCCTGCACGAGTTCCAGCACTGGCTCGACCAGGTCGGTTCGGAGCTCATGCTCGCCGTGAACCTCGGCACGCGTGGCACCGCCGAGGCGATCGAGCTGCTCGAGTACGCGAACATCGACGCCGGCACCGCACTGTCCGAGTACCGCAAGTCCAACGGCCGCCAGGAGCCCTTCGCCATCAAGATGTGGTGCCTCGGCAACGAGATGGACGGCCCGTGGCAGCTCGGCCACAAGAACGCCGAGGACTACGGCAAGCTCGCCGCCATGACCGCGAAGGCCATGCGCCAGATCCAGCCCGACCTCGAGCTGGTCGCCTGCGGTTCGTCCGGAGCGTCGATGCCGACGTTCGGCGAGTGGGAGCGCACCGTCCTCGAGCACACCTACGACGACGTGGACTACATCTCGGCGCACGCCTACTACGAAGAGGGCGACGACCTGCCGTCGTTCCTCGCCGCCGGCGTCAACATGGACCACTTCATCAAGACGGTCACCACCGCCGCCGACCACGTGCAGGCGCAGAAGAAGTCCGACAAGCGCATCGACATCTCGTTCGACGAGTGGAACGTCTGGTCCATCACCAAGTGGAACGAGATGCAGAAGGAGTTCACGCTCCAGGACTGGCCCGTCGCTCCGCGTCTGCTCGAGGACGTCTACACCGTCGCCGACGCCGTCGTCGTGGGTGGACTGCTCATCTCGCTGCTCCGCCACGCCGACCGCGTCGCCTCGGCCTCGCTCGCGCAGCTCGTCAACGTCATCGGCCCGATCATGACCGAGCCCGGCGGCCCGGCCTGGCGCCAGACGACGTTCTTCCCGTTCTCGCTGACGTCGCGCCTTGCGAACGGTACGTCGCTGCAGGTCAAGGCCTCGGGTGACACCGTCGACGGCGGCAAGTACGGCGAGGTGCCGGTCGTGGACTCGGCCGCCACCGTGACCGAGGACGGCAAGGCGGCGGTCTTCCTGATCAACCGCCACCCGTCCGAGTCGACCACCGTCACGATCGACCTCGCGGGCCTGGCGGCCTCGGGCGACGTCCGTGCCGAGGGAGTCTGGGACGACGACATCCACGCCGTGAACGACCTCTCGTCCACCGAGCGCGTCGGGCTCCGCACGAACGAGACGGTCAGCCGCGACGGCGACACCATCACGATCGAGCTGCCGCCCGTGTCCTGGACCGCCGTGTCGATCGGCTGAGACGCCTCGGCGTGCGTTGCGGCGGGCGTCGAGTGAGCACAGAGGACGTCGGGCGCTCGCGCCCGACGTCCTCTGCTCGTTCGTGCGCTGGCGTGCGGCGGGGCCGAGTCTCGGCCTGGGCGACACTTCTCGCGCCCGCGGCCGCGAGATCGGTCGCTCACCCCGAGTCTCGGCGTGGCGTGCCCGAGACCCGGCCGTCCGCCGGACGGGAGGCCCGTGGCGGGCTGGCACCGTGCCTCCCGTCCGGTGGGTCCAGGGATTGCGGGCCGAGTCTCGGCCTGGGCGACACTTCTCGCGCCCGCGGTCGCAAGGTCGGTCGCTCACCGCGAGTCTCGGGGCGCGGCCAGCGACCCGCGGCCGGGCCGCGTCAGCGCGCGGGCGCGCGCGCGGGCGGGCGCGCGGTGCTCGCTCGCTCCACCAGGCGCACGGGCACCAGGTCGGGGGCGGAGGACACGGACTCGCCGTCGATCTGGGCGAGCAGGTTCGCGACGGCTCGGCGCCCGACCTCGTCGAAGGATTGGTGCACGGTGGTGAGCGGCGGCCAGAAGGAGTCGGACTCGGGGGAGTCGTCGAACCCCACCACGCTGAGCGACGACGGTACGGACCGCCCGAACTCGTGCGCGGCGCGGAGCACCCCGAGCGCGGTCTGGTCGTTGGCGGCGAACACGGCGGTGATCTCCGGGCGCGCGGCGATCTCGAGCCCGGCCGAGTATCCGTGCTCGGTCGTCCACCCGCCGTGGAACACCGGCGGGACGTGCCGCCCGGCGCGCGACAGGGTGTCCTGCCACGCGGCCAACCGGCGTGCGGCGGAGTACGACGAGGTCGGTCCGGCGACGTGCCAGACGGTCTCGTGGCCGAGGTCGAGCAGGTGCTGGGTGGCCTGGCGCGCGCCGTCGGTCTGGTCGGTGTCGATCGCGGGGTGGTCGGTGCTGCCGGTGGAGTCGATGATGACCATGGGCACGCCGTCGGGCAGCACGACCTCGGCCGTGTCGATGATGTGCGACTCGATGATGATCACGACGCCGTCGACGGCCTGTTCGTGCAGGCGGGAGAACGCGGAGCGCACGCCCTCTTCGGTGCGCGAGGCCATCGGCAGCAGGGTGATCGTGAAGTCGGCGGCACCGGCGGCGTCGGCGATCGCCTCGAGTGTGCGCATGTTGCCGAAGGACGCGAGCGTGAACATGATCACGCCGATGGTGCGGAAGCGGCCCGATCGCAGGGCCCGTGCGGCACGGTTCGGCCGGTAACCCAGGGTGTCCATCGCGCGCTGGACCCGGTCGCGGGTGTCCGGGCTGACGTTGTCGAACCCGCGGGCGACGCGCGAGACGGTCTGCATCGAGACCCCGGCGGCGTCGGCGACGGCGGCCATCGAGGGGGAGCGGCGGGTGCCGGCGGGGGACTCGGTCGTCATCGGCTCGAGCTCCTTCCGTTGCGGGATCACGCAGTCTGCGTTCCCGGACGCTAGCGCATGTTGACGTTGCCATGCTATCGTCCTGACGTTCGATGTTGACGTCAACATCTGCGATCGCCAGAGCGCCCGACACCGGGCCCGGGCCGCGACCGAGACACCGGACACCCGAACGCAGCAGACGAAGGAGTCACATGAGCACGCTCGCAGCGCGGCCCGGCGAGGCAGCCGCAGCGCAGCCAGCAGCCCCCCGCCCGGCAGGTCGCCGGACCAAGGCGCGGGGGCGCTACACCGGCTGGCTGTTCGTCGGCCCCTTCGTGGTCGTCCTGATCGCCATGCTCATCGTCCCGATCGGCTACGCCCTGTGGCTCAGCCTGTTCCGCGACCAGCTCATCGGCGGCAACCAGTTCGTCTGGTTCGCCAACTACGTCCAGCTCTTCCAGGACGCCAAGTTCTGGTCCGGATTCGGTCGGGTCGCGATCTTCCTGGTCGTCCAGGTCCCGATCATGCTCGGGCTCGCACTCGTCGCCGCCCTCGCACTCGACAGCGCACGGCTCTGGGGCACGAGCTTCTTCCGCATCGCGGTGTTCCTGCCCTACGCCGTCCCCGGTGTCGTCGCGGCCCTGATCTGGGGCTTCATCTACGGCAACCAGTTCGGCCTGACCGGTGCGGCGAACGACGCACTCGGCATCGACCTGCTGCAGCCGTTCAGCCCCAGCTGGGTGCTGACCTCCATCGGCAACGTGGTCACGTGGGAGTTCCTCGGCTACAACATGCTGATCTTCTACGCCGCACTCCGCACGGTCCCCGGTGAGCTGTACGAGGCCGCCGAGCTCGACGGCGCCGGCCCCCTGCGCACGGTCTTCTCGATCAAGCTCCCGGCCCTGCGCGGCCCGATGGTCATCGCCACGATCTTCTCGATCATCGGCAGCTTCCAGCTCTTCAACGAGCCGAACCTGCTGAAGACCCTGGCCCCGAACGTCATCGGCAGCGCCTTCACCCCGAACATGTACGCCTACTCGCTGTCCTTCAGCGGCCAGCAGTTCAACTACTCCGCCACCGTCGCGATCGTGATGGGCGTGATCACCGCGGTGATCGCCTACGTCGTCCAGGTCCGCGGAACCCGCCAGGAGAACCGATGAGCACCATGCAGCACCCCGCGACCGGCGCCGCCGGGCCGGCCACGGTCACCGAGGCGACCACGACGCAGCGCGACCCGCGCACCCGCTCGACCCGCGCCTCCCGGAAGGCCGAGCGGAAGGCCGAGCGGAAGGCCGAGCAGCACGTCGACGGACGCAAGCCGAAGCGTTCCGGCCTACTGACCGCGGTCATGGTCGTCTTCGTCGTCTACTCGTTCGCGCCGCTCTTCTACCTGCTCGTGAACAGCACGAAGACGCAGGCGTCGCTGCTCTCCACGTTCGGGCTCTGGTTCGGCGGGGACTTCAACCTCTGGCAGAACATCGTCGACACCGTCACCTACAACGACGGCATATTCCTGCAGTGGTTCGGCAACACTCTGCTCTACGTGGTCGTCGGTGCCGGTGGCGCCACCCTGCTCGCGACCGTCGCGGGCTACGGCATGGCGAAGTTCCAGTTCCCCGGACGCCGGGCGGTGTTCGCCATCGTGCTCGGTGCCATCGCGGTCCCCGGCACGGCCCTGGCGGTCCCGACCTTCCTGCTCTTCTCGCAGGTCGGCCTGACCAACACCCCGTGGTCGATCATCCTGCCGTCGCTCATCAGCCCGTTCGGCATGTACCTGATCTGGACCTACGCGGTCGACGCGATCCCCGCCGAACTCCTCGAGGCCGCCCGCATGGACGGCGCCGGCGAGTTCCGGATCTTCTTCACCATCGCGCTCCGTTTGCTCGCTCCCGGTGTCGTCACCGTCCTGCTCTTCGCGGTCGTCGCCACCTGGAACAACTACTTCCTGCCGCTCATCATGCTGAGCGACCCGAAGTGGTACCCCCTGACGGTCGGCCTGAACCAGTGGAACGCCCAGGCCACCGGCTCCGGTGCGCAGCCGATCTACAACCTCGTCGTCACGGGATCGCTCCTCACGATCATCCCGATCGTGGTCGCGTTCCTCTTCCTCCAGCGCTTCTGGCAGTCCGGCCTCGCGGCCGGGTCCGTCAAGGCCTGATCCGTCGGACGGGAGGCCCGTGGCGACCCCGCCACGCGCCCTCCGGTCCGGAACACAGCAGCCCTACCCCCTCTCCACGAAGAAGTGAAAGGCACCCCCATGAACAAGCGTCTCCGGCGCGGGCTCAGCGCCCTCGCCATCGGCGTCACCGCCACGATCGCCCTCACCGCCTGCGCGTCCGGCGGCTCGTCCTCCGGTGGCTCGTCCGACGACATCACCAAGGCGCTGAAGGACGGTGGCACCCTGACCTACTGGTCGTGGACCCCCTCCGCCAAGGCCCAGGTCGCCGCGTTCGAGAAGCAGTACCCCAAGGTGAAGGTCAAGCTCGTCAACGCCGGCACCGGCGCCGACCAGTACACCAAGCTGCAGAACACTGTGAAGGCCGGCTCGGGCGCCCCCGACGTCGCCCAGGTCGAGTACTTCGCGCTGCCGCAGTTCGCCCTGTCCGACTCGCTGCTCGACCTGTCCGGCTACGGCTTCGACTCGCTCGAGGACAAGTTCGCGAAGAGCACCTGGAGCTCGGTGTCGATCGACGACAAGGTCTACGGCCTGCCGCAGGACTCCGGCCCCATGGCGCTGTTCTACAACAAGACGGTCTTCGACAAGCACGACATCGCCGTGCCGAAGACGTGGGACGAGTACGTCGCCGCCGCGAAGAAGCTGCACGAGGCCGACCCGAACGCCTACATCGCGGCCGACTCCGGCGACGCCGGCTTCACCACGAGCATGATCGCCCAGGCCGGTGGCACCCCGTTCACCACCGACGGCGACAAGGTCACGATCAACCTGCAGGACGCCGGCAGCAAGAAGTGGACGAGCACCTGGAACGAGCTCGTCGAGCAGGGCCTGCTGTCGAAGACGGTCGGCTGGACCGACGACTGGTACAAGCAGCTCGGCAACGGTGAGATCGCCACGATGATCACCGGCGCCTGGATGCCCGGCAACCTGGAGTCCGGCGTCGCCCAGGCCTCGGGTGACTGGCGTGTCGCTCCGATGCCGACCTACGACGGTGGCACCGCCCAGACCGCGAACAACGGCGGCAGTGCCGAGGTCGTCATGAAGCAGTCGAAGAACCCGGCCCTCGCCGCGGGCTTCCTGAAGTGGCTGAACTCGTCCAAGGAGTCGACCGACGTCTTCATGAAGTCCGGTGGGTTCCCCTCGACGACCGCTGACCTCGACTCGTCGGCCTTCCTCGACGAGAAGCCGTCCTACTTCGGTGGGCAGCAGATCAACAAGGTGCTCGTCGACGCGTCGAAGTCCTCGGACAACGACTTCACCTACCTGCCGTACCAGGTGTACGCGAACAGCGTCTACGCCGACACCGTCGGTCAGGCGTACGAGAACGGCACCTCGCTCGACGCGGGCCTCGAGGCCTGGCAGAAGGCCCTCGCCAAGTACGGCAAGGACCAGGGCTTCACGGTCTCGACCAAGTAGCACCGGCACCAACTCCCCGGGGTCGTGCGGACGTCGTCCGCACGACCCCGCTGTCTGAAAGAGTCATCTCATGCGATTCGCCATCGGCGACACCGACTTCCTGCTCGACGGCGAGCCGCACCGCGTGCTGTCCGGTGCGATCCACTACTTCCGCGTGCACCCCGACCTGTGGGCCGACCGGATCCGCAAGGCGAAGCTGATGGGCCTCAACACCATCGAGACCTACGTCGCCTGGAACGCGCACGCTCCGTCGCCCGACGTCTTCGACCTGACCGGCGGCCTCGACCTCGGCCGGTTCCTCGACCTGGTCGCGGCCGAGGGCATGCACGCCATCGTCCGCCCCGGCCCCTACATCTGCGCCGAGTGGACCAACGGCGGCCTGCCGTACTGGCTCTTCGCCGACGGCACCGTGGGTGTCCGGCGCGACGAGCCCGGGTTCCTGGCAGCGGTCTCGCAGTACCTGGAGCAGCTCGCACCGGTCCTCGTACCCCGGCAGATCGACAACGGTGGCCCGATCGTGCTCGTGCAGGTCGAGAACGAGTACGGCGCGTACGGCTCCGACTCCGTGTACCTGCAGAAGCTCGAGAGGATGCACCGCGCGATCGGCCTGACGGTTCCGTTCACGAGCGTCGACCAGCCGATGGGCACGATGCTCGAGGACGGCTCGCTGCCGTCGCTGCACAAGACCGGCTCGTTCGGCTCGCGGTCCGCCGCGCGCCTCGAACGCCTGCGGCAGGCCCAGCCCACCGGCCCCCTGATGTGCTCCGAGTTCTGGGACGGCTGGTTCGACAGCTGGGGCGAGCACCACCACACCACGCCGGCGTCCGCCAGTGCCGAGGACCTCGACGTCCTACTCGCCGCCGGCGGCTCGGTCAACATCTACATGTTCCACGGCGGCACGAACTTCGGCTTCACGAACGGCGCGAACGACAAGGGCGTGTACCGGCCGATCGCGACGTCGTACGACTACGACGCCCCACTCGACGAGGCGGGTCGGCCGACGTCGAAGTTCCACGCCTTCCGCGCGGTCATCGAGCGCTACGCGCCCGTCCCGCCGCTTCCGGCATCCATGGAGCCGGGTGGGTCGGGTCGCCTCGGATCCCACGACCGTTCGGGCGACCGGGAGGCCCGGGTCGCCCCCGCATCGGACCTCGCCGTCCGCCTCGACCGCGTCGCGTCGCTCCGCTCCCTGCTGCCCACGCTCACGACGTGGTCGGCGCACGACGAGCCGCCGACGTTCGACGCCCTCGGTGCGGCCAGCGGCTTCGTCCTGTACCGGGCCGAGGTCGACCTGCCCACCGGCGGCGTGCTGACCGTCGGGGAAGAGGTCCGCGACCGCGCGGTCGTGTCCGTCGACGGAGTCGTCGTCGGTGTCCTGGAGCGCGAGCACCACGACCGTGCCATCGTCCTGCCGCCGGTGACCGGCACCCTCGAACTGCTCGTCGAGGACCAGGGCCGGGTCGACTACGGCCTGCGCATCGGCGAACCGAAGGGCCTGATCGGCGGCGTCGCCGTCGACGGTGTCCCGCTCTCGCGCTGGACCGCGGCACCGTTGGCGCTCGACCCGATCGCACCGTCCGCCCTCGATGCGCTGTCCGCCGCGGAGCCGACCGACGGCGAGGTGCTCGCGGGGCCGACCTTCGCCGCCGGGTCGTTCGACCTCGACGCGGCGGACGACCGCTACCTGGCGCTCGACGGCTTCCGCAAGGGTGTCGCCTGGGTGAACGGGTTCTGCCTCGGTCGGTACTGGTCGCGCGGCCCGCAGCAGACCCTGGCGATCCCCGGCCCGGTCCTGCGCCAGGGCCGGAACGAGCTCGTCGTCCTCGAGCTGCACGCGGCGGCGTCCCGGACGGCCCACTTGCTCGTGCAGCCCGACCTGGGGCACACCGAGGCGTAGCCGCGCGTACCTGGTCGAATCGGGCGTACCTGGTCGGAACTCCCGACCAGGTACGCCCGATTCCGCTTTCCACCACGGGCGTCATGGGAACAATCAGTCGGCGTCGAGGGCGTCCAGGTCGGCCAGGGCCTGCTCGGCGTCGGCGATCCGATCGGCTTCGGGGCGCGTCCACCACTCCGGGCCGCGTTCGCCCAGACCGTGCTTCGCGAGCCCGTTCCGGTGCCGTGCCGCGGCCAGCGCAGCATCGTCGCCCGCGCGTTTCGCGGTCTTCACCGCGTTGCGCCCGCGCCCCAGGTGGGATCGGAGCTCGGCCGCGAGTTCCTCGGGCAGGGCCGGATCGGTGCGGCGCCAGCGTCGGCCGTCGACGACGAAGAAGTGGTCGTCGGGTTCGGCGGTCATGCCCCGAGTCTGCACCGTCATTGGTCCCCAGTAGACAGGAGTCGATGAGCAACGACCGCGCCCGCCCGATGCTCGACGTCCGCCGGATCTACGCCGAGCCCGCCGCACTCGAACTGCAGCGCGGGCAAGAGGTGATCGGGCGCTGGCCGGACGCCGAGATCGTGCCGGTGGAGTCCCACTGGAACATCCCCGAGGTGCACGGCGATGAGCGCAACGTGCAGCGGTGGGTCCGGATCAAGACCGAGGCGCTGGTGCTCGGCGTGAAGAAGTCGTTGATCACGCGACCGAACGGCCGCTCCGCCGACTTCATCGCGCCGTCCACCGCGAACGGCTGCGCGATGGCGTGCGCCTACTGCTACGTGCCGCGGCGCAAGGGCTACAGCAACCCCGTCACGGTGTTCGCCAACATCGACCAGATCACGAAGCACGTCGCTCGCAACATCGCGAAGCAGGGACCGAAGACCGAGCCGAACCAGTGCGATCCCGAGTCGTGGGTGTACGACATCGGCGAGAACAGCGACTGCTCGGTCGACGCGATGATCAGCGACAACGTCCGCGACCTGTGCGACCTGTTCCGGATGACCCCGACCGCGAAGGCGTCCTTCGCGACGAAGTACGTCAACCGCGAGTTGCTCGACTGGGACCCGATGGGCCGCACGCGCATCCGGTTCTCGCTCATGCCGCACGACACCGCGAAGGTCACCGACATCCGGACGAGTCCCGTCGCCGAGCGGATCGCTGCGGTGAACGAGTTCGTCGACGCCGGCTACGAGGTCCACCTGAACTTCTCGCCCGTCATCGTCACCCCGACGTGGGAGTCCGACTGGACCGAGCTGCTGCGGCAGGTCGACGACGTACTGTCACCGGCCGCCAAGGCACAGATCGCGGCCGAGGTGATCTTCCTCACGCACAACCAACCCCTGCACGAGGTCAACCTCGGCTGGCACCCGAAGGCCGAGGACCTGCTCTGGCGCCCCGACCTGCAGGAGCAGAAGGTGTCGCAGAACGGCGCGGTGAACGTCCGCTACCGGTCCGGGATGAAGGGACAGCTCGTCGAGCGCTTCCGCGAGCTCGTCGCCGAGCACCTGCCGTCCTGTCCAATCCGCTACGCCTTCTGACGGCCGGCGGGCTGGTGGCGCTCCGCCAGTGCCCGACGGACCTGGTCGCCGCGCAGGGGGCGTCCGGCCAGCACGCCGCGCGGGACGTCCGCCGCCCGGAACCCGTCGAGCACCAGGTCCACCCAGCGTCGGTACGCCTCGGGTGCGACCCGGCCGAAGGTGCGGATCGTCTCCGCGATCGACAGCTGCAGGAGTGCGACGTCGGCCAGGGTGGCGTCGGCCCGGATGACCGCGGCCGCCCGTCCGGCTGTGAAGAGGGCGTCGATCCCGTCCTGCACGGCGATGCGGAGCCGGAGGAGTTCCGGAGCGTCGCGGTAGTCGGTGGTCATGAGTTCGCTGAACCCGGTGCGGCGCGCCTCGATCGCCGCCGTCTCGCGGACGAAGGTCGAGAAGCCCTCCCACGGGTCCGAGGCGGACAGCTCGCGGCAGTGCTCGACGAGGTCGAGCACCTCGTGCATCGGCTCGACCAGGACGGCTTCCCACAGCGCCGCGCGGGTCGGGAAGTGCCGGTACAGGGTCGCGTTGCCGAGTCCCGCTGCGACCGCGATCGGTTCCAGTGCAGCCTGGAGGCCGTGGTCGGTGAACGCGGACCGGGCCGCGTCGACGAGCGCCTGACGGTTCCGGGCGACGTCTCGGCGGGTCATGCCCCGAGCCTAGATCGCGTGGCCGGGAATACGGAGAGCAGTCTCCGGTTTGAAACGGGGATAACCATCCGTTTCACCACTTGGAGCTCCTTGTGCACATCGCTGCCGTCGTCCTGTCCCTCGTCCTCGCCGTGGCCCTGCTCGGCTCGGGCGTCATGAAACTCGTCCGCAACCCGAAGATCGTCGCCTCGATGCAGGCCGTGCACGTCACGCCCGCGCAGATGACCGTGCTCGGGGTGCTCGAGGTCGCCGCTGCCGCCGGGCTCGTCATCGGCATCTGGTGGGTGCCGCTCGCCATCGCTGCAGCCATCGGCGCGGTGGTCTACTTCGTCGGTGCCGTGGTGGCACACCTCCGAGCGCACGACCGCGACCTGCAGGGCGCCGTCGTCCTGCTGGTGCTGTCGGTCGCGACACTCGTGGTGCTCCTGCTCGCGCTGTAGCCCGCTGTTCCGGGCCGACGACTCAGGGGATGAGTCGGTCGGCCCGGTAGCGCGCGAACAGGTCGGCGAACGCGCGTTCGGTCCGACGGAAGGCCGTGAACCCGGCCTCGCGGCTCTTCCCCATGTCGGTGACGACCTCCATCGCGCGGCCGAGGTCGGCGTCGGTGTGCCACCACGAGGCGAGCCGCGTGATGTCCGCCTCCGCCAGACCGTGTCGCTCGGCGATGCCGGCCCACTCCGACTCGTACGGCGCCATCTGCTGCTCGAGCGGACGGGGCTCGTCCTGGTAGCCGACCACACGCGCCGGGTCGACGCCGAGGTGTGCAGCCAGGCGCGGCCACATCCAGCGCCACCGGAAGACGTCGCCGTTGACGATGTTGAAGGCCTCGTCGGCGCCCTCGGGTGCGGTCGCCGCCCACACCATCTGCTCGGCGAGGATCCCCGCCTCGGTCATGTCGGTCAGGCCGTTCCACTGCGCCTCGCTGCCCGGGAACACGAAGTTCAGGTCGAGCTCCTTCGCCAGTGTCGCCTGCACCGCGATCGTCAGGCCCATGTTCATCGCGTTGCCGACGGCGTGGCCGATCACGGTGTGCGAGCGGTGCACCGACCACGTGAAGCCCTGACGCTCGGCGGCGGCGAAGAGCTCGTCCTCCTGCGCGTAGTAGAAGTTCGGGGTGTCCAGGCGGGGCTCTTCCTCGTGGAAGGGCGTGTCCGGCATCTCACCCGCGGCGTAGGCCTCGAACGGGCCGAGGTAGTGCTTCAGCCCGGTCACGAGCGCGACGTGCGCCAGCGGGGCGTGCGCGAGTGCGGCGAGCAGGTCGCGGACCATGCCCCCGTTCACGCGGATGTTCTCGGCTTCGGTCTCCTGGCGCTGCCACGCGGTGAAGAACACGTGCGTGGGGCGTTCGTCTGCCAGCGCGGCGCCGAGGCTGTCAGGATCGCGGAGGTCCGCGGCGACGGTCCGGACGTCCTGCTGGGGGAGCGGTCGGCGGGACAGCGCGGTCACGTCCCAGCCGAGGTCGAGCAGGTGGCTCACCAGGGCGGACCCGGTGATGCCGCTCGCTCCCACGACGAGGGCTCGGGGCTGGACGGGGGTCGCTTCGGTCGATCCGGTTGCAGTCATCCCCGTCCCCAACCGACGGTGCACGACAGGTGTTCCCTCACCGCGGGCGGCGACCGGGCGGTGTACACGAATCCGCACCATGTGGACTCAAAATCGGTACACTGCTTCCGGAGGCCAGCATGCAACTCGTGAAACCACTCGCCACACTCCTCGGTGCCACCCAGGCAGACGCACTCCGAGTGCTCGCCCGGACCGATTCCGGCATGACCGGCCGCCAGGTGGCGCGAGTCGCCGGCGCCGCACAGCACACCGGCATCAAGCGGGCACTCGACAAGCTGGAGCAAGCGGGCCTCGTCTGCGTGGAACGTGGCCTGCAGCACTCGGCGTACCGGGTGAACCGCGAGCACCTGCTCTGGCCAGCGGTCGAACTCGGCCTCGATGCTGGTGACGAACTCGAGCGTCGGATCGCAGCGTTCGTCGAGTCTGCAGGTGCGGGGGTGCTCTCGGTGTCGATCTTCGGCTCCGTCGCTCGCGGCACCGCCACCCCCGCATCCGACCTCGATCTGCTCGTCGTGTTCGCTGACACCGTCGACACCGAAGTGGTCGTCCGCCTCGGCGATCTGGTCCGGCGATGGACCGGGAACGAGTGTCAGGTCTTCGACGTCACCCGTGCAGACCTCCGCCGATTCGTCGCCGAGGGCGACCCGCTGGTCGGCTCGTGGCGTGACGAGGCCCGGACCGTCTTCGGCGAGGAGATCAGGACGCTCATCTGATGGCCCGTCGAGTGCGGGCAGTTGACCGGCGAGCCGTCGAGATGCGACGAGACGAGGCGGCGTCCTACCTCGAAGTCGCCCAGATGTACGTCGAGTCGGCCAGTCACGCTGACTGGAAGACCGCCGGAGCGAATGCCGTACTCGGAGGCATCGCAGCGTCCGATGCGATCTGCGGTGCGGTACTCGGGTACCACCACATCGGGGATGACCACGCGGCGGCGCGACGGCTGCTCGACGAAGCTTGCGCGCCGGACACTCGGCCGGGGTTGCACTTCAAGCGTCTGACAGACGAGAAGACGCACTTCCAGTACTCGTCGTCACGGGTGACGCAGGAGAAGACGCTTGCACTCGTCACCGCGCTCGAGCGGCTCGTTCGCACGCTGCACGAGCGCCTCTGAGGGCCCGCGGCTCACCGCGGTCGGCGGATACGGATCGGACCCTTCGCAGTCGACGGGTCCACGACGGAGCCGCCCTGGGTGATCTCGACCTCGCCGCGCGCCATCATGCGCTGGGCTGCCCGACGGGCGGGTTCCATGAGCGGGCGCCAGTCGTCCGGTTCGAGCGACCGCGCGACCTCGGACGGGCAGATGCTCGAGGTGCGTGCCCGTGCGGCGAGCAGCTCGTCGATGCGCCGTTCGAGTGCCAGGTCCGTCTGGTCCACTCCGTGGCGACGGCAGGCGCGGGAACACCACTTGGCTTCCGGCGCTGCCGACGACGGCATCCGACGGCCGCACGACGCACAGGTCCGATCAGCCTGTGCCGACTCCGACGCCGCAGCGTCCGCTTCCGTCCTGATCGCACGTCCCATGCCCACATCCTCGTCCTGCTGTCCCTGTCCGTTCCCAGCACGGGAGCGCCCAGCACAGGCGCGGCTGGCAGCATCGGAGCGGTGAGCACCGACACCGCACCGATCCGTCCGCCCGAGCCCGCGTGGGTCCCGCACGTCATGTGGTGGCACGTGTACCCGCTCGGGTTCGTCGGGGCGGACGTCCGCCCGGGGGTGCCGGTCGAGGAGCGCGCCGTCGAGCACCGTCTCGGTCGCATCGAACCCTGGCTCGACCACGTGGTGGACCTCGGCCTGAACGGCCTGGTACTCGGGCCGGTGTTCGCGAGCTCCACCCATGGCTACGACACGGTGGACCACTTCCGGATCGACCCCCGGCTCGGCGACGACGCCGACTTCGACCGTCTGGTGTCCGCGGCACACGAGCGGGGGATCCGGGTCCTGCTCGACGGTGTCTTCAACCACGTCGGCCGTGAACACCCGGCGTTCCGGGCCCTCGAGGAAGAAGGGCCGGACGCGGCGACCGCCGACCTGTTCGCGATCGACTGGTCGGGGTGGACGCCGGGGCGGCCGGTGCCCGTCGGGCTGTTCGAGGGGCACGACATCCTCGTGGCGCTGCACCACGACAGCCGGGCGACCGAGGACCTCGTCGTCCAGGTGATGACGCACTGGCTGGAGCGCGGGATCGACGGCTGGCGCCTCGATGCTGCCTACGCGGTGCCACCGGCGTTCTGGGCCAGGGTGCTGCCGCGGGTGCGCGAGCGGTTCCCGGACGCGTGGTTCAGCGGCGAGGTGATCCACGGCGACGCAGCGGCGATCGCGCGGGAGTCGACCATGGACTCGTTGACGCAGTACGAACTATGGCAGGGCATCTGGCACGGCATCGCGGACGGCAACGGCCACGAACTGGCGCACGCGATCGAGCGGCACGACGCCCTGCTCGAGACGTTCGCCCCGACGACCTTCATCGGCAACCACGACGTCACCCGCATCGCGAGCGCCGTGGGGGAGCAGCTCGCCGGGCACGCGGCCGCGGTGCTGTTCACCGTCGCCGGCACCCCGATCGTCTACGCGGGCGACGAGTACGGCTGGACCGGCGTGAAGGAGGAACGCGAGGGCGGCGACGACGCGGTCCGACCGGAGTTCCCGGACACGCCACCCGCGGCGGGCGACCTGACGCACGCGTACGAGGCCCTCATCGCCCTGCGCCGCCGCAACCCGTGGCTGCACCGGGCGCACACTGACGTCGTGCACCTGACGAACACGGCGGTCGTCCTGCGGACCGCGACGTCGGACGCGGCCGTGGTGACCGCCCTGAACCTGTCGGCCGATCCCGTCGAGGTGCCCGCGGCGGATGCGACGCAGGTGGAGGCGGGCGGCGCGGACCTGCGTGACGGAACCCTGCGCCTCCCGGCCAGGGGGTGGGCGGTCCTGTCCCGTTGACGCAACGAGACTCGGGCTGGGCGACAGACCTCGCGCCTGGTGACGCGAGTCGTGTCGCTCAGCCCGAGTCTCGGGGAGCGGCGGAGGCCCTACTTGCGCGCGGCGGCTGCCCGACGCTTGTTGAACACGTCGAACGCGACGGCGGCGAGCAGGACCA
Organism: Curtobacterium sp. AB7; assembly: GCF_044909335.1. NCBI lineage: Bacteria > Bacillati > Actinomycetota > Actinomycetes > Micrococcales > Microbacteriaceae > Curtobacterium > Curtobacterium sp. AB7. Next base: position 441,192 of record NZ_JBIYED010000002.1, on the reverse strand, counting down.
AGCCCTTGATGAGCGACTGGTACTCGGTGCCGACGCCGAGGATCGACATGCCGTTGTTGAGCAGACCGATGATGAGACCACCGACGATGGCGCCGGGCACCGTGCCGATGCCGCCGGTGACCGCTGCGCCACCGATGAACACCGCGGCGATGGCGTCGAGCTCGAAGCCGTTGCCCGCACCGGGCGCCGCCAGGTTGAGCTGGCCGGTGAAGACCACGCCGGCCAGGGCCGAGATGACACCCATGTTGACGAACAGCATGAACGTGACGCGCTTCGTCTTCACGCCGGACAGCTGCGCGGCCAGGGCGTTGCCGCCGATGGCGTAGACGTGGCGGCCGAACACCGCGCTCCGCATGATGACCGAGTAGATCACCACGAGCGCGCCGAGGATGACGAGCACGATCGGGGTGCCGTTGTAGCTCGCGAGCAGCAGGGCCACGTAGACGACCAGCACGACGCCGAAGACGAGCTTCACGATGAACCAGGCGAACGGTTCGCTCTCGAGCTGGTACTTGCGGCGGGTGGCTCGGCCGCGGAACGCCGTGACGGCCATGACGGCCGCGGCGGCGAATCCGAGGACCATCGTGAGCGGCTCGTACCCGGTGGTGCCGAACGACGGCAGGAAGCCGGAGCCGAGGGCACGGAACCCGTCCGGGAACGGCGAGATCTGCTGGTTGTGCAGCACGATCTGCGCCGCACCGCGGAAGGCGAGCATGCCGGCCAGGGTGACGATGAACGCCGGGATCCCGAAGTAGGCGATCCAGAACCCCTGCCAGGCGCCGACGAGCGCACCGACGACCAGGCACAGCACGACGGCGATCGGCCAGGGGACGTGCCACTGCGTGATCATCACACCGGCCATCGCGCCGGTGAAGGCGACGACCGACCCGACGGACAGGTCGATGTGCCCGGCGATGATGACCATCACCATGCCGATGGCGAGGATGAGGATGTAGCTGTTCTGGACGATCAGGTTCGAGACGTTGATCGGGGCCAGGGTGATCCCGTTGGTCGTCACCTGGAAGAAGACGACGATGACGATCAGCGCGATGAACAGGCCGATCTGTCGGAGCTGCCCGGTGAGGTAGCCGGCGGCGGACTTAAGCGCGTTCATTGACAGGGGTCTCCCGTTCCTGGGTCATGTACTGCATGAGGACCTCTGGGGTGGCCTCGGAGCGGGGCACATCGGCGGTGATGGTGCCCTCGGAGAGTGTGTAGATGCGGTCGCAGATGCCGAGGAGCTCCGGGAGCTCCGAGGAGATCACGATGACCCCCTTGCCCTGGTCCGCGAGGCTGTTGATGATCGTGTAGATCTCGTACTTCGCACCGACGTCGATGCCGCGGGTCGGCTCGTCCAGGATGAGCACGTCCGGGTCGGTGTACATCCACTTCGACAGGACGACCTTCTGCTGGTTGCCGCCGGAGAGCTTCCCGGTGACGACGTCCACGTTCGGTGCCTTGATGTTGAGGCTCTTCAGGAACTGCCCGGCGACCGTGGTCTCCTCGGACGCGTTCACGAAGCCCCAGCTGGCGAGCTTGCCGAGCGCCGACCCGGAGATGTTCCGTTTGATGTCGTCGATCAGGTTCAGGCCGTACCGCTTTCGGTCCTCGGTGACGTACGCGATGCCGTGGTCGATCGCCTGTGACACCGTGTGGGTCTTGATCGGCTCGCCGCGCTTGTAGACGGTCCCGCTGATGCCGGATCCGTACGACCTCCCGAACACGCTCATCGCGAGTTCGGTCCGCCCGGCGCCCATCAGTCCGGCGATGCCGACGATCTCGCCGGCGCGCACGTTCAGGTTGACCTGGTGGATGATCTCGCGCGACCCGTCGAGCGGGTGGTGGACCGTCCAGTCCTCGATCCGCAGGAGTTCCTCGCCGATCTGGGGATCGTGCTCGGGGTACCGGTTCGACAGGTCGCGGCCGACCATGCCGCGGATGATGCGGTCCTCGGACACGTCGTCGGCGTGCATGTCGAGCGTCTCGATGGTCTTGCCGTCGCGGATGATCGTGACCTTGTCGGCGATCGCCTTGATCTCGTTGAGCTTGTGGCTGATGATGATCGCCGTCATGCCCTCGGCCTGCAACGAGCGGATGAGCTCGAGCAGGTGCGCGGAGTCGTCGTCGTTCAGGGCGGCGGTGGGCTCGTCGAGGATGAGGAGCTTGACCTGCTTCGACAGTGCCTTCGCGATCTCGACGAGCTGCTGCTTGCCGACACCGATGTCCACGATCTTCGTGACCGGGTTGTCCTTGAGGCCGACGCGCTGCAGGAGCTCGGCGGCGGCCAGGTTCGTCTTGTTCCAGTCGATGAAGCCGCCCGTGGACCGCTCGTTGCCGAGGAAGATGTTCTCGGCGATCGACAGGAACGGGCTCAGCGCGAGCTCCTGGTGGATGATGACGACGCCCGAGGCCTCGGAGTCGTTGATGTCCGCGAACGAGACCGGTGCGCCGTCGAGCAGGATCTGCCCCTCGAAGGAGCCGTGCGGGTAGACGCCCGACAACACCTTCATCAGGGTCGACTTGCCGGCGCCGTTCTCGCCGCAGATGGCGTGGACCTGTCCACGCTCGACCTCGATCGAGACGCCCTGCAGGGCCTTCACGCCGGGGAACGTCTTGGTGATGTCACGCATCTCGAGGATCGTGTCCGTCACGTCGACCGCCTTCCGTGGTGCGCGCCGTGGCGCGCGGATGGGGCGGACGGGAGGCACGGGGCGGGGTCGACCCGTGCCTCCTGTCCGACAGGTGGGTTGCGACTACTTCAGGTCGGCTTCGGTGTAGTAGCCCGAGTCGACGAGGACTTCCTTGTAGTTGTCCTTCGTGACGACCGTCGGCTGGAAGAGGAAGGTCGGGACGACCTTGACCTTGTTGTCGTAGCTCTTCGTGTCGTTGACCTCGGGCTTCTTGCCGGTGAGCAGGTCCTCGGCCATGGTGACCGACTGCTTGGCGAGCTTGCGCGTGTCCTTGTAGATGGTCGAGTACTGCTGACCGGCGATGATCGACTTGACCGACGCCGCCTCGGCGTCCTGGCCCGTGACGATCGGCAGCGGACGGTCGCTGGTGCCGTAGCCGGCACCCTGCAGCGCCGAGATGATGCCGATCGAGATGCCGTCGTACGGCGAGAGCACGCCGTCGAGCGTGGTGCCGCCCGAGTAGGACTTCGCGACCAGGTTCTGCATGCGGGCCTTGGCGGTTGCCGGGTCCCACTGCTGCGTGGCGGCCTGCGAGAGCTGGTCCTGACCCGACTGGATCTTCAGCGTGCCGTCCTCGAGGTACGGCTTGAGGGTCTTCATGGCGCCGTTGAAGAAGAAGCTGGCGTTGTTGTCGTCGAGCGAGCCGGCGAAGACCTCGATGTTGAACGGGCCCTTCTCGCCGGTCTTCTCGCCCTTGTCGTCGAGGACGCCGAGGCCGGTGAGCAGGCTCGTCGCCTGGTCGACGCCGACCTTCTCGTTGTCGAACGACACGTAGTAGTCGACGTTCTTGTTGCCCGTCAGCAGGCGGTCGTAGGAGATCACCTTGATGCCTGCCTTGGCGGCGGCGTCGAGCTGGTCGGAGAGGGCTCCGCCGTCGATCGACGCGATGATGAGGACCTTCGCGCCCTTCGTGATCATGTTGCTGACCTGCTGGGCCTGCTGCTGGACCTTGTTGTCGCCGTACTCGAGGTCGACCTTGTAGCCGGCCTTCTCGAGGTCGCTCTTGACGGCGTCGCCGTCCTTGATCCAGCGTTCCGACACCTTGGTCGGCATGGCGACGCCGACCAGGGCGCCCTTGTTGTCGGTGCTGCCGCCGCCGTCGGTGGACGCACGGCCACCGGCCGAGCAGCCGGCGAGTGCGATCGCGATGCCGAGGGCTGCAACGCCCGCGATGATCCTGCGCTTCGTCATCGAAGTACCTCTGTTCCTCTCGCGTCGTCCTCGACGCGCTCAGGTGCCGGGGCTGCTGTGCCCCGAGGGATGTGCTCGTGTGAGCGCTCACATCTTGTGGGTTCCGTGACGGGGTGTCAACTCGACGTGACCGTTTCGCGATCTTGCCGCGCGCGTCGGACTGCGCGGTACGGTTGGCCTCGTGACGACCACGACCGCCCCAGGGGGCACGGGCGGCAAACGCCGGAAGGCGCCGACGATCTTCGACGTCGCCGAGCGCGCGGGCGTCTCCCACCAGACCGTCTCGCGCGTCATCAACGGCGATCCGACGGTCCGCGACGCGTTCCGCACGCAGGTCACCGACGCCGTCCACGAACTCGGCTACCGGCCCCGCGCCGCTGCCCGCGCACTCGCCGGGGGGCGGAGCCGCGCGCTCGGCATCATCACCGCCGGTGACGCGCTGTACGGTCCGTCGAGCACCGCGATCGGCTTCGAACGGGCGGCCCGGTCGGCCGGCTACCACGTCCTGCTCTCCACCCTGCCCGAGGACCCGACGCCGACCGACCTCTCCGGTGCACTCACGACGCTGCTCGCGCAGGACGTCGCCGCGATCGTGCTCGTCGCCGCGGACAACCGGGTGCTCGACGCCCTCGGGTCGCTCACCGTGCCGGTCACCGTGCCGGTCGTCGTGTCGAACGCCGTGCAGCGCGACGCCGTCCGGACCCCGGCGGCGTCGACCGTCGCCGCGGTCGCGATCGACCAGGCCGCCGGGACGTCGCTCGTGATGGAGCACCTGTTCGGGCGCGGCCACCGGCGGATCGTGCACATCGCCGGCCCGCCCGTCTCGCAGGAGTCCGAAGTGCGTCGCGAGACCTACGTGCGGATCATGCGCGAGGCCGGACTCGACCCCGTCGTCCTCGACGGGGACTGGACGCCCGCGAGCGGCTTCGCGGCCGCACGGCACATCGACGTGACGGCCGTCGACGCGGTGTTCGCCGGCAACGACCAGATGGCGCTCGGGGTGCTCCACGCCTTCGCCGACGAGGGCCTGCGCGTGCCCGACGACATCGCGGTGGTCGGGTTCGACGACGTCCCCGAGGCCGCGCACTTCACGCCGCCGCTGACCACCGTGCGCCAGGACTTCCGGGCGATGGGGGAGCGGGTGCTCGACACCGTGCGGGCACTGGTCGAGGGCGAGCCGCGCGACGAGACGCTGCTGGCCCCCGAGCTCGTGGTGCGCCGCAGCGCGTAGCGCGGCCGCGCTCGCGCGGATCGCGGCGTCGCTCGCGCGGGTGGTGCGAGGTTGACCACTCGGTGCGAGCAAAGAGCGCCGCACCGAGTGATCAACCTCGCACCGAGCGGGGCTGACCCGACCGTCAGCCCTTCAGCGCACCCGACGACAGGCCCGCGACGTAGAACCGCTGCAGCCCGACGTAGAGCGCGATGCACGGGATCATCGCCACCACCGACCCGGCGACGAGGTTGCCGTACGACACCTGCCCGTACGCTCCGGTCTGCAGGTTGAGCAGCGCCACCGGCAGCGTGTAGAGCGAGTCCTTCGTCAGGAACGTGAGCGCTCCGAGGAACTCGGTCCACGACGCCAGGAACGCGTACAGCGCAGCGGTGGCCGCGCCGGGGAGCAGGAGCGGGCGGAGCACCGACACGACGACCCGGAAGCGGGACGCCCCGTCGACGAACGCCGAGTCCTCGAGCTCGGTCGGGATCGACTCGAACGCGTTCCGCATCACGAACACCCCGAACGGCAGGTTCACCGTCGTGTAGAACAGCACGAGCCCGAGCAGCGAGTTCGTGAGCTTCATGGCGTTCATCTCGAGGTACAGCGGGGTGAGGATCGCCTGGAACGGCACCATCATCGTCAGCAGCACCAGGCCGAACACGATGCCGGACCCGCGGAACCGGAAGCGGGCGAACCCGTACCCGGCCATCGTGGCGATCACCGCGGTCAGCACCGCGGTGGCGATCGACACGATCAACGAGTTGAACACGCCGGTCAGCAGGTGCGACGACGAGCTGAAGACGGCGGCGAAGTTCTGCCAGCCGAGCTGGAAGAAGGTCGCGGGGTCGGCGGCCTGCGTGATGACGGCCTCGGACTGGAACGCCCGCAGGATCGACCACAGCAGCGGGACGCCGAAGACGAGCACCGACCCGACGCCGGCGATCACGTACAGGGTGCGCTTGACGGCGGTGTCGCGGGGGTGCCGGACGCTGCCCTGGTGGTGGCGCCGGCGGTGACCGTCGCCGGTGGTGGTCAGCGTGCGGGTGGACGGGTCCGGCGCCGCGAGGCCGGCACGGGAGGTCGTGGTGCTCATGGCTCAGTCCTTCTCTCGCAGTGCCCAGAACTGGAACACCGTGACGGCGGCGATGACGACGACCAGGGCGATCGACTCGGCGGTCGCGGCGCCGAGCTGCAGGTTGACGAAGCCCCGGTTGTAGATCGCGTTGACGATCGTCGTGGTCTCGGTTCCCGGCCCGCCCTGGGTTAGGATGTAGAACTGGTTGAACGCGAGCAGCGAGCCGATCACCGAGATGATGGCGCTGAGGGCGATGGTCGACCGGATCATCGGCAGGGTGATGAGCCGTTCGGTCTGCCACCAGGACGCGCCCTCGAGCTGCGCCGACTCGTACACCTCGTCGGGGATGCCCTGCATGGCCGACATCAGGAGCACCATCGTCAGGCCGGACACCGCCCAGACCACGAGCACGCAGATGAGCAGCGTGGCGAGCGGGCCGTTGACGAGCCAGGCGGTGCTGCCGTCGGTGATGCCGAGCCAGCGGAGCACCATGTTGACGGCCCCGGAGTTCGGCTGCGCCTCGAGCACGAGCATGAACGACAGCGTGGTCAGGCCGACGACGTACGGCAGGAAGAACACCGTCCGCAGCAGGGTGCTGCCCCGTCGCCGTGCCCGGATGAGCACCGCCAGGAAGTAGCCGAGCACCAGGATCGGCACCGTCACGATCGCGGTGTACAGCAGCGTGTACCCGATGGCGTGCACGAACGTCGGGTCCTGGAACAGCGTCAGGTAGTTCTGCAGCCCGATGAACCGGTACGGGCCGATCAGGGGCCAGTTCGTGAACGAGATGTAGAGCGCGAACACGAGCGGGGCGAGGACGAACACCGCGACGAAGACGATCGCCGGGGTGACGAGCACGGCGCCGGCGCGCGGCGGGTGCGTGAGCGACCCACGGGACGGGCCCGGGCGGCCCGGGCGGCCGGCGCCGCGGCCGACGGTGGGGCGGCCGGCGCCGGTCCGTCGGTTGGAGATGGTGGTCATGTCTGCACCTCTCTGTGCAACGAGCGACTGTGCAACGAGCGACTGTGCAACGGACGAACGACGGTCAGGCCTGGACCTGGTCGAGGATGCGGGTGTAGTCCGCCTGCGCCGTCTTCATCGCGGCAGCGGTGCCCGAGCCGAACACGGCCTCGCGGAACATCGCGAAGTACGGGGACGACGGCTGGTTGTTGAGCAGGTTGTACGCCAGGGTCTGCGGCGCGTAGCCCTCGTCGATGGCGTCGAGCGGACCGAACGCCAACGGGAACCGCTTCCGGTACTCGGGCGTCGCGGCGTCGGAGCGGGTGGGGAAGTACCCGCCGTCGGGCAGTGCCTGCTGTTGCTGCAGACCGTTCGCGTACTGCATGAACGCCCAGCCGCCGGACGGGTTCGCCGCCCCGTTCGGGATGCACATGTTGTCGCCGCCGTCGAAGAACGACCGCTTGCCGTCCCACGAGGGGATGAGCACGGTCTGCATCTTCGCCCGCATCGCCTTGGTGGCCGCGGGCACGGTGGCGCCGTACGAGGTCGGGAAGATCCCGACCTTGCCGGCCCGGAAGTCCGCGCCCCAGGTGGTGCCGGCATCCGAGTAGGTCGCCTTCGACAGCGCGCCGTCCTTCCAGAGCTGCCGGTAGAACTCGAGCATCCGTTCCAGCGCCTCGTTGCCGGTGATGTTCGCCTTCTGGGAGCCGACCTCGCCGGACATCATGTCGACACCGGTCGCCCAGACGTGCGGCTGGGTGACGAAGCCGATGATGCCGGCGGCGTTGCCGGAGATCGACCACCCGTAGACGTCGTCGCCGGTCTTCCGGATGGCCTTCGCCGCGGCGAGCAGCGAGTCGAGGTCCTTCGTGGAGTCCTCGACGTCGAGCCCCGCCCGGTCGAACAGCTCGGTGTTGACGAACAGCTGCGAGTTGTCCGCCAGGTAGGGCAGCCCGTAGTACCGGTCGCGGTACTCGAGCAGCCGCAGGTGTCCCGGAGAGATCGCGTCGAAGTAGTCCAGGCCCTTGACGACGTCGGTCAGGTCGGCGAACGCCTCGCGGAAGATGAACAGCTGCGAGTTGATGTCGTCGATGTCCACGACGTCCGGCGGCTCACCGCCGCGGATGGCCGTCGCGAGTTTCGTCACGTACTGCCCGTCGGGCACCGGGGTCAGCTCGACCTGCAGCTTCGGGTTCGCCTTGTTGAACCCGGCCACCGCCGACGTCAGCCCGGCCTGGGTCGCCGACCGGCACCAGACGTGCACGGTGCCGGTCGCGTCCTTCCCGAAGCTCGCCACCTTCGCGTCGACCTTCGGCAGGGTGCCGGAGCACCCCGCCAGGGCGAGTGCTGCGCCGCCGGCGACACCACCGACCAGGAACGCTCTGCGGTCCATCACGTCACCGCGCCAGCGGGAGCCACACGCGCATCGGCGCCGCGCCCCGGTTCGCCCAGGCGTAGTAGGGAATCGCTGTCGCGGTGACCGACGGGAGGACCGTGGTGGCGCCCTGCGAGCCGGCCGCGCCGTCGACGCTGGTCGCGTCCACGGCGTGATCCGTCCCTCCCCCCACGTGCTCGGCCGCCACGTCGCTCCGCAGGCTCCGCGACGCGTCGGAACCGGCACGCGTGGGCCCAGACCGGGTTGCGTCCATCCGCTGGTACGGCCACGGTGCCTGCTCGTGTCCGGCAGGGGCGTGTCCGGGCACGCGCAGCGTGACGATGCCGTCGAGCAGGTCGTCGTGACGTTCCTCGGTGATCGGGGCGACCGCGTCGACCGTCAGGTCGTCGACCGTGAAGCCCTGCTGGTCCGCCTGCTCCACGGCGTACACGAGGGGGCCTCGCTCGATGGCGACCTGACCACGGGCGGCGTCGATGCGGGTGTCGGCCACGTACCGGTGCGGCGTCGTGTCGAAGACGAGCTCCACCGTGTCGCCGGCGGTCCAGTGCCGGTCGACGACGTGCAGCGTGCCCGGCTCCGGGTGTGCGGCACCGTCCGGTCCCTGCACCGTCGTCGTGTCCGACCACGCCGGGATCCGCAGGCCGAGGGCGAGCGGGCCGTCCTCGGTCACCGTGACGACCACGCGGCCGTCGTGCGGGTAGCCGGTCTCGACCGACACCGGCCCGAGTTCTGCCGTCGCGTACTGGTGGATCTGCAGGCCGCCGTCGGTCGCGGTGGCCAGGTAGCCGTCCAGGCTCGCGAACGTGCGCATGATGTTCGGCGGGCAGCAGGCGCAGTCGAACCAGCCGCGACGCCCGTGGGCGGGGGAGCGGTTCTCGTCCTGGTGCGCGTGGTCCCGCTGCTGCAGGGGGTTCACGTAGAAGTACTCGGTGCCCGCCAGGCTCACGCCGGCCAGGAACGCGTTGTACAGCAGGCGCTCGATCGCGTCGGCGTAGACCGGCTTGCCGGTGGCGAGCAGCAGGCGCCACGCCCACTGGACACCGCCGATGGCCGCGCAGGTCTCGGCGTAGCCGCGGTCGGTCGGGAGCTCGTACGGGTCGCCGAACGCCTCCCAGTCCCAGCGCGCGCCGAGGCCGCCGGTGATGAACGCCTTCGTCGCCATCATGTCGGCGAACTGCCGCTCGCTCGCGGCCAGCAGCTCGGTGTCGCCGGTCTCGATCGCGACGTCGACGGCGCCGGCTGCCAGGTAGACGGCGCGGACGGCGTGCCCCTCGACGGTGGTGGCCTGCCGGCTCGGCACCCGGTCGGAGAAGTACGTCGGTTCGCCGCCGGCGCGCTCGATGATGCCCGTGCCGCGGGCGTCGACGAACCAGTGCGCCAGGTCGAGGTAGTCGCGGTTGCCGGTCTCGCGGTAGAGCTCGACGAGGCCCATCTCGACGACGGGGTGGCCGTCGACGTCGCGGGTCTTCGGCGTGCCGTCCGGTGCGGTGCCGTCGCCGAACGTGCGGACGAGGTGGTCGGCGTTCTTGACCGCGACCTCGAGCAGACCGGTGTCGCCCGTCGCGCGGTGCTGGGCCACGGCCGCCTGGTACAGGTGCCCGGCGCAGTACATCTCGTGGCTCCACTTGAGGTCCGTGTACCGCTCGCCCTTCCCACGGATCTGCTGCACGGAGTCGAGGTAGCCGTCGTCGGCCTGCGCCTGGGCGTACAGGGCGGTGACCTCGCGCTGCAGTTCGAGCAGGTCCTCGGACGGGGCGCGGCCGTACTCCCACGCCACCGCCTCGAGCCACTTCGTCACGTCGGAGTCCATGAAGATCGGGCCGGTGGCCTCGCCCTCCTCGAGCCCGGCGGCGATCCGCAGGTTCCGGAAGTTGCCGGCGGTCTCGAGCAGGGCGTACCCGCCGCGGACCGCGTCACGGCCGTTGCGCTCCTGCCGGAGTGCCCAGAAGCCGCCGGTGATCCGGGCGTCGCCCGTCGGCAGGGGCCGGAGCGTGAGGTGCGCGTCGGCGGTCGGGAGGACCGGGGTCGCGGTGTGCGCACGGCTGTCGGTCGCGAGCGTGGTGGTCATGTCGCCTCCTTGCGATGTGACTGGGACCGTCCCGGTGCCGCCGTTCGTGCAGCGATCCGGAAAACGGTTTCTGGCGGGGACGCTACGACGTCGATCCGGCGTGCGCAAGTGTTGGGATCGCTTTTCTGTGTATGCTCATCGTCACGTCCCGCGATCCGGAAAGGAACTTGCCGTGACCCTCGAGCGCACCGGTGTCGACCGCGGCACGCAGCCCGTCCGGATCACCGACGTCGCCGCGCTCGCCGGGGTGTCGATCGGGACGGCGTCGAAGGCGCTCAACGGCACCGGACAGCTCCGCGACTCCACGCGGGCACGGGTCAAGGACGCCGCCGAGAAGCTGGGGTTCGTCGGTGACGCCCGGGCCCGCGCGCTGTCCTCCGGCCGGACCTACACGGTCGGCATGATCACCACCGACTCCTTCGGTCGGTTCTCGATCCCGGTGCTCCTCGGCGCCGAGGACGCCCTGTCCGCCGGGCAGATGGCGGTGCTGCTCTGCGACACCCGCGACGACCACGTCCGCGAGGCCCACTACCTCCGCTCCCTCGCGGCCCGCGGGGTCGACGGCATCATCGTGACCGGGCGGTCCGCCGACGCACGACCCCCGATCGACGTGGCGATCCCGGTCGTGTACGCGTTCACGCCGTCGACCTCGGCCGACGACGTGTCGATCACCCTCGACGACTCCGCCGGGTCCGCACTCGTCGCCTCGCACGTGTTGGCGCTCGGGCGGCAGCGGGTCGCCGTCGTCACTGGGCCCGCGCGGCACCGTTCCGCCGAACGTCGGGTGGTGGGGGCGGCATCCGTGCTCGGGTCGCGACTGGTCACGCCGCCGCTGTTCGGCGAGTGGTCGGAGCGGTGGGGGCGCCAGGCCGTCGACGTGCTCGCGCGGCAGTCACCCGACGTCGACGCGATCGTGTGCGGCAGTGACCAGATCGCCCGCGGCGTGTGCGATCGGCTGCGGGAGCTCGGACGATCGGTCCCCGAGGACGTCGCCGTCACCGGGTACGACGACTGGGACGTGATGGCGCTCGCCTCGAGGCCGCCGCTGACGACGGTGGACCTGCGGCTCGAGGAGCTCGGGCGCGTGGCCGGGCAGGCGTTGCTCGGTCTGATCGACGGCGGCGCGGCGGCCTCGGCGACGGTCACCCCGGCCCTGGTCGTCCGCGAGAGCACCGCCGGCGCGTAGCCCGCGGGCCCCGTGCCCGAGGTTCCGCGCCCGGTGCCCGGTGCCCCGTGCCGGTTCCGGTGCCGGTTTCCGGTTCGCGTTGCGGTCGGCCCTGAGCGGTCACGACACCCCGCCGCCCGTTGCCGAGTGGTCACGACTCGTCGCTCGGCGTGCCTCCAGCTGACAGTTCGTGACCGCGCGGTGGGAAGGCAACGAGGTGTCGTGACCGTACCCGGTGCCGTCGTTCGGAGTGGCACGATTCGGCGAGCCCCGCATGCGTGGGTGTGAAGCGGTGGGTGGTCGGGACGTGCGCGGGCGCGGGGCGGCGGGTGGTCGGGACACGCGCGAATGTGGGGCGCCAGTGGGTCGCACGTCGTCGCCGCCCTCGTCCGTCGCGCGGTCACGACCTGCCGTGCGTCGGACGTCGACCGGTCAGGAACGGTCGACTGCAGTTGCTCCGGACGACGGTTCGTGACCGGCCGGGGGAACTGAGCGGGGTGTCTCGACCGGTGGGGCAGCCGAGACCAGCGGCGCGCCCGGACGTTGCGAGAGTGAGCGCTCACGTGCCAGGATGTGAGCGCTCACGGAGGACGACGGAGTTCTGGAGGAACGCATGGGCGACGACCCCACCCAGCAGGTCGCGAACGGCCGCACGACACTCGGGATCGAGCTCGGCTCCACCCGCATCAAGGCATGCCTGGTGGACGAGGACCTCGTCCCCATCGCCGCCGGCTCCCACGAATGGGAGAACGAGTTCGTCGACGGCCGCTGGACCTACTCGCTCGACGCCGTCGAGACCGGCCTCCGAGCCGCGTACGCCGCGCTCGTCGCCGACGTCGAAGCGCAGTTCGGCGTGCGTCCGACCACCTTCCGCGCGGTCGGCGTGAGCGCGATGATGCACGGCTACCTGGCGTTCGACGCAGCGGGCGACCTGCTCGTGCCGTTCCGGACCTGGCGGAACACCTCGACCGGGCCCGCGGCCGAACAGCTCAGCGAGGCACTCTCGTTCAATATCCCGCTCCGCTGGTCGATCGCACACCTGTACCAGGCGGTCCTCGACGAGGAGCCGCACGTGGCCGAGGTCGCGCGCATCACGACGCTCGCGGGCTACGTGCACCGACGACTCACCGGACGGAACGTGCTGGGTGTCGGGGATGCCTCCGGCGTGTTCCCGATCGAGGGCGGACCCGTCGACAGCGGTCCCGGCGAACCCGGCTCCCGCGACTGGGACGGGCACATGCTCGCCACGACGCAGGGCCTGCTCGGCGAGCACGTCCCCGACCTCCGCGCGGTCCTGCCCGAGGTGCTCGTCGCGGGCGAGGAAGCCGGATCGCTCACCCCCGAGGGCGCCGCGTGGCTCGACCCCACCGGCACGCTCGAACCCGGCGCGCCCCTCTGCCCGCCCGAGGGTGACGCCGGCACCGGCATGGTCGCGACGAACGCCGTCGCACCCCGCACCGGCAACGTCAGCGTCGGCACGAGCATCTTCGCGATGGTGGTCCTCGAACACCCGCTCAGCACCCCGCACGAGGAACTCGACGTCGTCACCACCCCGGCGGGCGACGCCGTCGCGATGGTGCACTGCAACAACGGCGCGAGCGAGATCGCGAGTTGGGCGAAGGTCTTCGGACGGTTCGCCGAAGCGGCCGGGCAGCCCCTCGACGTCGACACCGTCTACGCGACACTGCTCACCGAATCGATCGCGGACAGCACCGACCCCGACGCCGGCGGCCTGCTCTCGTTCAACTACCTGGCCGGTGAACCCGTCACCCACGTCGAGGACGGCCGGCCCCTGCTGCTCCGCACCCCCGAAGCCCGCTTCACCCTGGGCAACCTGGTCCGCTCCGAGGTGCACGGCGCGTTCGCCACCCTGGCGATCGGCATGGACGTGCTGCACGGCGAGCAGGTGCAGGTCGACCGGATGACCGCGCACGGGGGGCTCTTCCGCACGCCCGGTGCTCCGCAGCGACTGCTCGCCGCGGCACTGCGGGTGCCGATCGCCCTCGAGGAGACAGCGGGCGAGGGCGGGGCCTGGGGCATCGCCGTCCTGGCCGCGTACCTCGAGCACACCGACCAGCAGCTCGCCGACTTCCTGTCGGAGACCGTGTTCGGCGGGGACGCCGTGCACGTGGCCGAGCCCGAGCCGCGCGACGTCGCGGGCTTCCAGACGTACCTCGGCCGGTACCGCGCTGCCCTGCCCGTCCAGGCCGTGGCGGCAGCGGCGACCCGACCAGACGCGACCGGAACCGGTGCGGCAGCCGCCCCCGGCGCCGACGCGACCACCGACCGAGGCGAGGGGACGGCGGGAGCCGAGCCGCGCCTCCCGGCAGAGCAGGAAGTGACCCGATGACCGACGCGACCCAGCAGGACGCGGCCGAGACCGACGCGACCCGGACCGACGCGACCGCGGCCGCCGTCGCGGCCACCCGTGAACGCGTCGCCCGACTGCACGGCGAACTCGTCCGCTACGGCCTGGTCATCTGGACCGGCGGCAACGTCTCCGAGCGCGTGCCCGGCACCGACCTGTTCGTCATCAAGCCGAGCGGCGTGTCGAGCGACGACCTGACCCCCGAGAACCAGGTCGTCTGCACCCTCGACGGCGAGCCGGCCGACGGTTGGGAGAACAGCCACGGGCCGAGCTCCGACACCGCCGCGCACGCCCACGTGTACCGGAACATGCCCGAGGTCGGCGGTGTCGTGCACACCCACTCGACGTACGCGACGGCGTGGGCCGCACGAGCGGAGCCCATCCCGTGCGTGATCACCGCGATGGCGGACGAGTTCGGCGGGCCGATCCCGGTCGGGCCGTTCGCGATCATCGGCGACGACTCCATCGGCCACGGCATCGTCGAGACGCTGACCGGCCACCGATCCCGCGCGGTCCTCATGCAGAACCACGGCGTCTTCACCATCGGCCGCGACGCGAAGGACGCCGTCAAGGCCGCCGTGATGTGCGAGGACGTCGCCCGGACGGTGCACATCGCGAAGCAGGGCGGGGACGTGGTCCCGATCGCACAACCAGACATCGATCGACTCTTCGATCGCTACCAGAACGTCTACGGACAGAACCCCGAAGGAGCGCTCTCATGACGCACGTCGTCGACCCCGCCGAAACGCTGGCGGGCTACGAGGTCTGGTTCCTCACCGGCTCCCAGGGGCTGTACGGCGAGGAGACGCTCCGCCAGGTCGAGGAGCAGAGCAAGGCCGTGCACGCCGAGCTGGCCGCCGCCCTGCCGGTGAAGCTCGTCTGGAAGCCGGTCCTGAAGGACGCCGACGGCATCCGCCGCGCCCTGATCGAGGCCAGCGCCGACGATCGGGTCATCGGCGTCACCACGTGGATGCACACCTTCAGCCCCGCGAAGATGTGGATCGGTGGTCTGCAGGCGCTGACGAAGCCGCTGCTGCACCTCCACACGCAGGCGAACGTCACCCTGCCGTGGGCGGACATCGACTTCGACTTCATGAACCTCAACCAGGCCGCGCACGGCGACCGCGAGTTCGGTTACGCCCTCGCGCGCCTCGGCGTCCGGCACGCCACCGCGGTCGGGCACGTCTCGGACCCCCGCGTGCAGCAGCGAGTGTCGAACTGGACCCGTGCCGCGGCCGGTGCCGCCGCCGTCCGCGAGCTGAAGCTCACCCGCTTCGGCGACAACATGCGCTACGTCGCCGTCACCGAGGGCGACAAGACCGAGGCCGAGATCGAGCTCGGCGTGCAGGTCAACACCTGGGCGGTGAACGAGCTCGCGGCGGCGGTGGACGCCGCCGCGGCGGACACGGCCGCGGTGGACGCGCTCGTGGCGCACTACGACGCGCAGTACGACGTCGTCGACGACCTGCGTGACGGCGGACCACGCCGTGCCGCGCTCCGCGACGGCGCCGCCATCGAGATCGGCCTCCGCACCCTGCTCGCGCAGAACGGGTCCGCCGCCTTCACCACCAACTTCGAGGACCTCGGCACCCTCAAGCAGCTGCCCGGCCTCGCCGTCCAGCGCCTGATGGCCGACGGTTACGGCTTCGGCGCCGAGGGCGACTGGAAGACGGCCGTCCTGGTCCGTGCGATGAACGTCGCCGGCGCCGGACTGCCCGGTGGTGCGAGCCTGATGGAGGACTACACCTACGACCTCACGCCCGGTGCCGAGAAGATCCTCGGTGCCCACATGCTCGAGGTCTCGCCCACGCTCACCACCACGAAGCCGACGCTGGAGATCCACCCGCTCGGCATCGGCGGCAAGGACGACCCGGTCCGCCTGGTCTTCACCGCCGACTCCGGTGAGGCCGTGGTGGTCGCGCTCTCCGACACCCGCGACGGCTTCCGCCTGACCGCGAACGTCGTCGACGTCGTGCCGCCGACCGAAGCCCTGCCGAAGCTCCCCGTCGGCCGTGCCGTCTGGGAGCCGCGCCCGTCGTTCCCCGTCGCCGCCGAGGCCTGGCTCACCGCCGGCGCCGCCCACCACACCGTCATGACGACGGCCGTCGGTCTGCAGGTCGTCGAGGACCTCGCGACCATGGTCGGCACCGAGTTCCTGGTCATCGACGAGCACACCACCGCCCGCGGCTTCCGCGACGAGCTGCGTCTCCAGCAGACGTGGCACCGTCTCGACCGCGGCTTCTGAGGAGTCAGGACCCCACGATGAGCGACGTGATCGCGACCGAGCGCACCCGGACGAACTGGGCGGGCAACGTCACCTACCGCGCCTCGGCGCTGGCGCACCCGACGTCGACGGACGAGCTCCAGCGGCTCGTCGCGTCGACGCCGCGCCTGACGGCGCTCGGCTCGCGACACTCGTTCAACACCATCGCCGACACCGACGCCGTGCAGGTGTCGCTGCAGGACCTGCCGCCGGTGCTCGACATCGACACGTCGCGTCGTGTGGTCCGTGTGGCCGCCGGCATGACGCACAGTCAGGTCGCGGCCGGTCTGGAGGCCCGTGGCTGGGCACTCGCGAACCTCGCGTCCCTGCCGCACATCTCCACGGCCGGGGCCGTCGCCACAGGAACGCACGGCTCCGGCGTCCGCAACCCGTCGCTCGCGCAGGCGGTGGTCGGGCTCGACGTCGTCCGCGCCTCCGGCGCGATCGAGCACGTCGATGCGTCCTCGCCGGACGGGGCCCTCGACGCCCACCGCGTGGCCATCGGCGCGCTCGGCGTCGTCACCGCGGTGGAGCTCGCGATCGAGCCGACGTTCCAGGTCGCCACGACGGTGCACCTCGACCTGCCGTGGGACGCGGTGTCCGCCCACTTCGACGAGGTCATGTCCGACGCGTACTCGGTGTCGATGTTCACCTCGTTCGACCACCGCGGCGCCCGGCAGGTCTGGGTGAAGCACCGCGTGGACGAGGCTGCGCCGGCCGTCAACCTCGTCGCCCTCGGAGCGCGGCCCGCCACCGGCCCCGTGCACCCGGGGGAGAACGACCCCGCCGGCGTCACCGAGCAGGGCGGCGTCCCCGGGCCGTGGGCCGAGCGGCTGCCGCACTTCCGGTCCTCGTTCACGCCGTCGACCGGTGCCGAGATCCAGGCCGAGTACCTGATCCCTGCGGCCTCGGCCGTGACGGCGCTCGAGGCCCTCCGTCCACTCGCGTCGGTGTTCGCGCCGATCCTCATCGCCGCCGAGATCCGCACGATCGCGCCCGACACCGCATGGCTCGCACCGTCGTCCGGTCGGCAGTCGGTCGGCATCCACTTCACGTTCCGCCGGGACGCTGCCGCCGTGGCGGCCGCGGTGTCGCGGATCGAGGAGGCGCTCGCACCCTTCGACCCGCGGCCGCACTGGGGCAAGGTCTCCGGCATGAGCGTCGAGGGTCTGCACGACGCGTACCCGAGGCTGACGGACTTCGCCGCGGTCGCGCGCGACGTCGACCCCACGGGCCGGTTCCGCAACGCGTACCTGGCGCGCGTCCTGTCCTGACGGGGCGTGCCGCGTGGCACCACGACTGGGGCGTGCGCGTGACGACACCGGTTCCGTAGCCTCCTCGGAGGCAACGGAGGGGAGCACAGTGACGCTGCCGATCGCCGGGTGGTACCCGGACCCGCAAGACTCGAACCGCACACGGTGGTGGGACGGAGCACGTTGGGGAGCACTCGCACCCCAACCTGCTGCAGCTGTCCCCACACCACAGTGGGAGCCGGCACCGCGTCCGCCCGCGCCGTCGGAGTACCGCGCGGCCGTCACCGAGCAACCGCTCCGAGGGCGGAAGGCACGGATCGCCAAGGACCGGGCGACCCGTGCAGCGAATCCGTTCGGATACGCCGGGCTGGTCCTCGCGCTGCTCGGGTTCATCGTCAACGTGTTCGCGATCCCCGGCGTCCTGGGGATCGTCTTCGGCGCGATCGGCCTGGCACGCGCCGGGCAGCTCACCGGGCAACGGATCACCGGATTCGGAGTCTCACTCGCAGCGGTCATCCTCGGGCTGGCGGCATCGGCTGCCTTCGTCGTCCGAGCGGCACAGCTACTCGCGTGACGACAGGTGTCCCGCACCGTCGAGCGCGATGCGGGACACCCGGGTCCTCAGTCCCTGCGGGACAGGTCGATCAGGAGCCTGACCACGGTCACGAGCAAGCTCGCGATCCCCAGCCAGGGCACCCGACGCCTGGACCGATCATCGGTGTCGTTCGACATCGGTGACCTCCTGGTGTCGTCGCCGGCTGACACGAGGAGCTTCGACCGAGGGATGCGTCGCCGAGCGTGCTCGGCTACCATCGGTTCCGAGCGTTGGACTCGGGATGGTTGGTGCATCCCTTGGCTTTCCACTCGGAAGGCGAATCGAAGCCCGGAACTGTTGTCGCAGTCCCGGGCTTCGTACTTTCGCCCGGATCGCGCTCCGGCTGTGGCGCGACCGGGGTCAAGCCTACGACGAACTGTCCGGTGACATTCCGGTCGTCGCTCACAGCGGTTTCCCGTCGGATGTGGGGGCGACCCGCCGGTTCGTCGCTGGGAGCGCACATGTGCATCCACAAAGGTCGGGGGATGGCGAACTTCAACCGCATCCTCGGCATGGCCTCGAAGGTCATCGACAAGCAGCTCCAGAAGCGTGGGCAGGGGGACGGTGCGCCCGGCAACGGTGCGCAGCGCGCCGGCGGGACCGACTGGCGTGACGTCGTCCGCGGCGCGGCAGACCGGCTGACCGGCGACGACCGAGGCCAGCAGCGGCCGCCGCAGCAGCAGTACGGACAGCCGCAGCAGTACGGCCAGCCGCAGCAGTACGGCCAGCCGCAGCAGTACGGCCAGCCGCAGCAGTACGGCCAGCCGCAGCAGCAGCACGGCCAGCCGCAGCAGCACAGTCCGGCCGACTCGGACAAGGTCGCGCTGGCCAAGTACGACTACCTGCTCCGCACCTCGTCGCCGGACCAGCTCGAGCAGGTCCACCACGACGCCTTCGCCCGCCTCACCCCTGCGCAGCGGCAGCAGGTGCGCAACCGCCTGAACTCCGAACTCCCGCCGCACGAGCACCTGCGCGACGACTCGGCCGGCGGCATGGCGCGCGCGATGACTCGCGGCGAGGTCCGCCGTCCGGGCCTGATCCGCCGTGTCCTCGGCGGCTCGAGCAACGGCAACGGCAACGGCAACGGCGGCGGGCGTGGTGGCGCCTTCGCCGGCGGTGCCGCGGTCGGTGCCGGTGCGATGGCACTCGGGGGCATCGGTGTCGCGGTCGCCGGGGGAGCGGTCCTCAGCGCCGCCGCCGGACCCGTGCTCGCAGAGGCCGCGAACCTCGGCGTCGACTTCGAGGGCATCGCCTCGGGCATCGGCGACCTCGGACTGGCCGACCTCGGTGCCGACCTCGGCGGCGGCTTCGAGGGGATCGCGGGCGAGGGCGAGCAGCTCCTCGGTGGCCTCGGTGAGCAGGCGTCGGGACTCGGCGAGCAGGCCTCGAACCTGGGCAACGACTTCCTCGGGGGACTGTTCGACCGCTGACCCACGCCCTCGGGTGGACTCGGTGCAGATCCATCGGGAATAGACGGACGTCGCACGGCACTTGGATTGTTTCGTCGTGCGACGTCTGTCGCACGCGGGATTCGGACGGGCGACCGCCGCGGTGTCAGGATGGACGCCGCCCGGCGACCCGGTCCGTGCAACCACAGCGGCTGCAGCACGGTCGCCACCACCCTTCCCACGAGGAGCACCACCGTCATGAGACGCCCGAACCGCCTGACGATCACCGCGGCCGTCGCCGCAGCAGCAGCCCTGGTCCTGACCGGCTGCTCGGGCGGCAGCTCTTCGGACGACGCGGCGAACGGCACGGCCAAGGGCGGCACGCTCAACATCCTGCTGCCGCAGACGGCGTTCCACCTCGACCCGGCGACGAGCCAGAGCCTGGGCATCACGTCACTCGCTCTCGTCGCGCGGCGCCTGACCACGTGGGACGTCGAGCCCGGCAAGACCGCGAAGGTCGTGCCGGACCTCGCGACGGACACCGGGAAGTCCAGCGACGGCGGCAAGACGTGGACGTACACGCTGAAGGACGGGGTGAAGTTCCAGGACGGCACCCCGATCACCACGAAGGACATCAAGTGGGGCATCGAGCGCTCGTTCGCTCCCACGCTGACCGGCGGCCTGAGCTACCACAAGTCGCTCCTGGTCGGCGGCGACAGCTACAAGGGTCCGTTCGACGGCAAGACCCTCGACAGCATCGAGACCCCGAACGACAAGACCATCGTCTTCAAGTTGAACAACGCCTACGGTGACTGGCCCTGGCTGGCCTCGATGCCCGCGTTCACCCCGGTCCCCGAGGGCGACGGCACGGACACGGGCGCCTACGACCTGAAGCCGGTCGCGTCCGGTCCGTACCAAGTGCAGTCGAACACGCAGGGCACGCAGGTCACCCTCGTCCGCAACAAGGAGTGGAGCGCGAAGACCGACGACGTCCGCACGGCCGGCCCGTCGAAGATCGTCTTCAAGGAGAGCCAGGACCCGTCGACCGTCACGCAGACGCTGATCGCCGACAACGGTGACGCGAAGGACTCCTTCGGTGCGGGCTACCTGGGCGCAGCCGAGCTGAACCAGGTGCGGAGCAACCCCGCCGCCCAGGACCGCCTCGTCACGTCGAAGGCCGGCCCGATCAACTACATGGCGATCAACACGCAGAAGGGCTCGCTGAAGGACCTCAAGGTCCGTCAGGCCCTGCAGTACGCCGTCGACAAGAAGTCGTACCGGATCGCTGCGGGTGGCGCGCTCGCCGGTTCGTACGCCACGACCCTGATCACCCCGGGCATCGCGGGCCGCGAGGACTACGACCTGTACAAGCCCGGCGCGAGCGGTGACGTCGCCAAGGCGAAGCAGCTGCTCAAGGAAGCGGGTGTGTCCGACCTCAAGCTGACCCTGGCCACCCAGAACGACCCGACCTACCTCGCGCAGGCGCAGGCGCTGCAGGCCGGCCTGAAGCGTGCGGGCATCACCGTCACGCTGAAGCCGCTCGACACGGACTCGTTCTACACCGCCACGACCGACGGCACCGACTTCGACCTCGCGCTGTTCAGCTGGCAGCCGGACTTCCCGAGCGCGAACGCCAACATCCAGCCGCTCTACGACTCGTCGCAGATCGGTGGCGGCGGCTACAACGTCTCGAAGTACAGCAACCCGAAGGTCGACGCGCTGATCGAGAAGGCCAGCGCCACCGTCGACCAGCAGGACGCGCAGAAGCTCTGGGTCGAGGCCGACAAGGCGATCATGGCCGACGCGCCGATCGTCCCGCTGACGTACGCGAAGCAGTCGTTCCTCGCTGGTTCGAACGTGCAGAACTTCCAGGTTGCGGACTTCCCGGCGTACCCGAACTACCTCAAGGTCTCGCTCGCGAAGTGAGTTCGCCGCTGCTCGAGGTCGAGGGGCTCCGCGTCGCGTTCGGCGACGCGGAGCCCGTCGTCCGTGACGTCTCCTTCACCCTGACCCCCGGTCGTGTGCTCGCCCTCGTCGGGGAGTCCGGTTCCGGCAAGTCCGTCAGCGCCATGAGCGTGCTCGGCTTGCTGCCGTCCGAGGCGCGGGTCTCCGGCAGCGTCCGGTTCCGCGGCGAGGAGCTCGTCGGCGCCTCCGACGACACGCTCCGTGCCGTTCGCGGCGCCGGGATCGGCGTCGTGTTCCAGGAACCGATGAACTCCTTCACGCCGGTGCTGTCCATCGGCACGCAGGTCGCCGAGGCGATCCGGGCGCACCCGACGGGCCTCGATCGTGCGGCGGTCTCGGCGCGCGTCGACGAGCTCCTGCGTGCCGCAGGCCTCACCGACCCCGAGCGGATCCGCAAGGCGTACCCGCACGAACTGTCCGGCGGGCAGCTGCAGCGCGCCATGATCGCGATGGCCCTGGCCGGGGATCCGGTCGCGCTGATCGCCGACGAGCCGACGACCGCCCTCGACGTCACGGTGCAGGCCGGCATCCTCGACCTGCTGCGCCGGCTCGGTCGCGAGCGCTCCCTGGCCGTCCTGCTCATCACGCACGACATGGGTGTGGTGGCGGACGTCGCGGACGAACTCCTGGTGATGCGCCGCGGCGACCCCGTCGAACACGGCACCGTCGCCGAGGTCTTCACGCACCCGTCCGCCGACTACACGCGCGAGCTCCTCGCCGCAGTCCCCAGCCTGGAGGCCCGTCCCGCGTCCGCCACGCCGGCTGCGGACCCCGAGACTCGGCCTGGACGACAGGACGCGGCCCCCGGGACGCACGCCGTGTCGTCGAACGCGAGTCTCCCCACGACCGAAGCGAGTCTCGCGGAGACGAGCCGCGCCTCCCCACCGCTGGTCGCGCAGCTGCGCGACGTCGCCGTGCGGTACTCGCGTCGCGGCGGACCGACCGTGACGGGCATCGACCTGGACCTGCGGGCCGGCGAGACCGTCGGGCTGGTCGGGGAGTCCGGGTCCGGCAAGTCGACCATCGGACGTGCGCTGGCTGGCCTGGTGCCCGTCGTCGAGGGCTCGGTCGAGGTCGACGGCAGCGACCTGCGGACCGCCAGGGGGCGACGGCTCCGCGAGCTCCGCAGCCGCGTCGGCATCGTCTTCCAGGACCCGGCATCGTCGCTCAACCCGCGGCAGACCATCGGCTGGAGCATCGCCGAGCCGTTGCTCGTGCACGGGACCGCCTCGGCGGAAGACCGCGCAGAACGTGTCCGTGAACTGCTGACCGCCGTGCAGCTCGACCCGTCGTGGGCCGAGCGGTTCCCGCACCAGCTCTCCGGCGGGCAGCGCCAGCGCGTTGCCGTCGCGCGGGCGCTGGCGCTCCGTCCGGCGCTCGTCATCGCCGACGAGCCCACCTCGGCGCTCGACGTGACCGTGCAGGCGGCCGTGCTCGACCTGCTCGCGCAGCTGCAGGACGAGTTCGGGTTCGGCATGCTCCTCATCAGCCACGACCTCGCCGTCGTCCGGCAGCTCGCCGATCAGGTGCTCGTCCTGCACGACGGTCGCGTGGTCGAGCGGGGGATCACGGACGCCGTGCTCGACGACCCGCAGCAGGACTACACACGCATGCTGCTCGCAGCGGCGCCCGTCGCCGATCCCGTGCGACAGGCGGCCCGCCGCGAAGCCTGGCGCGTCTGGGAAGGAGTGGCCTCGTGACCGCCAACGTCGTCGAGCGCCCCGTGGCCTCGTCCGGACGCACCACCGGCTTCCGCGCCATGGTGCGCCGCGTCCGGCAGGACCGCTGGGCCGTGACCTCGGCCGTCGTCATCGTCGTGTTCCTCGTGGTCGCCGTCGCGGCGCCGCTCATCAGTGCCGTGACCGGGCAGGACCCGTACGGGTACAACATCGACGCGCTCAACTCGTTCGGAGCGCCGAAGGGCTTCGGCGGGGGGATCAGCGGCGAGCACTGGTTCGGCGTCGAGCCGCTGACGGGTCGCGACCTGTTCGCGATCGTGACCTACGGTGCCCGGACGTCGCTCGGCATCGGGCTCGCCGCGACCTTCCTGTCGATCGTGATCGGGGTGCTCGTCGGCGTCACCACCGGCTTCTTCGGCGGCTGGTACGACCGGGTGCTCTCCCGTGTGGTCGACGTGATCTTCGGCTTCCCGTCGCTGGTCTTCATGATCGCCCTCACCGCGATCGTGCCGACGTCGTTCCCGAAGCCCATTCTGGTCGTGCTCGTCATCGGGTTCTTCGGCTGGCCGTCCGTCGCCCGCGTGGTCCGCGGCCAGACGCTGTCGCTCGTCAGCCGGAACTACGTCGTCGCCTCCACCGCGATGGGCGCCGGCCGGTGGCACGTCATCCGCACCCAGCTGCTGCCGAACCTGGCGGCGACGATCACCGTCTACGCGACGATCTCGATCCCGTCGATGATCGGAGCCGAGGCGGCGCTGTCGTTCCTGGCCGTCGGCGTGACCCCGCCGACGCCGTCGTGGGGCCGCAGCATCGGCGACGCCGTCGGCTGGGTGCAGACCGACCCCATGTACCTCGTGTTCCCCGGAGCGGCCCTGTTCCTCATCACCCTCGCGTTCAACGTGCTCGGCGATGCCCTGCGTGACGCCCTCGATCCGAGAGGAGCACGCCGATGAGCACGTTCCGCTTCATCGCGATCCGCGTCCTCGGTGCAGCCGTCGTGCTGCTCGTCGTCGCCGCGATCACCTACGCACTGTTCATGCTGCTGCCGACGAACCCCGCGCGGGCGATCTGCGACAAGCCCTGCACGCCGGACCGGCTGCGCGAGGTGCAGGCGTTCCTGGGCACCGACAAGCCGTGGATCGCACAGTTCGGCGCCTACCTGGCGGGCATCTTCACCGGTCGGACGTTCGGCAGCGGCGCGTCCGTGATCACCTGCGCCGCACCGTGCTTCGGGTACTCGTTCCAGCTGCACGAGAGCGTCACCGAGCTGATCCTGTCCCGCCTGCCCGTCACCGCGTCGATCGCCGTCGGTGCCGCCGTGCTCTGGCTCGTCGCCGGGGTGTTCGGCGGAGCCGTCTCGGCACTCCGTCGCGGCACGTTCGTCGACCGGGCCGTGATGACCGTCGCGGTCGCCGGGGTCTCGTCGCCGGCGTACCTGATCGGGTTGCTCGGCATCCTGCTGTTCGGGTTCGTGCTCGGCATCCTGCCGACGAGCGGGTACGTCGCGTTCACGGACGACCCGGTCGGCTGGTTCACCCACCTGATCCTGCCGTGGTGCGTGCTCGCGTTCATCAGCGCCGCGATCTACGCCCGTCTGACCCGTGGCGAGATGCTCGAGTCGATGTCGCAGGACTTCGTGCGCACCGCTCGGGCCAA
This sequence comes from Curtobacterium sp. AB7, assembly GCF_044909335.1. Classification (NCBI taxonomy): domain Bacteria; kingdom Bacillati; phylum Actinomycetota; class Actinomycetes; order Micrococcales; family Microbacteriaceae; genus Curtobacterium; species Curtobacterium sp. AB7. The sequence goes on along the minus strand of NZ_JBIYED010000002.1, from coordinate 416,264 downwards.
GGGGCTTCGGGAGCGCCAGGTCGTCGTGCGGCACGGACTGCGCACCGCGATCCTGCCGGTGGTGACGCTGTTCGGGCTCGACCTCGGGTCACTGCTCGGCGGCGCGGTCATCACCGAGAAGGTGTTCTCGATGCAGGGCCTCGGCGCGCTGCTCATCGATGCCGTGCACACGCTCGACCTGCAGGTCGTCGTCGGCTTCACGCTGTTCTCGGCGCTGTTGATCGTCACCGCGAACGTGATCGTCGACGTGGTCTACGCGTTCGTCGACCCGCGGGTGCGGCGCCGGGCGTAGCTCAGGCCGCGTCCCACCAGCGCAGCACGCGGGTGCCGTCGAGCGTGAGCCACTTCGACGGCTCGCCTTCGGGGACGTCGACCTCGAACCACTGCCGACCCAGTGGCCTCGTTCCGTGGGTCCACGTCCCGTCGTCGTTCCTGGCGGCACGGACGACCTCGATCGCCTCGGTGGCGCGAGGGTCCGGTGCGGTGCCGTCCTGCAGCGCAGCCACGCGCAGGTGGTCGGTGACCCGCAGCCCCGAGTAGATCCACCGCAGCGGGTACGCGAACCGGGTCGCCCACGGCCCGACGAGTTCGCCGTCGTGCTTCCGGAACAGCAGCCGTCGTTCGAGCAGGTACTCGGCGCCGCGGTGCCGAGCCGCTCGGAGCTCAGACGCGCGAGGGTGGGTGCCGCCGGTCAGCTGCTCGTGCTGCAGGAGCCCCTCGATCACGTTGAGGGTCGAGTGGAACGACGACACGGTCGACCCCTCGATCCACTCGCAGTTCCAGCCGCCGTCGTCGAGCTGGTGGTCGAGGAACCAGTCCGCCAGTTGACCGACGTCGGCACCGAGCCAGGCGCCGTTCGCCAGGGTGAAGGCGTTGATGCAGCAGTCGACCTCGCCGCTCCAGTAGGGCAGGTCCTCGTACTCCCAGCGGCTGTTCGTCGCGAGCCGTGCGGCCGTGTCCCTGAGGACCGCGGAGTCGAGCCCCCAGTCGCGCAGGGCGTTCAGCGACCAGGTCGTCGCCGTGTAGGGCTGTCCGGGCTCGTTCGCCTCGGGACCGTCGAAGTCGAAGTCCGCCGGGAAGTACGCGCCGCCGGCCCACTGCCCGTCGGGGTCCTGGTGTGCGAGCATCGCCGCCCCGAGGCCCTCGGTCGCGACCCGTGCCCGGGTCTGCTGCCACACGGACGGCGGCGCACCGGTCAGGTCCCGCTCGACCTGCCACCGGAGTGCCGGGTCCGCGTCGAGCAGCCACTCGACCACCGCGTCGTCGTTCATGGCGCGGAGGCTACGCCGTGCGGCGCACGCGCGGTCGTGTGGGGGCGGCTGGTGCGAGGTTGTTCACTCCGTGCGGGGGAACAACCTCGCACCGAGTGAACAACTCGGCACCGAGCGACGACCCCGGCGGTGGATCAGAAGTAGGTGATGCCGTGCGGGGTCCGAGGGGGCAGGAGCATCGCGCGCAGCAGCTCGACCGACGCGGGGTCGGCAGCGCGGACCAGGCCGGCGGCGGCCAGGGTGACGGGCGAGACCGAGCCGATGAGCAGCGCACCGAGCTCTGCCACGTCGAGCTGGACGTCGGAACCGGCCACGTCGGCGTCGTCGGCGATGCGCGTGACGCTGCCACGGGCCTCCTGGACGTCCAGCCGGTACGTGCCGGTCGTGTGGCCGAGCGCATCGGTGACCGCGAGTGTCAGCGAGCCGTCGACGGCGAACGGCCGCGACTCGAGCACCGCGGCCACGTCGAGGACGCGCAGCCAGACGTGGTCCTCTTCGTGGTCGACGTCGTAGGCGCGGTTGTCGCCGAGGGCCGCGACGATCGGGTCGTCGAGCCGCGAGCGGTTGTACTTCACGACGTCGTTCAGGTCGATCGACAGCAGGAACTCCCACAGTGCCGTGTAGGCCTGGTCGTCCGCGTAGACCAGATCGACGATCTCGAGTGCGGTGTCGGAACCCCGGTCCTCCTTGACGCGCCAGGTGACGTAGCCGTCGATCTCGTCGGTGCCCTCGGCACGGTGCACCGCCGCACGGACGTCTTTCGCCTTCTGCCCGTCGTTGCCGAGCAGTCCGAAGACGACCGGCCAGGTGCCCGCGTTGCGGACCATCGAGCCGGGCGTGCGGGTGTGGAAGCGCTCGAAGACCGCCTTGCCGGGGCCGTCGGCGAGCCACTGCGGCGTGACGACGGACACCGAGCCCGAGGTCGGGGCGAGGAGGGGGAGTGCGCGTTCGCGACGCACGCGCACCGCACGCTCACGGATCGCGCTGCCGAAGCCGAAGCGGCGGTAGATCGTGCCCTCGGACGCGGTCAGGGACGCCACGGCGTAGCCCTCGGCGACACCGCGCTCGAGCGCGTGCGTCATCATGCGGCGCAGGATGCCGCGGCGACGCTCGGTGGGTCGGACCGTGACCGCGGAGATGGCCTGCGTGTCGACGGACGAACCGTCGCCCCAGCTCAACGCCTTGCGGAACCACGTGAAGGTGCCGGCGGGCCAGGTCTCGTCGACGGAACCGGTGAAGGGCTTCCGGACGTAGACGCCCAGGAAGGTCTCCTCGTCGGCGATGAAGTGGGACGCCATGCGGGCTGCGCCTTCGGCGTCCGGATCGGCTTCGTGGAACCCGAGGCCGACGGCCTGCATCCACGCAGCCGTCTCGGCGTTCGGTGCCCCCTCGTGATCCGTCCCGGGCGCAAACTCGCGCAGCTCGTAGCGGTCGTCGAATGCCTCGTTGCTCACGCTCACGACCCTATCGGGACCGGGTGACGTCACGGCAAGGTGCGACGGGCCTCCTGCGCGACGACCTCGTCGAGGTCCGCCAGCGACCGCATCTGCTGCAGCGGGCGGGCCATCCGGTGGTTGTCACGGAGCGCCGGTTCGACCCGCGACAGGAACGCCCAGTACCCGGCCGTGAACGGGCAGGCGTCATCCCCGACCCGCTTCGTCGGGTCGAACCGGCAGCCCCCGCACTGGTCCGACATCCGGTCGATGTAACGACCGCCCGACGTGTACGGCTTGGTGGCGACCATTCCGCCGTCGGCGTGCTGGGACATGCCGATGATGTTCGCGGGCATCACCCAGTCGGTGCCGTCGACGAACACGTCGGTGAACCACTCGGTCAGGTGCACCGGGTCGTAGCCCCGCTGCAGTGCCCAGTTGCCGAGCACCATGAGGCGCTGGATGTGGTGCAGCCAGCCGTGGTCGTGCAGTCCCTCGATCGCGGTCCGCACGCAGACGGCGTCGATCTCGGACGCGTCGAGCTCGCGCCACCAGTCGGGCAGCCGTCCGCGCGCGCCGAGGGCGTTCTCGGACGCTCCGTAGTCGTCGCCGAACCACCAGTAGAGGTGCCAGACGTAGTCCCGCCAGCCGGCGACCTGGCGGACGAAGCCCTCGGCGCTGGCGAGCGGGGCGGCCTCGGTGCGGTGTGCTTCGAGGGCGGCGTCGATCGCCTGCCGCGGATCGAGCACTCCGAGGTTCATCGGCACGCTGAGCAGCGAGTGCGCCATCGTCCAGTCGTTCGTCAACGTGGCGTCCTCGAACGGCCCGAAGTCGCCCAGGCGCACCGCGACGAAGTCGTCGAGGGCGCGCTGGGCCTCGTCCGCCGTCACCGCGAACCGTCGGGTGTCGTCGCGGCCGACGAACCGGGCGGTGCCGTCCCGCTCCCACCGGTCCAGGTCGTGCCGCACCTGGTCGTCGATGTCGTCCTCGTCCGGCCACCACGGCTCGGGTAGCCCGAGGGTCGTCGCGCCCTTCGGCGGCGGTTGGCGGTTCTGCTCGTCGAGGCTGAACTTCCCACCGATCGGCTTGCCGTCGCGCATCAGCCAGCCCTCGCGGCGCCGGACACGCTCGTAGTGGTCCTCCATGCGGAACCGGCCCGTGCCCTGCGCCGCCCACTCCGCGAAGTCGTCCTCGTCGGTCACGAACCCGCGGCTCGGCAGGATCACGGTGCCGCGGCCCCAGTGCCGGATCTGCGCGCGGAGGGTGCGGGACGGCGGATCGATCGCCTCGAGGTCGTCGCGGCCGGTCAACGCTTCGCGGAGGGTGTCGACCTGGACGTGCTCGGCACGGTCCCCGAGTTCGTGGATGCGGTGGCGCAGGGCGCTCAACCAGAGGTGGGCCTTCGCCCGGTGGACGGGGCGAGCGGTGAAGAACTCGCGTGCCTCGACGACGAGGGCCGGGCCACCGTCGTCGAACAGGGGTCCGTACTGGCCCGGCAGGACCAGGCGACGACGTTCGGTGGGCATGGGTGGACCGTACCCAGTGGGCGCGGTGGGGTTGTCAGTCAGGGACGCTTGAAGCGCTCGGTCACGGGCGCTCGTCGACGAGGGCGATGAACCGGCTGCCGATGCCCTCGACCTCTCGTCGGGTGACCCCGCCGGTCGGTTCCGGTGCCTGGTACGGCTCGTGGTAGTCGCACATCAGGTAGTCCCACTCGGGCCACCACTTCTTCGGCCGCGCTTCTTCGGCGAACGCGCAGACGACGCACTCGAGGCGGACCCAGACCTTCTTGGCACCCGTGCGGTTGGCTCGCGACTGCACGAGCCATGCGGGCGGATCCTGTTCGATCGCGTCGAGTTCGCCTTCGCTGAGACGCGAGGGGATTCCGTGGTGGGTCGCCATCTCGAGGGTGATGTCGAGTCGAACGGCGGCGTCGCGTCGGGAGAGCATCCGACCAGATTAGGTTCTGTCGGGGCTCGGTGCTCGTCGGAGCACTCAGTGCCGGTCGGAGCGCTCGGTCCCGGTCGGACCGTTCAGTGCCCGTCGAGGGCGTGGCATCCGCCGTCGAGGACCCACCCTGCGGTCGTGACCTCGGCCGTGCCGTCCCGATGGACCTCGCCGATCAGGCAACCGGACATCTCGACCTGCGCCTCGAACAGCACCTGCTCACCGCTCTGCGTCGTCACGATCCAGCGGTCCGGCGCCCCGACGCCGTCGAGGATCTCCTCGACCGCCGGCTGCAGGACCGGGGTCGACTGCGCAGCGAGCTCCCGCTCCACCTGAGCACGTGCGACGTCGAGCGCTGCCGCCGACTCCGCGCTCAGGTCGGTGCGGTCATGGTGCCGCTTGTTGAGCCCGTACTGCGGCGGGCTGTCGCCGCCCGGGCCGGCGCCGTCCCCGGACGCAGCGTACGTTCCCGCGGCGCCCGTCGGCTCTCCGGTCGCGGTGCCGGCCTGTGCGCTGCTCGTCGACGGGCCGCTCGAGGCCGTGCTGCTCTCGGCGGCGCAGCCCGTCAGCACGATCAGCGCGAGCAGCGCTCCGGTCACCGATGCGGTCGTTCTGTGGTCCCCCATGAGCGGCATCCTGCCAGAGCGCGGGAGAGAGCACGGGGCTCGTCACCGGATCGTGATGCAGGAGCGTGGCCGCGACATCGCTCCCGGGCAACCCGGGGACGATGAGGGCCACCGCGACGATGACAGGTGACTCCCGGCGTCTGGGTCGTCATCGGCGTCGTCGTGGCATTCTTCGTCATCACCACGATCTTGAACGCGACCGGGGGTGGTGACTTCGAACAGATCGGCAGGATCGGCTTGGCCTCTTACCTGGAGGAGGTCACTAGGATCGCCTAACGGTCGCGCTTCGTTCCGCGAAGAGCGGACCGCCACAGTCTGAAGCCGGTGTAGAGCAAGAGGGCGCCGAAGACGATGTTCAGAACCGCGAGCAGGACGTCGAGGTCTGGACGACTCAAGCGCACGATCGACGTCACGATGAAGATGAGCCCGAACACGATCGCACCTGTGCCCAGTACTTTCGCGCTCACGGTGTCCATTCGCTGAAGCTACCAGCGAGCGACCGGCTTCCGGATGGCAGCGTTGCCGCGGACGAGGTACCCATCAGCTTCGGACGCGGACGATCCACCCGATGATGTTGCCGCGGTGCGGTCGGCGGTCGGACAGTGACGAAACGCTGTGCTGCTGTCCGCCATTGGTCTCGGGCACGGAGAAGCCACGGCTGTCCGGATCGTTGACGAACCGCACCGAGACCTGGTCGATGCGAACGATGGCTCCGCGGAGGTCTCTCCGAGTCGCTCGATCCACTTCGGTGAGTTCGTCGGCGGAGAAGTCGAGCTGCAGTGGGACGTTTCGAGGCACCTTGAGGATGCGGCCGACCCACAGCTGGTCCATCGCGTACAACGCCCAGGCGATCTCATCGCCGACCGCTACGACGTAGCCGTCTTCCTCGATCTGCCACTCGGTGAGCCAGACGTCTGTCTCCCCTTCCCTGAGGGCTGGCACCGTGTCCTCGGGCGGCACCGGCGGCGTCGGCGTTCGTGGGACAAGTGACGGACGAGTGACTCCCGACGCGGACCCGAAGATCGACTCGTACAGGCGCCGGGGCATCACGACTCTGTCCGACCGCGGGCGCTCCGGCTCGTCCTCTGGGCGCATGGCGTCAGCCTAAGCCTGCCCAACGAACGAAAGCCCGCCCAAGCAGCCGAACCGTCCGGCTGCCGATCGTCGATCGGGACACCGCGACGCCGGGCTGCGCGGCACGGCCGGGCGTTTCGTGGTGCGCCAGCCAGATGCGCGTCAGATCAGCGGCGAACTGCGTGAGTAGACTGGCCTTGAGGCGAGCATCGGCGATCTGCCCGGACCACGCTGCGCGGTAACGTGCCCTCGTGCAGAACGTCGAGGGCGAGTGCGTCTGGTGGAGCGATGAAGACGGATGGGGTGCGCTCCGTTCGGACGATGTCGAGTCGGAGGTGTTCGCGCACTTCTCGAACCTGAGCATGGACGGGTGTCACACGCTCCAGCCCGGGGATCGCGTTCGGTTCGACGTCGAGCCGTACCCACCGGGGCAGGACGGCTACTGCTTCCGCGCGCATGACGTCACGCCCGTCTGAGCCGTGCGGGGACGGGTAGACCGTTCCGCGCCGGTGGATCCATGGCCTCCGCAGTCTGCACAAGCTCGGCTCACGCGGTGGAGCCTCGCCTTCGGCTTGACCGTCGCGGGTCGCGACGTCGTCACTGAAGACGATGTCGCGGTGGTCGCGATGCCACTTGGTCCGTCGAGGAGCCGATCGGCTGGTGGACGCTCCGCTCAGCGCGCCGCGGCTGCGCGGTCGGCGTAGGCGGCGGCGTACCAGCTGACAGTCGAGTCGCCCGACGTGGGCCCGATGGTGATCGAGTCGGCCGACGTCACGACGTAGAGGTCTTCGTCGTGGCCGCACTGGACCGAGCGCGCCGCGAGTTCCCTGCCGGTGTCTGCGCCGTCGGCGATGCGACCGCCCCAGACGGCCATGCGGATGGTTCCGTGTCCCTGGCAGGCGACGGACACGCGGACGTGTGCGCGCTCGCCGCCGTCTGCGACGCCCAGGGACAGCCGACTGGATGCGTCGTTGGTCCCGGCACCAGCGCCGAGTTCACCGGGCTGTTCGGCCCACCGATCCCGGACGTTCTCCATCCAGGCGGAAGCTTCGTCGACCGGCGTCGAACGGCCGGAGCAGGCGGTGAGCGACACCACGATCACGAGCGTCAGCCCGATGACGCTGCTCCATCGGCCGCGGCGAAGGTGGTCGTGCGCAGACGAGGCATTCATGTCGATCACAGTGTCGCGCACGCCGGCCGCTCCCGCACCCTCCCGTTCTGGCGTCGTACGCTGGGCGAGTGGTGAGCGCGATCGTCCTCGTGATGGCCGAGTACATGGTCGACGACTCCCCGCTCTGGTTCCGCGGGTCGCGCGAGTGCACCGGGAGCGTTGATGCGGGAGCTCTCGGGCTGAGCAGGCCGCTGCGCGACGACCTCAGGGCGTGGAACGACGTCTTCGATTCCCGCGGGGAGCCCGACTTCGACTGGCCGTCCGGAGCGGTCCGTGACGCTCATCGCGTCGAAGCGTTCGTGCTCGCGAGCCGTGTGCAACTCGAGCTCGGCGACAACGCTCATGTCTGGTGCGGAGCCGGCGGCGGCATCGACACGGTGGCCGAGGCGGGTACTGCCGTCGTGCTGCCGAGTGCACGACCCGGAACCGATGTCGAGTTCTTGCGTGACGGGGAGCGGGACGTCCGGACTGCACGCGCCGCGGGTACTGGTGATGGCACCGCCAAGGCGATCGTGCACTGGCGTGCCCTCACCGAACGAGTCGGGACGCCGTTCGGTGATGCCGAGACCCGCGCCGTCGGGCTCCGGACGGCGGCGCGCATCCAAGCCGATGTCGGCGTTGGCGCCCAGGTCGTCTTCTTCGCCGGCGCATCGGGGCCGTACCGGCACGACGAGTCCGACTGAACGCACCCGGTGCGGCCGGATCGCGCCTCCTGCCCGGTAGCGTCTTCCGCGTGAGCATCCCCGACTTCGACGTCGAGCCCGCCGTCGGGCCGCGGTTCTGGATGGTGCTGCTCGGCGTGGGGAGCGCGATCACGGGGCTCCTCGCTGTCATCGGTTGGCCGTTGCCCGTGGTCTCGGGGCGAGGCGGCCCGGATCGGCACGCATGGGCTCAGACAGTTCGTTCGGTCCGGGACTGGTTCGCGTACGACGGCTGGCGCCTGTCCGGCGCTTCTTGGTTCTACGGCGCCCTGGCGGCCGCGGCGTTGGCCGGCATCCTCGTGCTCCGCAACCCGGCCTGGAGCGGCACCCGGTCGTTGCTCGTCGTCGTCGTCCCAGCCGCCGCGCTGCTCGTGCTCGGCCCCGCGGCGCAGTGGGCGCTCGGGCTGCCGTGGTCGAACTACGGGGCCGGGTCGACCGGCGTGATCGCAGTCGGCATGATCGTCGCGGTCATCGTCGGTGCCGCGATCACGTGGTTGCCCCGAGCCTTCCGGCGGAGCGTCCGCTCCGACGACGACGTGAACCCGCCGCCCAGGGGCGTGCACTGAAGCCCGAGCGGCTGGAGCACCGCATCGTTGCTCCGGCCGCTGTCCCGCCTCAGTAGTCGGGGTCCTGGCGATCCTGGTCCTGCCAGGGCAGCATCCGGCCGGCGACCAGCGACAGCACGCCCCCGAACATGAAGACGAGCAGCACCGCCCACCAGGGGTTGCGTCGTTCGCGCGGCTGCTGTCCGTCCATGCCGTCACGATAGCGGGTCAGTCGGTCGCACCCCGCGGTGGTTCGACGAGCAACCCGACGCGATCGGCCAGGTAGTCGGCGAGCGGGACGGCGGAGCCCGCGGCCGGTGACCAGCGGACGAGCGGCACGTCGTCCTCGACGAAGAGCACCCCGGTCGAGCCGACGAGCGTTCCGTCCAACGCGACCGCCGTGGCGCCGTGGTTGACAGTGTCGCCGGCCGCGAAGTGTCCCTTCGCCGCAGCAGCGCGGTAGGCCCGACGGACCTCGGCCGAGACCGACTGGAACTGCGCTCGGCCTGGATCGGTCACACGGGTGATCGACCCGGTGGCCCAGACCCGACCGCCGGACTCGAGCGACGAACCGATGAGCAGGGCACCGACGCGCCACACACGGCCGAGGGACCGCATGGTCGCTTCGCGGCGGATGCCGAGCACCGCCCTCGGCTGCGCGTATTCGCCGAGCGCTTCGTCCGGTACCCCGGCGGAACGGAGCCGTCGTGCGGCGTCGTCGAGCAGTTCCCTCGCTCGCTGCACTCCGTCGGTCACGTCCACCGAGCCTAGACCGGAGCCTGCCCCGAACCCCGGTGCGATGCGCTGCGGCGCCCGCGACCGGACGTCGCGCGCCGCCCGCGACCGGACGTCGCACGCCGCCCGCGACCGGACGTCGCACGCCGCCCACGACCGGACGTCGCACGCCGCCCGCGACCGGACGTCGCACGCCGCCCACGACCGGACGTCGCACGTCGCCCGTGGCCGGTCGTCGAATGTCGCCGGCGGGCGGCCGCGACGGTGCCGATGGTGATCATCACGCCGCCGTACGCCAACAGGACCCCGGCGACGGTCGGGATGAGCCAGCTCCGCGACCCGTTGACGAGCTGGTTGACGACACCGATCTCGGGGATGCTGTACCAGACCAGGCCCCGGATCTGCGCGGCGGAGACGGGGTGCGGGTCGGCCTCCGCGTTGTTGTCGCCCTTGAGGACGAAGGTGCGTTCGCCGTTCGACGCCGAGGACACCGAGACCACACGGTGGCTGATGACGGCAGGCTGGCCGGAGACGATCTGGTAGGTGACGACGTCGCCCACCTCGATGTCGTCGACGGCGGTGGGACGGACGACGAGCAGGGTGCCCGGGGGCAGCGTCGGCTCCATCGACTGGGTCAAGACCGTCAGCGGCATCGAGCCGGTGGCCTTGGGCACCACGATGAGCACGACGGCGAGGGCCGCGACGAGCAGGAGCAGTCCGGTGCTCACGCCGAGGACGACGGCGTGCACGACGGCGCGCGCGCCGGAGCGCTCGGCACGGGCGGTCGCGCGGGTCATGCGCCACACCGGATCGCCGCGCCGTTGTTCTGCGTGAAGAGCGTGACCGGGCCGCTGCCAGCGACGGTCGAGGTCGGATTGCCGGCGCTGTCGAGGACCTTGACGGTCACGGTGAGCGTCCCGGAGGTGCCGGCGCTCGCCGGGACGTCGTTCGGGGCGATGGTGATGAACGCCGAGTAGTCCTGCGCCTTCTGGCCGACCGCGGTGGTGCCGACGAAGGCGCCGTACCAGGTGTCCTTCGGTCGGTTCGCGGCGTCCCAGCGCACCTCGACGTACCAGCCGTCGTGGTCCGTGCAGACCAGAGCGGGACCGGTGTCCGCGGCCGTCGCCGGGGTGGTCAGGGTGAAGCCACCCTGCACGACGCCCGAGGTCCAGCTGCCGCTCGCCACGGTGAGGTTCACGTTCACGGTGGCCGTGGCGGACGCCGGCGCCGAGGACTTGGGCGTGGTGCGAGTGCACCAGATGGCCGAGGCGCCGGCGGCGAGCTTGGACGTCATGCTCGGCAGCGACGCCCAGGTGCCGGTGACCGAGCCGCTGCCGACCGCGGTGCTCGTCGTGCACGCTGCTGTCGAGGCCACGGGCCACGCGACGACGGTGACCGCCTGGGCGAGTGCGGTCGAGCTACCGGAGACGACGGACACGGTGGTCGTCGCGGTGCCGGCGATGGAACCGGAGTTGGTCAGCGTGATCGGCTTCGTGACCGACGTCACCGTGGACGAGAAGGTGGTGGTCAGCGCGCTCGTGCCGGCGATCGAGGCGGTGACCTTGCCGATCGTGACGCTCGCGGCCGTGGTGCCGGACGCGCTCCACAGTGCCCAGGCGGCGCTCGACCCACCGCCGACGAACACGGCGGTGAGGAGCACGGCGACGACGAGCCGGAGGCGGCGGTTCATGCGGAGACCTGCGTTCCGGTGACGGTGAGGGTGAAGTCGGTGACGGCTCCGGACACGCTCTGCGGTGCGTCGGCGTCGAGGACCAGCTCGACACAGCCGACCGTGCTCGCGCCGGGCTGCAGCGTGAACGAACTGGCGCCGGTGTCGAAGGCGGCGAGACGGCCGCTCGCACCGGACAGCCCGGCGGTGCAGGCCGCCGCCGACGACACGTTGGTCAGTCGGAGCGTCAGCTCGCCGAGCACGGCCGCCGACGACGCGTTCGTCGCGGAGGCGACCTTCGTGGACGTCGTCGCGACGCGCATCGACAGCGGGATCGAGCCGGTGTTCTTCACGGCGAAGGTGCCGGTGACTCCGGTACCCGGTCCGAGGACGGTCGTGTTCATCGTCGACAGGGTGCCGACGGTGATCGTCGCCGTCGCGGACTTGACGGTGGTGGCCGCGGTGCTGGCGGTGCCGTTCCAGAGGGCGTAGGTCCCGCCGACGCCGAGCAGTGCCGTGGCGACCGCGACGACCAGGACGAGCGCGACGGGCAGGACCCATCGGTGGCGTCGTGCTGCGCGGTGGCGGCCCGCCGTCGTCGGTGTCCCGGTCATGTGCGTCCCCTGGTGCTCGTGAGCCTCTGCTGGTGAGGACCACACGTGGCCCAGACGGACCACAAGGGGCCCAGACGGACCACAAGGGGCCCAGACGGGCCGCAAGGGCCCGGGCGGGCCGCGACCGGCGGATCAGGGGCCAGTCGTGGCCCGCGTCAGTGCGATCGGTGGATCAGGAACCGATCGCGGTCTGCGTGAGGGTGAAGGCCAGCGCGCCGACGTTGATCGACCCGTTCTGTCCGGTGGTCGCCGAGGACGGCAGCGTGATCGTGAAGACGACCTTGACGGTCGAGGTGGACGCCGACGGCGAGACGACGAAGGTGTTCGCGTTCGACGTCGACTGCACGACGGTGGCGCTCGAGGAGGTCACGGCGAGGGTCTTCTGCGTCGCGGCGAGGAGCGCGGAGTCGCCGGTGATCGACTGGCTGGCGTAGGTCAGGTTCGCCTTGAGGTCTTGGCCGGTCGCGCCGATGTTCAGCGTCTGCGTGAACTGGAACGTGTTGCCCGGCACCATCAGGGCGGTGGTGGGGTTGATCGCGGTCGAGCGGCCGTTCGTGATGTCGGTCCAGGCGCCGTCGTTGTTCGCGCTGAGGGTCAGCGCGCCGGAGCTCACCGAGGACGCGGCGCTCGAGGCGCTGGCGTTCCAGAGGGCGAACGTGCCTGCACCGCCGAGGAGGAGGGCGATACCGGCTGCGCCGGCGATGGTGCCGGTGACGATCTTGTGCATGGGAGTGGTCCGTTCTGCGCTTCGGGGCGCGCTGAGCACCACCGGCTCGGTGATTCGGGTCGTCGTGCCGGTGGGACGGTGTCATCGACCTCGCGGGTGAGGGGTCGCGGCTGACCGGTGCCGAGAGTGGTCGCCGGGCTCCGGAGCGCAGATCTGCTGCTCGGGCGGGCTGGACTCGCTCTGGTGACGACGCTACTCGTCCCCCATAGTGCGGACAAGTCACAAGATGCTTTTGCATGCACCCAGAACGGGGGTGATTTTTGTCCTCCCTGTGGAGGACATGTTTGTACCCCGATCATGATCGGAATGTCGGGCGGTCCTCAACCGTTGCACCGTCCGGAAACGAGGAGGGACCCATGGGCATCGTGCGCTGGCTGTTCGACGCGCAGATCGTCATCGGCCACCAGACGGTGCTCTGGCGCGAGGTGATCGGCAACGTCTTCGGGCTGCTCAGCGCGCTCGGCGGGATGCGCCGCAAGGTCTGGGCGTGGCCGGTCGGGCTGGTCGGCAACGCGCTCCTGTTCACCGTCTTCATGGGTGCCCTGTTCGACACTCCGAACCCCGTCAACCTGCTCGGTCAGGCCGGCCGCCAGGTCATGTTCATCATCGTGAGCATCTACGGCTGGTACCGCTGGACGCACCGCCCCGACGACACCTCCACCGTGATCGAACCGCACTGGGCCTCGTGGCGGACCCGGGTCCTGCTGGTCGTCGGCATGGTCGGTGGGACCGCGCTGCTCACCCCGGTGTTCCGCGCCCTCGGGTCGTACGAACCGGTGTGGAGCGACGCGTGGATCTTCGTCGGTTCGCTGCTCGCCACCTACGGCATGGCGAAGGGCTGGGTGGAGTTCTGGCTCATCTGGGTCGCGGTCGACCTGGTCGGCGTCCCGCTCCTGTTCTCGGCCGGGTACTACGCGTCGGGTCTCATGTACGTCTTCTACGGCGTCTTCACGCTGACCGGCTTCTTCGTCTGGATGAACCAGCGCGTCAAGCCCCCGGCAGCCCCCGTCACGGTCGGCTGAACGGCCCGCCCGCACCGAACTGGTCCACGACGACCCGGCGCGGATGTGACGGCCCCCGGTCTGGGACGAGACAATGGGGTACCGCACACGATGGGATGGTCCGATGGAACCCCTGCACGGCGAACGCGTCGAGGACGATGAGTCCCTCGCCGAGCGCACCGTCCGCGGAGCGATCCGCGCCTACCGACTGCACCCCTTCGACGCGGTCGACGCCTCGGTGGTGGCCGAGGTCGCGGGCATCCCGCTCGAGACCGTGGAGCGACTGTTCCCCGCGTGGGAGGCGTTGCTGCTGGTGACGTACGACCGCTGGACGCAGCTGCGGGGCACCCGTCGGAAGACGCCGCCGGCGTGCACGATCGACCACGTCCGGTTGACCCTGGCTGAGGACGTCGCCGATCCGGGCCTCGTCCGCGTGTTGGCGGGCGTGATCACGGTCGCGAGCTCGGAGTCCGGGTTCGCCGAGCTGTTCCGCAAGCGCTTCGACGAGTACGTCGAGCAGCTCAGCAACGGTCTGCAGCGCGACTTCGACAGCGGCGCCGAGGAATCGGCGATCCCGGCGTACCAGGCGGCGACGCAGCTGCTCGCGGTGTACGAGGGGCTGCAGATCCAGATGCTCGTCCGGCCGCACATCGACGTCATGGTGGAGTTCGACCGCTCGGTCCGGACGCTCCGACAGGGCTGGAAGCAGCACGAGCTGCCGTCGTGGGACCTCGATGCCGACGTCCCCGAGCGCGAGACGCCCCAACGCGAGCGACCGGCAGCGCAGCAGCAGGAAGCTCGTGAGCCCGAGCGGGAACCCCAGAGCCGGCCCTAGCGGGAGACCGACCGCCGCTGTCGCCACGACACGATCTGCCGCAGCGTCACCTTCGACCCGTACTGCGCGACCGAGTGCCGGAACAGGTACTCGGCGAACCACAGCAGCAGCCCGGCGGCGACGAACACCTCGACGATGCAGACCACCGACTCGGTGACGCTCAGTGACCCGACGGCGTTCCGGACCATGGCGGTGACGGGCGTGAACGTCGGGAAGTACGTGAAGAACGCGGCGACGGGCGACGACGGGGTGGTCATCACGAAGAACGCCGCGTAGAGCGGGATGATCAGGGCGAAGATCGCCGCCGACTGCAGCGCCGAGGCGTCCTTGATCGACGGTACCGCGGCACCGACGGCGACGAACAGCCCGGACGCCAGCAGCACGCCGCCGACGAGCAGCAGCGCACCGACGAGCATCCGCCACGGGTCGATCGTCAGCCCGCCGAGCTGCGAGGCGACGAGTGGCAGGACGGCGAGCATCCCGACCAGCCCCGGGATGACGAACACCCCGACCTGCACGAACCCGACGAGCAGCATCGCGATGACCTTGCCGCGGATCAGGTCGCCGGCGGTGACGGCGGTCAGGATCATCTCGGAGATGCGGTTCTCCTTCTCCTCGACCACGACGGTCACCATGCGTGCCGCGAGCAGGATGACGAGTCCGAAGAAGGCGGCGACGTACAGGAACGGCGGCACGATCGACAGCCAGCCCGGCGCGACCTGCCCGTCGGCGTAGGTCGTGACGTCGGTGGCCGGTGGGGAGCGCAGGAGTTCGACGGTCTCAGGGTCGTCGACGGTCGCGGCGACGCTCTGCTCGAGCACCCGTTCGGCGAGCGACGAGTAGCCGCCGTTCGCGAACAGGCCGCGGTCGGCGGCGTCGACCCGGATCGCGGCGGAGGAGGGTGACGCGGGGAACTCGATGAACGCATCGAGGGTGCCGGAACGCACGGCGGCTCGATCCGCGTCGGCGTCGGTGGACGGCGACCCGCCCCACTTCGCCGCGACGGACTCGGACACCAGCCCGGAGTGGTCGACGTAGCGGAACGGGGTCTTCGTGGCCGACGAGCCCGAGACGACCGAGTCGGTGCCGGCTGCCTGTCCGATGCCGACGAGCAGGGACACGATGACGATGACGATCGGCAGCGCGAGCGTGCCGATCCAGAACGCGGGCTTCTTCACCGCGCGGACGAACTCGAACCGGACGACGGTGCCGAGGCGGCTCACGCTGCTGCCCCCGCGGCCGCGAGCGCGTCGTGGCCGTAGACCTGCACGAAGATCTCGTCGAGCGGGATCCGACGCATCTCGAACGCGGTGACGCGGACACCGTCCGCCACGAGCGCGGCGAGGATGTCGGCACCGTCCGGTGCCGCGGCGGACGTCGGCACGAGGTAGGCGACGTGCCCCTCGTGCCGCGCGAGCTTGTACAGCGGCGAGCGGGGGACCGGGCCGTCGAGGCCGACCCGGGCGACGGCGCCGCCGAAGGCATCCTGCACGTCGGGGATCGACCCGTAGGCGGCAGCGGTGCCGTCCTTGAGCAGCAGGATCCGGTCGCAGAGTCGCTCGACCTCGTCCATGTGGTGGGTCACGAGGATGACGGTCGCACCGTCGGCCTTCCGCTCGTCGACCAGGTCGAGCAGCAGCCGTCGGTTGACGGGGTCGAGGCCCTTCGTGGGTTCGTCGAGGATGAGCAGCCGCGGCCGGTCCATGATCGTGATGCCGAGCTGCACCTTCTGCTGCTGCCCGCCGGAGAGCTTGTCGACGCGGAGCTTGGCGCGGTCGGCCAGGCCCACGCGGGCCAGGTAGTCCATGCTCCAGGCCGTCGCCTCGGGGCCGCGCAGCCCGCGGAGCCGTCCGAAGTAGGACATCACGTCGATGACGGATTCCTTGCGGTAGAGCCCGCGCTCTTCGGGCAGGTACCCGATGCCACCGGTGGCGGGCCGGTAGGGCTGGCCGTCGATGGTCAGGGTGCCGGCGGTCGGTGTGGTGATCCCGAGCAGGGCACGGATCGTCGTGGTCTTGCCGGAGCCGTTGCTGCCGAGCAGGCCGAACGTCTCGCCAGCGGCGACGTCGAACGACAGTCCGTCGACCACGTTCCGGTCCCCGAACCGCATGACGAAGTCCTGCACGCTGATGGTCGCCCCGCTCATGCGGCGACCCTACCGGGACCGGCTGACGTCTCGGATGCCGGTCGCGGCCCGAGATGGTGACCCCACGGCGGACGGGAGGCACGGTGCCTGCCCGCACCGCGCCTCCCGTCCGCCACCTGGTCGCGTCCACGACGCGCACCCTGCGTCAGGAACGCAACCAGGCCGTCCCCACGCCCGTGAGGGCACCGTCTGCCACCGGTGCCGAGGCGAGCAGCAGCTCGCCGGCGGGGAGTTCGTAGGGCTCGTCACCGAACACCGTCACGCTCGTCCACCCGTTCGGGCGTCGGAACGCGAGCACGTCGTCGCGGCCGGTCTCGAGCCACTCCAGGTGCTCCTCGGACTGCAGCTGCCCGCGCAGCCCGAGGGCCTTCCGGTACAGGTTCAGGGTCGAGTCGGGGTCGGTGTCCTCGGCCTCGACGCTGGCGTCCGCGAACCACGCCGGTTGGGGCAGGTGCGCGGTCCCGGAGCCGAAGCCGAACGACGGCCCGGACCGGGTCCACGGGATCGGGACACGGCAGCCGTCGCGGCCGACGTCGACGCCCGGGTTCCGGAAGAACGCGGGGTCCTGGCGGTCGGCCTCGGGGATGTCGCCGACCTCGTGCAGACCGAGCTCCTCGCCCTGGTACAGGTAGGCGGAGCCGGGCAGCGCGAGCTCGAGCAGGGTCGCGGCCTGCGCTCGGCGCAGCCCCAGCGAGCGGTCGAGGGCGTCCTGCGAACCGCCGGCGAGCAGCCACGCGGCGCCCTGCTTGTCGGGGGAGCCGTTCCGCGCCGGCAGCGCGTAGCGGGTCGCGTGCCGCACGACGTCGTGGTTCGAGAACACCCACGTGGTCGACGAGCCGGACTGCTCGGCCAGACCGAGGTTGAACTCGATGATCTCCTTGAACGACCCGGCGTCGAAGTCGGCCTCGAGCAGGTCGAAGTTGAACGCCTGCCCCAGACCGTCGGCGCTGGCGTACCGGGCGCGGCGGTCGGCGGCGACCCAGGCCTCGGCGACCGCGGTACGTGCCGGGGTGTACTCGTTGAACACGGTCCGCCACTCGGCGTAGATCTCGTGCACGTCGTCGCGGTCCCACAGCGGGTGCGAGCCGTCCTTCGGGATCTCTGCGAGCTCCGCCCAGGTCGGCAGGGCCCCGGACGGCAGGTCCTTCGCGAGCCCGTGGGCGACGTCGATGCGGAAGCCGTCGACGCCGCGGTCCGACCAGAAGCGCAGGGTGTGCAGGAAGTCGTCGCGGACCTCGCGGTTCGCCCAGTTGAGGTCGGGCTGCTCCTTGGCGAAGGAGTGCAGGTACCACTGGCCGTCGCCGACCGCGGTCCACGCCGGGCCGCCGAAGATCGAGATCCAGTCGGCCGGAGCCTGTTCGCCGGACGGCCCGGTGCCGTCGCGGAAGACGTAGCGGTCGCGCGCCGGGGAGCCCTTCGGGGCGGCGAGCGCCTCGCGGAACCACTCGTGCCGGTCGCTCGTGTGGTTCGGCACCACGTCGACGATCACCCGGATGCCGGCGGCGTGCAGCGCCTCGACCATCCGGTCGAAGTCGTCGAGCGTGCCGAGCTTCGGGTCGACGTCGCGGTAGTCGTCGACGTCGTAGCCGCCGTCGGCGAGGGCGGACGGGTAGAACGGGCTGAGCCAGACGGCCTCGACACCGAGCGACGCCAGGTACGGCACGCGTTCGGTGATGCCGGGCAGGTCGCCGATGCCGTCGCCGTTCGCGTCCGCGAAGGAGCGCGGGTAGATCTGGTAGACGCTCGCCTGGCGCCACCAGGTCTCGTCGGTCGAGGTCGGGCTGGCGCTGACGGCGGGGTCGAGCACGTCGGTCATCTGGGTTCTTCCTTCGGTCGAGGTCGTTGTTCCGGTCACTTGATGGCGCCCTGGGTCACACCGGCCATCACCCATCGCTGGGTGACGAGGTAGACGATGATCGCCGGGGCCATCGCCATCAGGTACGAGGCGAACGAGACGTTGTAGTTGTTGCTGAACTGGGTCTGGAACATCTGCTGCAGCACCGGCAGGGTCTGCAACGCCGGGTCCGAGGTGATCAGCGACGGCATCACGAAGTCGTTCCACGACGCCAGGAACGCGAAGATGCCGACGGTGGCGCTCATCGGTGCCAGCAGCGGGAACACGAGCCGCCAGAACACCTGACCGGTGCTCGCGCCGTCGATGCGGGCGCTCTCCTCGAGCTCGGCAGGGATCGACCGCAGGAACGCGGTGAAGAGCAGCACGCTGAACGACAGCTGGAACATGACGTGCAGCAACGCGACGCCGAACGGGTTGTCCAGGTGCGCGAGGCCGGTGAGCTTCACCTGCGACAGCGCGAGCACCGGGAACGGCAGGAACATGGCGGCGAGCAGGTAGAAGAACGACCAGCGGAACAACCGACGGTCCCAGTTCCGGGCGATCGCGAACGCCGTGAACGAGGCGAGCAGGATCGTGCCGACGACGGTGATCGCGGCGACGAGCACCGAGACGCCGAACGCTCGCGGGAAGTCGGTGAGCTCCCACGCCTGCACGAAGCCGTCGACGCTGAAGGGCGCGGGCAGCGAGAACGCGTTGCCGTCGACCGCCTGGCTCGTCGTCTTGAACGCCATCGTCAGCGTGACGTACAGCGGCACCAGGATCGAGAGCGCGCAGAGCACGAGGACGACGGTGACGGGCCAGTTGGCGTTGCCGCCGCGGCGGCCGGCGGTCCGGTCGGCGTCGACCGATCTGATGCTGCCCGTCTTCGTCGTCCCCGGACGGAGGGGTGTCTGGATGGTCATCAGAGCGCTGCCTTCCCGCGGGTCGCCCGCAGCTGGATCACGGCGATGACGACCGCGATGATGAAGAAGATCGTGGCGTTGGCCATCTGGTAGGCGTAGTCGCCGCCGTTGAAGCCCTTGAAGATCGACATCGCGACGCTCGTGGTCGAGGTGCCGGGGCCACCGTCGGTCAGGCCGACGATGATGTCGTACGAGTTCAGGAAGTTCTTGAACCCGATCACCAGGTTGATCAGGATGTAGCCGGCCGTCAGCGGCGCGGTGATCGAGATCAGCTGACGCCACGCGCTCGCGCCGTCGAGGGCCGCCGCCTCGTAGACCTCGCCGGGGATGGACAGCACCCCGGCGATGTAGATGAGGAGCGTCGACGGGATCGCCTGCCACGCGGTGACGATCACGATGGCGACCCACGCCAGGTCGGGGTTCGCCAGGATGCTCTGCTCGAGCGGACCGAAGCCGATCGCACTGGCCAGGGCCGGCAGGCTGTTCGCGAACAGGAACGAGAACACGTACGCGATGACGATGCCCGAGATCACCATCGGCAGCACGAACACCGCGCGGAGGGCGATCTTGCCGCGGACCTTCGAGGTCAGGGCGATGGCGAGCAGGAACGCGACCGCGTTGACGACGATCACGGTGACGAGCGAGAACCCGAGGGTGAACAGGTACGCCTGCAGGATCGCGGGGTCGGAGAACACCGCGACGTAGTTCGTGAGTCCGATGAAGCGGAACTCACCGAAGCCGACGGAGTTCGTGAAGCTGAGCACGATGCCCATCACGGCCGGCAGCGTGATGGCGAGCGTGAAGAGCAGCAGGGTGGGGAGTAGGAAGGCGAGGAAGAGCGGTTCGATCCGCTTCCGCTTGTGGGTGACGGACTGGAGGCCCGGGGCGGCTCCGCCCCGTCGGCGGCGGTCCGCCGTCGTGATGGCTTCGGTGGTCGTGGTTGCCATGGGACGTCTCCTTACGCGGCCGTGCGGAGCGCGAGACGCGCCCAGTCGGCGTCGAGGGTGCGGAGCTGGCGCTGCGGGTCGCCGCCGAAGGCGATCGACTGCGCGTAGTTCGCGACCGGGATCTCGGCGGGGATGAGCTGCGACGCACCGAGGTAGAAGGCGGCGTCGTCGTAGTACGACTGCATGCCGGTCAGCGCCGGGTTCGACGCCGGGGGAGCGTCCTTCCGGACACCGAAGCCGTTGTTGTCGGCGTTGTACTCGTCATTGACCTTCGACTGCATCAGGAACGTCAGGAACTCGCGGGCGGCCTCCTGCTTGCGGGACGCCTCCGGGATCCAGAGCGCCAGGTCGACGTTCACCCGCACCTTGTTGTCCGCGGCGTCGTCGGTGACGGGCAGCGGGAAGGTGCCGAGGTCCATGTCCTTGTTCGTCTTGGCGATCTCGCCGAGCGCCCACGGCCCCTGCAGGTACATCGCGGCCTTGCCCTGTGCGAACGCGAGGTTGCCGTCGCCGTACCCGCGGCTGGCGGCGCCGTCCTGATGCCACGCGCGCAGCTGGGTCATGCGTTCCATCGGCGTCCGGAGATCCTTCTCGAACGACACCGACGAGTCCTTGCCGACCTTGGTTCCTTCGTCGCGGAGTGCCGCGAACGTCTTCGGGGTGTCGATCGCACCACCGACCGTGTAGTCGAACATGCCCTGCGCGATCGTCCAATTGTCCTTGAACGTCCCGTAGATCGGGGCGATGCCAGCCCGCTGCAGGCGCTCGCAGAGATCGGCGAACTCGCTCCAGGTCGTGGGCACCTCGAGTCCCTGCTCGGCGAACAGTGCCTTGTTGTAGATCACCGAGGCGGCGGTCACCGAGTACGGCAGGGCGCTCTTGCGACCCGGGTAGTCGGCGGTCTGCTGCATGAGCGGCCACAGGTCCGGGTTGATCGTGTCGGCCTGTGGCAGGTCGGAGAGGTCCGTCAGGGCTCCGTGCTCGACGAACGGCACGACCGAGAAGTTGTAGTTCCAGCAGCCGAGGTCCGGCGGCCGGTTCCGGACGAAGTTCGCGGACATGCTCGAGGTCGAGTCGCGGACGACCCGCACCTTCGACTGGCTGTCGTGGAACTGCGCGATGACGCCGTCGAAGTACCCGATGACCTCGGGCTTCGAGACGTAGAACGTGATGGTCTCCGGCTTGGCGCTCGAGGACCCGATCGGGGCGCACCCGGCGAGCGCGAGCCCGCTGGCGATGCCGCCGGCTCCGAGCAGGAACGAGCGCCGGCTCACCGATGCCGCCGTCCTGGTCGTGGCGTGTGGTTGCACGTCGTCTCCGTCCGTCCGGACCCGGCAGCCTTGCCGTTCCGTCCTGCGATCGGCTCCGATGCCGACCGCGGGACTAAATCTAGCGACAAAATCTAATTACGCAAGGAACTCGTTGCGCGATAAGGTCACGGCATGCCGCCACCCCGTCGAACGAGCGCCGAGACACTGCTCGTGCACGCCTTCGACGCTGGCGCCTTCACCGCGACCGAGGCCATCGACGCCACCGGTCTGACCCGCTCGACCGTGCTGGCCGCGTGCGAGGAACTCGTCCGGCTCGGCTGGCTCCTCGAGCTCGACGACGCCCGTGCCGCCGGGGAGTACCGGATCGGCCGGCCGGCCCGCCGCTACGAACTCGACACCGCCGCCGGCGTCGTCGTCGGCGTGGACGCCGGACAGCACCGGGTCACCGCCATCGTCGCCGACCTGCGCGGCACCGTGCTCGGTCGCGCCGAGGGGGCGCTCGGTGAATCGGGACTCGAGGTCCCCGTCCGGCTCGCGGTCCTCGCCGACACCGTGGACGACGCGCTCGCCGCGGCCGGAGCCGACCGCTCCCGCGTCCTGGTCACCGTCGTCGGCATCCCCGCGCCGGTCGACGCCGGTGGGGCGTCGCCGGGCGACGGCGGCTTCTGGGACCGGATGAACCCGGGTTTCGCCGACGCCGTCCCGCACGGCCGCGTCGTGGTCGAGAACGACGCGAACCTCGCCGCGCTCGCCGAGCGGCCGTCCTCGGGGGACGCCTCGTTCGCCGCACTGCTCTCCGGCGAGCGGTTCGGCAGCGGCCTCGTGGTCGACGGTGTGCTGCTCCGCGGTGCCCACGGCGGCGCGGGGGAGATGCGCGTGCTCGACATCGTCCAGGGCGTGGGGTCGTCGGACGGCATCGGCGCGACGGCGCGGACGTTGGTCGCCGAGGCCGTCGCCGCGGGCGAGGTCCAGCCGGGCAGCCCGCTCGCGGTGGACGCCGGCGCCTCCGCCGTGTTCCGAGCGGCGCAGGACGGCGACGCCCTGGCGCTGACGATCGTCGACCGGCTCGGCGATCGGCTCGCCCGCGTCTGCGTCCTGCTCGCCAGCCTGCTCGACATCGACCGCGTGGTGGTCGCCGGTGCGATCGCCCAGCCTGCGGTCGCCGTCATCGACCGGGCCCGTGCGCTGCTCGACGGCTGGCACTTCGACCCCGTGCCCGACCTGGTGGCGTCCACGCTCGGTGGCGACGTCGTCGTCATCGGGGCCGTCGCCCACGCGGTGGACGCCGTCCGTGCTGATCCGCTGTCGTTCCCGCTGGTCGACCCTGCTGTCGTCAGTGCCGACGGTCGAGGGGAAGCTCCCGCGTCCGGTCCCAGTCCTCGGTCCACCCGAGCCGGTCGAACAGCGCATCCAGCAGCATCGCGGTGAACCCCCACACCAGGTGGCCGCCGTGGTCGTCCACGGTGAAGCCCGGTCCGCGCCACTCCTGACCGCCCCGGCGGATCACGGTCACCCCGCGGTTCGCCGGGTCGAGGAGGTCCGCCACGGGGACCCGGAAGACCGCGGCCGACTCGCGCTCGTCGACGACCCGGATCGGCGACGGTTCCCGCCACCACGCGAGGACCGGGCGGACCAGGTGGTTCGAGAACGCGAGCGGTACGGCGGGCAGGGTCCCGAGCACCTCGACGCCGGACGGGTCGAGGCCGGTCTCCTCGCGCGATTCGCGGAGCGCAGCGGCGGTGGCGTCCGCGTCTCCGGGTTCGAGCCGTCCTCCGGGGAACGCGACCTCGCCCGGGTGTGCGCGCAGTGTCGTGGCGCGAGCGAGCAACAGGACGTCGAGGTCGCGGGGCACGTCGGCGGCGACGGCAGGGCGGTCGCTGGGGGTGCGGTCGAGCGCGCCGAAGAGCATCAGGACGGCAGCGTGCCGCGGGGAGGCCGAGCCGCCGGGTTCGACGAGCGGCTCGGCGTCGCCCCACCCGGCCGCCGCGACCTCCGCCAGTGCTGCCCGTGCGCGCCCGTCGTCCATCACCCGCCCACCCTAGGCATTGGTCACGAGCCGTCCGGCGATCGGTAGGTTCGACCCATGGCAACCGAACGAGTCGACGAGAGACCCGCCGACGAGCACGATCCCTACGCCCGCCGTCCCGGCTACGTGACGGGCGTCGACGGTCGAACCGACCGGACCACCACGGCGATGGTCATCGGCATCGTGGCCGGCTTCCTCGCGCGGGTCGTCCTCGGTTTCCTCGGCCTGGCCGAGTGGGCCGCGCTCCTCGGTGGCATCGTGATCGGCCTCGTCGTGTGGCTCGTCCTCCGAGCGCTGCGGCGCCGTGCAGACCGGATCGCGGGTCGGTCGCCGGACGCCGTCCCGCAGGCTCGCGACCATGCCGTCGCCGAGGCGAACGGTGGCCGCCGGTTCTTCATCGCCCCGAACCCGGTCGTGGTCATCGTGATGGGCGGGATCTTCGTCGCCGTGGGCGTCGCGCCCCTCGTGTTCGACGGTGCGACGGTTGCCGGGCTCCTGACAGCGGTGCTGGTCATCGCGAGCGGGCTGTTCTTCGTCGTG
Organism: Curtobacterium sp. AB7; assembly: GCF_044909335.1. NCBI lineage: Bacteria > Bacillati > Actinomycetota > Actinomycetes > Micrococcales > Microbacteriaceae > Curtobacterium > Curtobacterium sp. AB7. Next base: position 392,228 of record NZ_JBIYED010000002.1, on the reverse strand, counting down.
CAGGGCGTCGGCACGCTCGTGGTCCGCCGGCGGGAGCGCAGCGGCCAGTAGCAGCCCGAGTACCCAGCGGACTCCCGGATACCGTCGGCATCGTGGAAGAACCGAGGACGACTCGAACATGACGAGGGGACACCGTGGATCGCTTCCGACGACTACCGCTGCCGGCGCTGCTGCCCCTGCTGTTCGTGGTGCTGTGGTCGGTGTGGTTCGCGATGGGCCTCCTCACCGGCCCCGGTGAGTTCGAGCCCGTCGAGCGAGCGATCGGAGCCATCGCGTACGCAACGATCGCGACCGCGGGGTTCGGCATCATGATCGCGATCCGTCGCCGTCAGGCAGGCGGAACCAAGGGTGCTGCCGCGATCCAGCGAGCGGTCCGCACCGGGGAACTGCCGGACGACGTGGACCACGTCGTGTGGACCCGCGAGCTCGAGTCGACCCGCAAGCGGTACCGCAACAACCGGGTCATCGTGCCGATCATGGTCGTTGTCTTCGCGGCGTTCTCGGTCTGGGCAGCCCTGACGGTCAGTCCGTTCTGGTGGGCGATCCTGGTGCTGTTCGTCGGCCTCTTCGCGTACTCCGTCTGGGAGACCCGACGGGCACTGCGGAACATCGACCACCTGCTGGCGACCCAGCGCGGCACGGTCATCCAGTGAGCAGAAGACGTCGGGTCCCTGGTGGGAACCCGACGTCTTCTGCTCACTCTGCGGGCCGAACGCTCACTCCGTGGTGGAGACCCAGTCGATGAGCAGGTTGCCCTGGTCGCCCCAGTTGCCGACCTGGAACATGAAGCGGTGCGGGGTCGTCGGCACGTCGTGGGTGATCGTGTCGAGCACCTTGCCGTCGACGCTGTAGGTGACCGACTCGCCGGGCACCCAGTCCACCGTGTAGGTGTGCCAGTCGCGCCACGAGACGCCGGTGCCGATCTGCACGCGGTCGGCTTCCTTGCCCGGGGTCATCGAGTGGTGGAAGGCCGAGGGACTGTCCTCGAAGTTGCCCTCGGGGAAGTCGATCTCGCCGTCGGACCAGGTGCCCGACGTCGGCCACAGCATGAACGCCGCGCCGTTGCCGTCGCCACCGGTCGCCTTGGCGCGGACGGAGAACGAGCCGCCGACGTGGTCCCAGGCTCCGGCGGAGGAGCCGAACGTGCCGGCCGCCCCCGCTCCGGTGCCGAGGGCGACGTCCATCACACCGTCGTGCACCGAGACGGTCTTGCTCGGCGCGTAGATGCCGGAGGTGCCGTCGGGGTAGGGCTGCCACGACTGCGGGTAGAGCCGCGAGACGAGGCCGGTGACGGCGTCGGTGGTGAAGTCCTCGACGAACGAGGCGGCCGGCGCAGCGGAGGTGTCGGCGACCTCGTCCTGCGGTTCGGCCGAGGCCTCGGCTTCCGGCTCCGCGGCTTCGGTCGGGGTGGTGTCCTCGATCGGTGCGGCCTCGGCGGTCGGCGCGGGCGTCGGCGTCGACGTCGCGTCCGACTCCTCGTCGTCCGACGGGGCCGGGGTCGCAGTGTCCGACGGGGTCGGGGTGGGGGTCACCGGGGCGTGCTGCCCGTGGCGGTGTCCGCCCCAGCCCCACCAGCTGTCGGCGGAGGCGGCGGAGGCGGTGGGGACTCCGAGTGCCAGGCAACCGGCGGTCGCTGCCGCCAGGATCGCGCGACGGCGGCTCATCGGGTGTGCCGTTCGGTGGTGGAGGTGATGGGCGTGGTGGTCGCGGGGGTCGTGCCGCGCATGGGCGTGCACGTGCTTCGGGTCGAGATGTCGGGCTCCTCGTGGTGCTCGGGCGCAGGATGCGGGGAGGGGACGGGCGCGCCAGGGGGCAGGATGCCGAGGGGTTCGGTGACGCGTCCACGGACATCTTGCATCATTTGTGCCCCGTTCGGGGGTAATCGCCCGAATCGGCACTCGAACGCGCGGTCAATGGCGGGCACACGAGACTCGGGGTGAGCGACCGGGCTCGCGGCCGAAGCCGCGGGAACCGTCGCCCACCCCGAGTCTCGGGCCGGCCCGCAACCTCAGCCGCGCGGCACCGGCTGCAACCGCTGCAGCTGCGTCACGTGCCCGGGCTCGAGCTCGTCGAGCGAGGTGACGCCGAGCAGCCGCATCGTGCGCTCTATCTGCTCCGACAGGATCTGGATCATCCGGTCGACGCCGGCCTCACCGCCCGCCATCAGTCCGTACAGGTACGCCCGGCCGACCATCGTGAACTTCGCACCGAGCGCCACGGCGGCGACGATGTCCGCGCCGGACATGATGCCGGTGTCGAGGTGCACCTCGGTGTCCATGCCGACCTCCTTCACCACGGAGGGCAGCAGGTGGAACGGCACGGGTGCCCGGTCGAGCTGGCGTCCGCCGTGGTTCGACAGCGTGATCCCGTCGACGCCCATCTCCGCCAGGCGACGGGCGTCGGCCAGGGACTGCACGCCCTTCACGACGACCTTGCCCTTCCACTGGTCGCGGATCCAGGCGAGGTCCTCGTAGGTGACGGTGGGGTCGAACATGTGGTCGAGGAGCTCCCCGACGGTGCCGGACCACCGGTCGAGCGACGCGAACGCCAGGGGCTCGGTGGTCAGGAAGTCGAACCACCACCACGGCCGCGGGATGGCGTTCAGCACGGTCCGGGCGCTGAGCTGCGGCGGGATCGAGAAGCCGTTGCGCTTGTCCCGCAGGCGCGCCCCGGCGACGGGCACGTCCACGGTGACGAGCAGCGTGTCGAACCCGGCCTTCTCGGCGCGGGAGACCAGCGCCATCGACTTCTCGCGGTCCTTCCACATGTACAGCTGGAACCAGTTGCGGCCGTTCGGGTTGGCATCGCGGACGTCCTCGATGGCCGTGGTGCCCATGGTGGAGAGTGAGAACGGGATGCCCGCGCGTCCGGCTGCCCGGGCGCCGGCACGCTCGCCCTCGGTCTGCATCATGCGCGTGAACCCGGTGGGGGCGATGCCGAACGGGTACGCGACCGGCGCACCCAACACCGAGCGCGAGGTGTCCACGGACGACGCGTCGCGCAGGATCGCGGGCGTGAACTCGATGTCCTCGAACGCCTGGCGGGCGCGCGCGAGTGAGATCTCGGCCTCGGCGGCGCCCTCGGTGTAGTCGAACGCGGCCTTCGGTGTGCGGCGGGCGGCGATGTCGCGCAGGTCCCAGATCGTCAGCGCCGACTCGAGACGCTGTCGCCGACCCGGCAGCGAGGGCTTCTTGAACTGCATGAGCGGCGCGAGGTCGTGCACCGTCGGCAGTTGCCGCTTGATCGGTGTCCGCCGGGTCGACGGTGCCCCTGGGGTTGCTGCCGGAGCCCCGGTTGCGGGGTCGACTCGGTGCTGGTCGTCGATCGAGGTCATACAGACATCCTACGTCTCGGAGTGGATTGTGGGGAGGTGTGGGAGGCCCGAGGGGTGTACCGGACGGGCTCGACGGTGCGAGCGACGGTCGCGCGGAGGCCCTCGAGCGAGGCGCCGTCCAGCCCGCCGAGGCGAGCGGCCCGCGCCTGCACCAGGATGTTGCCGAGCGCCGTCGCCTCGACGGGCCCGGCCAGGACGGGCAGCCCGGTGCGGTCGGCCGTCAGCTGGCAGAGCAGCCGGTTCTGCGATCCGCCGCCGACGATGTGCACCTGTCGGACGTCTTTGCCCGTGATGGTGCTGATCGTCGCGAGTGTCTCCGCGTACGCGGCGGCCAGCGACTCGAGGATCGAGCGCACGAACTCGGCCCGCGACGCGGGCGCGCTCAGCCCGTGGTCGCCGCACCAGGCGGCGATGCGCGCGGGCATGTCGCCAGGTGCCGTGAACGACTCGTCGGCGGGGTCGAAGACGGGGACCGGGGCCGTGACGGCCGCGGCGGAGGCGAGCAGGGCCTCCAGGTCGAGCGGAGCGCCGTCACGCTCCCAGGTGCGGACGCTCTCGGACAGCAACCACAGGCCGGACACGTTCTTCAGGAACCGGACGCGGCCGTCGACCCCGCCCTCGTTGGTGCAGTTCGCGTCGCGCGCCGCGTCCGACAGGACGGGTGCGTCGAGCTCGACGCCGACGAGCGACCAGGTGCCGGACGAGATGTACGCGAAGTCCGGGTCGGTCCCGGGGACCGCGACGACGGCGGAGGCCGTGTCGTGCGAGCCGACGAGCGTGACGGGTGCCTTCCCGCCGACGGCGTCGGCGACGGACGGCAGCAGGGGGCCGAGTCGGTCGCCCGGGTCGCGCAGGGTGGGCAGGAAGCCGGCCGGGAGGCCCGCAGCAGCCCGCAACGCCGGGTCCCATCCACGGGTCGTCGCGTTCAGGACCCCGGTCGTCGAGGCGTTCGTGCGCTCGGCCGCCTCGACACCGGTGAGCCAGTAGCCGAGCAGGTCGGGGACGAGCAGTGCTCGCTGCGCGAGCTGCAGCGACGGGTCGGCGGCGAACTGGAACACCGTGTTGAAGGGCAGGTGCTGCAGACCGTTCCGGGCGTACAGCTCGGCGGCGTCCATCCGTCGGTGCACACGGTCGACGCCGCCCTCGTGCCGCTCGTCGCGGTAGTGGTACGGCAGCCCGAGCAGCCGGCCGTCGCGCAGCAGACCGTAGTCGACCGCCCACGAGTCGATGCCGATGCTGACGATCGCCGGGTGCGTGGCGAACGCCTGACGGAGGCCGTCGGTCACCTGTCGGTGGAGCTCGACGACGTCCCAGTGCAGGGCCTCGTGGTCGTGCTCGTGCAGGGTCACGGGGCCGTTCGGAAACCGGGCGACGTGCTCCATCCGCACGCCGTCGGCGTCGACGTGCCCGAGGATCACCCGGCCGCTGGTGGCCCCGAGGTCGACGGCGGCGACGGTGCCGGTGGTGGACATGTGACTACCTCTTGTCGGACATCAGCGGAGGAACGCCGCGGCGACGCCAGCGTCGACGGGCACGTGCAACCCGGTCGTGTGCGAGAAGTCGTCGGTGCAGATGGCGTAGACGGCGTTGGCGACGTTCTCCGGCACGACCTCGCGCTTGAGGATCGTGCGCTGGGCGTAGAACGCGCCGAGGTCCTGCTCCTCGATGCCGTAGGTCTTCGCGCGGTTCGCTCCCCAGCCGCTCGCGAAGATCCCCGAGCCACGGACGACGCCGTCGGGGTTGATCCCGTTGACGCGGACGCCGTGCTCACCGAGCTCCGCCGCCAACAACCGGACCTGGTGTGCCTGGTCGGCCTTGGTCGCCGAGTACGCGATGTTGTTCGGCCCGGCGAACACCGAGTTCTTCGACGAGATGTAGACGATGTCGCCGCCGAGGCCCTGCTCGATGAGGACCTTCGCCGCTGCCTTGGACACCAGGAACGACCCCTTCGCCATGACGTCGTGCTGCAGGTCCCAGTCTTGTTCGGTGGTCTCGAGCAGGCTCTTGCTGAGCGACAGTCCGGCGTTGTTGACGACCAGGTCGAGGCCGCCGAAGTGTAGGAGGGTCTGCTGGATCGCCTGCTCGATGTCCGCCGCGCTCGTCACGTTCGCCGCGACGCCGATGGCCTGGTCCGGGCCGCCGATCTCGGCTGCCGCGGCGGCGGCCTTGTCGACGTCGAGGTCGGCGATGACGACCGCGGCGCCCTCGGCCGCCAGGCGCTTCGCGATCGCCTTGCCGATGCCGCTCGCGGCTCCGGTGACCAGGGCGATGCGGGTGGCGAGCTTCTTGGGTGCCGGCATCCGCTGGAGCTTCGCCTCTTCGAGGGCCCAGTACTCGATTCGGAACTTCTCGGCCTCGTCGATCGGGGCGTAGGTGCTCAGCGACTCGGCGCCGCGCATGACGTTGATCGCGTTGACGTAGAACTCCCCGGCGACGCGGGCGGTCTGGGCGTCCTTGCCGTACGAGAACATCCCGACACCGGGTACCAGGACGATGAGCGGGTCGGCGCCGCGGATCGCGGGGGAGTCCGGGGTCGCGTGGCGGTCGTAGTAGGCCTGGTAGTCCGCGCGGTACTGCTCGTGGAGTTCGTGCAGGCGGGCAGTCTGCTCGTCGACGCTCGTGGTGGCGGGCAGGTCGAGGATGAGCGGCTTCACCTTGGTGCGCAGGAAGTGGTCCGGGCAGCTCGTGCCGAGCGCGGCGAGCTCCTCGGCGCGTGCACTCGCCAGGAAGTCGAGCACGACGTCACTGTCGGTGAAGTGACCCACCACGGGCTTGTCGTGCCCGGCGATGCCGCGGACCGTCGGTGCGAGCGCCGCTGCACGAGCGTGGCGATCGTCGGTCGGCAGTGCTTCGAAGCCCGGTCGGACCGCACCGAACGGCTGGCCGGCGCCGTGCTCGGCGATGTACTGCTCGGCGGTGTCGATGATCCAGCGCGAGTTCGCCTCGGCTTCGTCACTGGTGTCGCCCCACGCCGTGATGCCGTGGCCGCCGAGGACCGTGCCGATCGCCTGGGGGTTGTCCCGCTTGATCGCGGCGATGTCGAGCCCGAGCTGGAACCCGGGTCGGCGCCACGGCACCCACACCACCCTGTCGCCGAAGATCGTCGACGTCAGGGCTGGTCCGTCCGCCGCCGTCGCGATGGCGATGCCGGCGTCCGGGTGGAGGTGGTCGACGTGCGCGGCGTCGACCAGGGCGTGCATCGCCGTGTCGATCGACGGCGCGGCACCGCCCTTGCCGTGCAGCGTGTAGTCGAACGCTGCCACCATCTCGTCTTCACGCTCCACCCCCGGGTAGACGCCCCGGAGCGCACGGACGCGGTCGACGCGCAGGACCGCGAGGCCTGCCGGGGTGAGGGTGCCGAGGTCGCCCCCGGAGCCCTTCACCCAGAGCAGCTCCACCGGCTCGCCCGTGACCGGGTCGGTCGCGGTGCCCTTCGCCGAGGTGTTCCCGCCGGCGTAGTTCGTGATCCGCGGATCCGAGCCGAGCGCGTTGGAACGTGCGATGAGGGCACTGATCGTCGTGTCCGCGTCGGTGCCGTGCGTTGCGGGGTCCACCCGTGCCTCCAGGTCGTTGATCGTCATCTGTCTACGCGCCCCAACCGGCCTGGACGCCGCCGACGCGGTCCTCGGCGATCGACTGCTGGTACCCGGAGTCCAGGTACGCGCGCATCGGGTTCGCCGGCAGGCCGCGGGATTCGCGCCACGCGGCGAGGTCTGCCCGGACGTCGGTCTGGTACGCGTCCATGAAGACCTCGTTCGCGCCGAGGACGTCGTGCGCCTCCTGTGCTGCCGTCAGTGCCACGCGGTCGAGGAGCAGCGCCCGGGCCGTCATCTCCTGCACGTTCAGCACCGAGCGGATCTGACCGGGGATCTTGTCCTCGATGTTGTGGCACTGGTCGAGCATGAACGCGACGTCGTGGTTGTCGTAGCCGCCGCCGCGGATGACCTCGACCAGGATGCGGAACAGCTGGAACGGGTCCGCTGCGCCCACGATCAGGTCGTCGTCGGCGTAGAAGCGGGAGTTGAAGTCGAAGCTGCCGAGCTTGCCGAGGCGCAGGAGCTGCATCACGATGAACTCGATGTTCGTGCCGGGGGCGTGGTGGCCGGTGTCGAGGCAGACCATCGCCTTGTCGCCGAGTGCCGCCGTCTGCACGTAGCTCGTCCCCCAGTCCGGCACGTCGGTGTGGTAGAACGACGGCTCGAAGAACTTGTACTCGAGGACCAGGCGCTGGTCGGCTCCGAGGCGGTCGTAGATCGTGCTGAGCGACTCGTGCAGGCGGTCCTGGCGCTCGCGCATGTCGGCCTGGCCGGGGTAGTTCGACCCCTCGGCGAGCCAGATCTTCAGGTCGCGGCTGCCGGTGGCGTCCATCACGTCGATGCAGCGCAGGTGGTGGTCGATCGCCTTCTGCCGGATGCTCGCGTCAGTGTGGGTGAGGGCACCGAACTTGTAGTCGTCGTCCTGGAACGTGTTCGAGTTGATCGTCCCGAGCGCGACGCCGTGCTCTTCGGCGTGCCGCTTGAGGTCGCTGAAGTCGTCGACGAGATCCCACGGGATGTGCAGCGCCACGGTCGGCGCGAGGCCGGTGTACCGGTGCACCTGGGCAGCGTCGGCGATCTTCTCGTACGGGTCGCGCGGGGTGCCGGGCGTGCTGAACACCTTGAAGCGGGTGCCGGAGTTGCCGAAGGCCCAGCTGGGCAGCTCGATCTGCTGTCGTGCGAGCTGGTCGGCGATGCCGGCGAAGGTCGGGGTCGATGTCATCGTGTCACTTCCTCGTGTGCGATTGAATCGTTTCATACAGTACTGGTAGCGGCGGGCTGCCGCAACCGGGTGGGGTGGTGCTGCGTCGCGCGCCCCGTTGCGGTCTTCGCGCCCCGGAGAGTCGGGGCGCGATGCGCGCACGGGGGCGCGATGCGGGACGGGCGCGGGACGGGCGCGGGGCGAGCGCGGGGCGCGGGGCGCGGGCGGGCTGCGCGCCCCGTTGCGGCCTTCGCGCCCCGGGGAGTCGGGGTGCGAAGACCACCCGGGGGCGCGACACCGGGCGAGCGCCGTCAGGCGTCCCGCGCGCCCACCGTGACCAGCCCACCGTCCGCTCCCCGCGCTACGCCGCCGGCACCGCAGCCGGCGCGCGCAGCTCGTGCGAGCCGCCTCCGAGCCGCTGCTCCGCAGCACCCGGCAAGCGCACCACCGCGGTGACCCCCTCGGGCACCTGTGCACGGACGAGCAGCTCGCCGTCGACGAGCTCCCACCGCACCGCGATGTGCCCGTGCACGGAGTCGAGCGACGTCGACGCCCACGTCAGACCGCCGCCCGGCTGGGGCGCGATGAGCACGGAGGCGTACCCCGGTTCGAGCGCCGACAAGCCGCCGACCACCCGGTGCATCCAGTCCGCCACGGCACCGAGTGCGTAGTGGTTGAACGAGGTCATCTCACCCGGGTTGATGGTGCCGTCCGGCAGCATCGAGTCCCAACGCTCCCAGACCGTCGTCGCCCCCATCGTCACCGGGTACAGCCACGACGGGCACTCCGTCTGCAGCAGCAGCCGGTACGCGTCGTCGAGGTGGCCGGTCTGCGTCAGTGCGTCGGTGATGAACGGCGTGCCCGCGAAGCCAGTCGAGATCCGGTACCCGGACTGCTCGGCGAGCTCCGCCAGGCGGTCGCCCGCACGGCGCTCGTCGTCCTCGTCGAGGATGCCGAACACGATCGCGAGCGCGTAGACGGTGGTGCAGTCGCTCCGGATGCGGCCGTCGGTCACGTAGTGCTGACGGAACGCGGCCTGGAGGCCCGTGGCCAGCTCCTCGGCTTCCGTCGCTTCCGCTTCGTGGCCCGTCAACCGCGCCGCCTGCGCCACCAGGGTGGCGCTGCGGTACGCGCACGCCGTCGCGACGACGCCGGGGTCGGCCTTCGCCTTGGCGGCGTCCTCCGGCGGGGCGTCCGGGTCGAGCCAGTCGCCGAACTGGAAGACGGTGTCCCACAGGCCCTCCGGTGACAGGTGGCCCTCGATGCGGCGGAGGTGCGCCGTCATCGAGTCGAGCTGCTCCTCGAGCACCGCGGTGTCGCCGTACGCCTGGTACAGGGTCCACGGCACCCACACGCCGGCGTCCGACCAGATGGCGGTGGCATCGGGGGTGCCGAAGTCCTCGGCGGGGGAGTACTTGAGCACGTCCGGCACCACGAACGGGATGACCCCGTCGGCGTGCTGCTGCTCGAGCCACACGTCGCGGAGCCAGTCGCCCAGGAACGCGCGGGTGTCGAACAGGTAGGACGCCGTCGGCGCGAACGCCGCGATGTCGCCCGTCCAACCGAGGCGCTCGTCGCGCTGCGGGCAGTCCGTCGGGACGCTCAGGAAGTTGCCCTGCATGCCCCGGACGACGTTGTCGTGGAACGTGTTGAGCAGCTCGTGGCTGGACTCGAACGTGCCCGTCCGGGTCAGGTCGGAGCCGACCTGCACCGCGGTGACGGCCGCGCGGAGTTCGTCGAGCGTGCCGGTCCACCCGTCGACCTGGGCGTACCGGAAGCCGTGGAAGGTGAAGCGGGGCTCGAACACGTCCGGGGTGCCGGAACCGTCCGCGCCGCTGCCGCTCAGGGTGAAGTGGTCCGTCGCCTTCGCGGTGCGCAGCGGGCGGGTGCCGAGCTCATCGTGTTCGAGCACCTCGGCGTGCTTGAGGGTCAGGACGGTGCCGGCCGGTCCGCTGGCGGTCACACGGAGCCAGCCGACCAGGTTCACGCCGAAGTCGATCAGCGTCGCGCCGGACGGGCTCGTCCAGACCTCGACGGGGGCGATCTCGGCGAGGGGCCGGACCGGCGGCACGGTGTCGGCGACGAGTTCGCGTTCGCCGATGTCGACGGTGCGCACGGCGCTGGTGCGTCCCTCGTGGCCGTCGATGCTCGGCGTGGTGACCTCGCCGGGCGTCAGGAAGGAGCCGTCGCGGAGCCGTGCGTCGATGTCCTCGCCGTCGTACAGCTGGTCGGCGGTGATCGCGCTGGACAGGGCCTGCCAGTCCGTGTCGGTGGCGACGAGCTGTTCGTGGCCGTCGGCGAACGTGATGCGGAGCTCGGCGAACCCGGCGGGCTCGTCGGCGTACCAGCCGCCGCCACCGCCCCAGGCGAGCCGACCGGCGGCCCAGCCCTTGCCGAGCACGAGGGCGAGCACGGCGGCGCTGCCCGCGGCCGTCTCGGCCAGGTGCGCCGTGACGTCGTGCGAGACGACGCGGATGCGCCACTCGTAGCTCGTCCACCCCGGTTCGAGCAGGTGGTCGGAGACGCGTTCGCCACCGAGCCACGCCTCGACGACGCCGAGGGCGCTGACGTCGAGGGTCGCGCTCGTGACGGCGCCGTGGCCGTCGTCGAGGGTGAACTCACGGCGCAGGATCGGTGCGCTCCCGAGGTCGGCGTCGCTCGTGATGAACGGTGCGGTCCAGGCGGTCATGGGGTGTGTCCTTTCACGCGACCGGTCGTCGTCGACCGGAGCGGGGTCGTGGGCCCGGCCGCCCGCCCGGGTGGGCGGTGCGGCGGAGGCGGGTCGCGCCTCCAGGCCGGGGGTCGGGCGTCAGCCCTTGACGGCGCCGCTGGTCATGCCGGCGACGATCTGGCGGTTGAAGAAGATGTAGAGGATCAGCGGCGGGATCGTGATGAGCAGGACGTCGGTGAACAGCAGGTTGAGCTGGCTGACCGACTGGCTCTGGAACGAGTAGAGCGTCTGCTGCACCGTGGCGTTCTCGGACCCCGGCAGGAAGTACAGCGGGTTCGTGAAGTCGTTGAACACCGTGACGGACTGCACGAGCACGACCGTGATGATGACCGGCTTGAGCAGCGGCAGCACGACGCCGAAGAACAGGCGGATCGGTCCGGCACCGTCGAGGACGGCTGCCTCGTCGAGCTCCTTCGGGATCGTCGCCACGAACGCGCGGAAGAGCAGGATGCAGAACGACAGGCCGAAGGTCGCCTCGATGAGGATCATCCCGCCCATGGTCTTGAACAGGTTGAGTCCCTGCAGCACCCAGATCGTCGGGACGATCGCGGGCGGGACGATGAGGCCCGCCAGGACGAAGAAGTTGATCACGCCGTTCCACTTGCTCGGACGACGCTGCAGCACGTACCCGACCATCGCGGAGAACACGACCATCACGATCACGCTGCCCACGGTCAGGACCGCGCTGTTCAGGAACGCGCGGACGATCACGCCGTCGCCGGATCCGAACACGGCCTGCAGGTTCTGCCAGAGCTGCCACTCGGTCGGCAGGCTGAAGCCGAGCTGGTTCGCCTCGGCCGGGTTCTTCGCGGCCTGCAGCAGGACGAAGACGAACGGCACCAGGAAGACCACGAAGCTGACGACGATGGCGATCGAGCCGATGATCCACCGTCGGGCCCGGCCGGGGTGACGGTTCTTCGTCGCCGGTGTCGGCGCGCGGCCGGTGGTCCGGCGGGGGCTGGTGACGGCGGTCACAGGTCCGCCTCCTTGCGGTTGAGGAGCCACGAGATCGGGAGTGGGCGCAGTGCGGTGATCACAGGTCCGCCTCCTTGCGGTTGAGGAGCCACGAGATCGGGACCATGATCGCTGTCACGACCACGAACAGGACCACGTTGCCGGCGGTCGACAGGCCGTAGAACCCGGCCTGGTACTGCTTGTAGATGACGCTCGCGATGACGTCGCTGGTGAACCCTGGCCCACCGCCGGTCATCGCCCAGATCAGGTCGAAGGACCGCAGCCCGCCGATCAGCGACAGGATGATGACGGTGCCCATCGCGGGACGCGACAGCGGCAGGGTGATGTTCCGGAAGATCGACCACGCGCTCGCGCCGTCGACCCGTGCGGCCTCGAAGTACTCCTGCGGGATCGCCACGATGCCGGCGATGAAGATGAGCGTCGCGATGCCGACACCCTTCCAGACGTCCACCGCGGCGACACTCCACAGGGCGAGGGCCGGGTCGGTCAGCCACCCCGGTGTGGGGAGGCCGACCGAGGCGAGGACTCCGTTGATGATCCCGTGGAACGGGTCCATCAGGGCCTTGAACGTGATGCCGATGCCGATCGTCGACACCAGCACCGGGAAGAACACGACTGCCCGCAGGTAGCCGCGCCCCAGCACGGGCGACGTGAGGAGCAGGGCGAGGGCGAGTCCGATGACCACCTTCGCCGCGCTCGTCACGAAGCCGTACTGGAACGTGTGCACGAACCCGGAGACGAGCTGCGGGTCCTGGAAGAACCGGACGAAGTTGTCGAAACCGATGAAGGTCTGGTCGAACAGCGTCCAGCGGGTGAGGGAGAAGTAGAACCCGGCGAAGGTGGGGACCGCGAAGAACACGACGTACAGCGCGATCGCGGGGATGAAGAACCACGCGGGGTAGAACGAGCGCATCCGCTTGCGCGCGGGACCGGTCCCGCCGGAACCCGCTCGGGTCTTCGCCGGCTCGAGTGCCGTCGTGAGTGTCGCGGTCACCGTGTCACCAGCCCTTGATGCCGAGCTGCTGCGCCTGCTGGACGACGTCGTCGTCGTACTGGTCAGCACCCTTGGCAGCGTTGGTGATGCCGGAGCCGACCTGCACGCAGATCTTCTCGAGGTTCGGGCCCTTGATCGGGGACAGGAACTCGAGCGCCGGGCTCGCCTTGCCGTCGTCCAGGTACTTCTGCAGGTCGTCGATCATCGGGGGCACGTCGTCCGGCAGCGAGCAGGTCGAGATGACGTACGGGCCACCGGGCGTTCCGGTGTCGTTCTGCACCTTGCAGCCGTCGGCCGAGTTCGCGAAGGCGATGAACTTCTTCGCCGCGGCGAGCTCGTCGCCCTCGGTGGTCTTCGGGATGTACAGGCCGTTCGGCTCCCAGATGGTCAGGTTCGTGTCGTCGGCGTCCTCGGCCGGCAGCGCGAACGCTCCGATGTCCTCGACGGCGTCGGGGCTGTCCTGCTGCAGGGTCGAGATCGCGTTCGTCAGCATCGGGTACTGCGCCCCGGTGCCGTCGGCGAGCATCTTCAAGCCGTTCGCCTGCGTGGCCGAGGCGTAGTCCTCGTTGTAGAGGTCCTTGTCCTTGCCCTCGGCGAGGTGGTCGAAGCCGGCGAGTGCAGGCTCCTCGGCGTAGGACTCCTTGTTGGCGGTGTAGTTCTCCGCCCAGTCCTTGTCCTGCGCCGTGATGTTGGCGAAGTCGCCGAGCACGAACAGCTGGCTGCTCCAGGTGTCGCCGTACGTCTGGATGATCGGGGCGACCTTGCCGGCGTCCTTGATCTTCTCGCTGTTGCTGATGAACTCGTCCCACGTGGTGGGGACGCTGAGGCCGAGGTCCGCGTAGACCTTCTTGTTGTACATGACGCCGCCGCCGAAGCTCGTGCCGAACGGAGCGCCGTAGACGCCCTTGTCGGTGCTGACGACCTTGGTGAACTGCTCGTCGACGTCCTTGGTCCAGCTCTCGTCGGACAGGTCCACCAGGGTGTTGTCCGGGTTGAGGGCCTGCATGAGCGAACCGGAGTTGTAGTTGAAGACGTCGGCCATCTCGCCGGTCGACAGCTGGGTCTTCACCAGGTTGTCGCCGTCGGTGCCCTGGGGGCGGGTGTCGAACTTGACCGTGATGTCCGGGTTGGCCTTCTCGAACGCCTCGATGAGCGGCTTCGCGGTGGCTGCGGTCGCGGGTGAGTTGTCGGCCTGGTAGGTGATCTGCACCTTGCCGCCGCCTTCGTCGGCAGAACCGCCGGACGAACACGCCGCGAGCCCGCCGATCAGGACCGTGGCGCCGCCGATGGCGACGAGACGTCCGACGACGGCGCGCGTGGTGAGCGTCCTCGTGGTCAGGGAACGAGCTGACATTCCTTACCTCCTCGTAAGGCCCGGGGCGGGGTACCCCGGGTGAAACGGACCCGGATCCCGCGTCGTCGTGGGTTCCGGTTGCTGCTGTTTAGAACGTTTCAATCAGGATGGAACCACGTCGATTGAAGCGTGTCAATCGCTGTGCCGTTTTCGTTACGGGAACGCGCACGCCTGGTGCGCGCGGTCCCGAGTCTCGGGGTGCGCGACAGTCCTCGCGCCCCGCAGCCCGCGAACTGTCGCTCACCCCGAGACTCGGCGCCCTCGCTCCGAGACTCGGGCGCTCAGGCCTCGGTACGGCGCGGGTCGCTCGGCGCCGTGGCCCGCGCTGCTGCCGCACCGGCGCGGCCGAGCGTGCTCTCGCGGGGGACGAGCTCGCTGCCGAGCACCACGGTGCGGTGGACGTGCATCGGGTCGGTGAGTTCCTCGAGCAGCAGTTCGACCGCCGCCGCGCCCATCTCCGCACCGTGCATGGTCACCGACGTCAGCGGCACCGCGCCGCCCCATGCCACCGAGTTGTGGTCGCACCCGGACACCGGGATGTCCTCCGGCACGCGGATGCCGGCGGCGCGGAGCTCGGAGACGACCGCCATCGCGAGCAGGTCGGTGACGCCCAGGACGCCGTCGGGCCGCTCGGCGAGCGGCATCGCGGCGATGCGCGCACCGGCGTCGGTGCCGCCGGGCGGGTCGATGTCACCGGCGTCGATGTCGATGAGTTCCACCCCTGGGTGACCTGCGATCGCCCGGAGGACCCCGGCTCGGCGGAGCGACACCGGCTGCAGCTCGGCGCGCGCGCTCACGAAGCCGATGCGTCGACACCCACAGGCGATCAGGTGCTCCGTGGCGAGGAAGGCCGCCTGCTCGTTGTCGACGACGACGGAGCAAGCGTCGACCGTCGCCGGTGCGAAGTTCACGTAGACGACCGGCCGACCGTGCCGGCGGGTGAGCTCGACCTGATCGCGCGACTCGGTCATCGAGGCGAGCAGGATGCCGGACACCCGAGCGCTCTCGAGGTACGCGAGGTGTTCGCCCTGCGCCTGCAGATCGTCCTCGCTGCTCGCGATGAGGAGCGTGAACCCGCGTTTCCGGGCCGCGAGCTGCGCACCGTTGACCATGTCGCTGAACAGCGAGTTCCGGAGCGACATCACGACGAGCCCGATCGAACGGCTGCTGCCGGATGCCAGCACCCGGGCGTTGCGGTTCGGCGTGTACCCGAGTTCGGCGATCGCGTCGTGCACGCGTGCGGCCGTGGACTCGGCGACCCGCTCGGGGTGGTTCAGGACGTTCGACACCGTCGCCAGCGAGACGCCGGCGCGAGCTGCGACGTGGTGCACGCTCGGCGGGCCGTCGCGCCGGGGAACGTGCACCATGCTCCGATCGTAGGCCGCAGCGGCGGCCGGTCCGTGCCGCAGGGCCGGGCAGGGTGGCGGGAGGCGCGAAGGCTCGGCTACGCGTCGGCGACGGAGGACTGCCGGACCACGAGCTCCGGCGTGAATTCGACGTGCTCGAGGTCGATGCCCTGCCCGAGCTCGACCTGCTTCGTCAACAGCTCGATCGCCTGGCGCCCGAGGTCCTGCGCAGGCTGGCGCACCGAGGTCAACGGGACGACGGCCGCCTCGGCGAAGGCGATGTCGTCGTAGCCCACGATCGCGATCTCGTCCGGCACCGCGATCGTGCCGCGCATGATGAACGCCTGTTCGAGGCCGACCGCGAGCAGGTCGTTCGCCGCGAACACCGCGTCCGGCCGTTCGGCGCGGGGGCGTGCCTGGAGTGCTTCGCCGATGCGACGCCCTTCGAGCACCGACAGTGACGCGGTCGGCAGGACCTCGAGCTCGATGCCCGCTGCCCGGGCCGCCGACAGTGCCCCGGCGTGCCGGTCGGCCACCTGACGGATGCTGGACGGGCCGCCGACGAACGCGATGCGCGTCCGCCCGATGGCCGCGAGGTGCTCGACCGCGATGCGACCGCCCGCGACGTCGTCCACCGACACCGAGGCGAAGTGCTCGTCGTCGGCGCGGCGGTCGACGAGCACGACCGCGGTGCCCTGGTCGCGCAGGCGGGCGAGGCGGGACAGGTCGTCACCGGCGGGGGAGATGAGCAGGCCGGCGACGCGGCGTTCCTCGAACAGGTCGACGTAGGTGCGCTCGCGGTCGGTGGACTCGTCGGAGTTGCCGATCAGGACCGCCAGGCCCTTGTCCATCGCGGCGTCTTCGGCACCGCGCGCGACGTCGGTGAAGAACGGGTTGCCGCCGTCGAGCACGATCAGGCCGACGGTGGAGCTGCGGCCGGCCCGGAGCTGGCGTGCGGAGTCGTTGCGGACGAACCCGAGCGCGGCGATGGCGGACTGCACCCGGTCGACCGTGGTCGGAGCCACCTTGTCGGGGCGGTTCAGGACGTTCGACACCGTGCCCAGGGACACGCCGGCGAGCGCTGCCACCTCTCGCACACTGACCGCCATGTGGCCATCCTGGCATCGCACCTGCGCTTCCGGGCGGTGCGCGCCGTGATCTGTGGAAAACGGCGGACGGGAGGCGCGGTGCGGGCTGGACCCGGGCCTCCCGTCCGGTGGGGGCGCAGGTCCACCGCACGGTGCGAGATCGTGGGTGCGGCCGCGCCCGTGCGCCCTCGTCCCCGGCGTCGCACCGTGCGTGCTGCGCCGACGCGTGCGAGGTTGCCCGCTCGGTGCGCGCTTGCAGCGCCGCACGGAGCGTGCAACCTCGCACCGAATGAGCGACCGCGCACCGTGCGGACGCGGGCCCGCCGCACGCGGACGCGGGCCCGCACCGCTCGGCACGGACTCGGACGTACGGGCGGACTTGCCAATGCCCGCCGGAGCGCACTATCGTCTCGCTGTCCCGTTGAAACGATTCACTGACGAACACGCGAACGGAGGACCAATGGCGGTCCGAATCGGAGCCCGGAGCACCACGGGCTGGAAGGCGACCGTCTCGGTCGCCATGTCGAACTACATCGAGTCGGGGTCGATCATCGCGATCGCCACGAGCCTCAGCCTGTGGCAAGCGCAGTTCCACGTCGGCGACCTCGAGGTCGGCCTGCTGGCGAGCCTGTCCGCGAACGCGTTCGGCGCGGCCGCCGGCGCCATCATCGGCGGACCGCTGTGCGACCGCTACGGCCGGAAGTTCATCTACACCTACGACTTGCTGCTGTACATGCTCGGCATCCTGCTCGCGGTCTTCGCCGGCAGCTACGGCATGCTGTTGGTCGGCTTCATCCTGACCGGCATCGCGGTCGGCGCCGGGGTGCCGGCGAGCTGGACCTACATCGCCGAGCAGGCGCCAGCGGACAAGCGCGCCGCCCACGTCGGCACCGCGCAGCTCGCCTGGTCGATCGGCCCGATGGTCGGCTTCGCGCTGGCCATCGCCGCCGCGCCCCTCGGACTGCTCGGCAGCCGGCTCATCTTCGCGCACCTGTTCGTCGTCGCCGCCGTCGTCTGGTGGCTCCGCCGCGGGCTGCCGGAGTCGGCGATCTGGAAGGACGAGCGCGCCGCGACCGGCACCGCGAACTTCTTCCACGGGATCACCCAGCTGTTCAGCCGGCGCCGGAACCTGACCGCGATGCTGTTCCTGTTCGGCGTCTACGCGCTCTGGAACACCGTCGCCGGGCAGGCCGGCATCTTCCAGCCGCGGGTGTACTCGGCCACCGGGGTCACGAGCGTCACCGAGCAGTACGGCCTGCAGATCCTGGTGTGGGGCTGCACCGTCGCCGCGACCTACTTCGGCTTCATGCGCTACGGCGACCGGGTCAGTCGACGGTTGCTCTTCGCCCTCGGCGCGGTGCTCGCGATCGTCGCCTGGGCCGTCCTGATCTACGCACCGGCGAACCTCGGCACGCTGCTGTTCTTCGCCGTGGCGTGGGGCATCTCGTCGGGCATCGGCGCGCAGGCGTTCTACGGCCTCTGGACGAGCGAGCTCTTCGCCACCCGGTACCGGGCCAGTGCGCAGGGTGTGCTCTTCCTCGCCGCGCGGGTCATGGTCGGTCTGCTGAGCATCTGGTTCCCGCTGCTGCTGTCGGACATCGGACTCCGTGCACTCGGCGGACTCATCCTGGGGCTCCTCGCGATGTCGTTCCTGGTCGGGACCATCTGGGCGCCACGCACACAGGGCAAGACGCTCGAGGCGATCGAGGCCGAGCGGTACGGCACCGTGACCACCGTCACCGGTACCGTGCGCACCGCCGACGAGCGCGCCGTGCAGGACGCCGAGCAGCGTCGCCGCGCCGAGGCCGACCGGTGACCCGCGTCTGTTTCCGGCTGCAGGTGCAGGCCGAGCACCTGGACGCCTACCGCGAGCGGCACGCCGCGGTCTGGCCGGCGATGCTCCGGGCGATCGCGTCGGCGGGGCGGCGGAACTACTCCCTGTTCCTCGACGCCGACGGCCTGCTGATCGGCTACTACGAGACCGACTCGGTGGCCGATGCCGACGCGTCGCTCGCGGCCTCCGAGGTCGCGGCCGCGTGGGAGGCGCACATGCAGGACCTGTTCGACGGCGCCACGGGCCGGGCGGACCAGACTGCGCGGGTGCTGCCCGAGGTGTTCAACTTGCAGGACCAGCTGGCCGCCGCCGCAGAGTGAGCCCCGCGCGGACACGAAGCGCTGAACACCTCGAACGGGGAGTCGTGCGCCGTCGGCCCGCAGCCCTACGGTGGCGGGATGCGATTCCTGCGTGGCCGAAACCCGTTCCAGTTCGCCCTCGGTGCCCTCGCGGCGATCGGCGCCGTGATCGTCGTCGTGCGGTGGATCGTGAGCGCCGTCTCGTCACAGACGTACAGCTACGCGTACATCGCGGGCGCCGGTGTCGCGATCGACCTGCCGTTCATCGTGGTCGTCGAGCTCGTCACGATCCTGTCGTTCGTCGGGTGGCTCGTCGTCGGCGCGCTGCACTGGGGGCCGCGGCGCACCGACGGCTGACCACCACGGGTAGCGTCCGGTCCATGGCCGACGTGACCCACGCCGCGGACCTCGGGATCGACCTGTCCGACGGCAAGCCCCAACAGCTCTACCGGTGGTTCCTCGCGAGCATGCTCTTCGGCCGGCCCATCCGGCAGGAGCAGGCGGCGGAGACCTACCGCGTCCTCATCGACCACGGGTTCACCAGCCCTGGGAAGTTCGCGGGCGCCGGACGCGAGCAACTGCGGAGGGTCCTGGACGAGGGCGGCTACGCGCGGTTCGACCACCAGATGACCGATGCCCTGCACGAGACGATGCACACGCTCGACGCCGACGAGGGGTCCGTGTCGCACCTGGTGAAGACCGCGGCCTCGCGGAAGGACCTGCGCGACCGACTCGGCGCGCTCAAGGGGGTCGGCCCGAAGACGATCGAGATCTTCCTGCGGGACATCCCGGACGTGGTGCTGCCGGACTGAGCACGGGTGCTCACGAACCGCTCGCGACCCGCCCAGCCCAGCCCACCCATCGCCCCCGTGGCTACCGTGGACCCCATGCAGCCGCCCGCAGCAGGAACCCTCCGCGTCCTCCACCTCTCCGACACCCACCTGACCGGCGACGGCGCCCTGCACCAGGGATCCGTCGACACCACCGCAGCGCTGGACGGCGTGCTCGCCCACGTCGACGGGGTACCCGGCATCGGCCTCGTCGTCATCTCGGGCGACGTGTCCGAGGACGGCAGCCCCGAGTCCTACGCCGCCGTCCTCGAGCGGGTCGGCGGCTGGGCCGAACGTCACGGCGCTGCCCTCATCGCGGTCCCGGGCAACCACGACCTGCGCGAGGGCTTCCGCCAGGTGCTGTCCAACGGCCACGTCCTCGGCGAGGGCGGCCGCCCCGTCATGCACACGATGGAGTACCACCCGCCGACCGTTCCGGTGTGGGGGCAGTCCCTCGTCGCCGGCCGGAGGATCATCACGGTCGACACGAGCGTGCCGGGTGCCGGCTACGGCGAGCTCAGCGACGCCAGCCTCGAACGGCTCCGCACCGCGCTCGCCGGGGACCACGCCCCGCACGGCACGGTCGTCGTCCTGCACCACCCGCCCCTGCCGGCTCCGACCGAGCTGCACGAGGCGCTCCGGCTGCAGAACCCCGACGCACTCGCCGACGTGATCCGGGGTTCCGACGTGCGCGTGGTCTTGGGCGGGCACTACCACCACCACTTCGCCGGATCGCTGGCAGGCGTCCCGGTCCTCGTCGCCCCCGGGGTCGCGAACGACACGGACGTCATCGGCGCGTACGACGAGGAATCGGCGACCGCCGACAGCGGCGCCCTCGTCGTCGACGTCGCCGAGGACGGTTCCGTCTGGTCGACACCGCTGCGCGTCCCACACCCCGACGCCGACCCGCTCGCGTTCCACCTCGACGCCGAGACCGTCGCGTCCGTCATCGCGGCAGCCGGCAAGCACTGAGCGGCCGGCGTGCAGTGAGCGGCCGGCAAGCGCTGAGCGCGCGACGCGCACCGGGTGCGCGAGCCGCACTGGACGTGCGCGACCGACGGACGGGAGGCCCGTGGCGACGCCGCCACGGGCCTCCCGTCCGCTCGTCGGTTCCGCCCACGGCAGGTACCCCGCCTGCTCGGGCTGCACGCGGGGAAACCGAGTAGGCCGGACCCACACGCCAGCGAAGGAGCACCCATGCGGAACGGCAAGGCAGTCCAGTACGACCGGTACGGCGACTTCAGCGTCGTCGAGCTCGTCCCGCAGGAGAAGCCGGCGGCCGGCCCCGGCGAGATCGTCGTCGAGATCGTCGCCGCCGGGCTGAACCACATCGAGCGCTTCCTGCGCGAGGGGAAGCTCCGGGACCACATCGAGCTCGAGTTCCCGGCACGGCAGGGCGTCGACTTCGCCGGCATCGTCCGGGCGCGGGGCGACGACGTGAAGGACCTGCGGGTGGGCGACGAGGTCATGGGGCACGCGCCGCAGGGCGGCTCGCACGCGAACTGGATCGCGGTGCCGCGTGGTGCCGTCATCAAGAAGCCCGAGTACGTCGGGTGGGAGGTCGCCGGTGGTCTGTACCTGGCCGGGTGCACGGCGGTGTCGGTGGTGCGATCGCTCCGCCTCGGACCGGACGACACGGTCGTCATCACCGCGGCAGCGGGCGGCGTCGGCCACATCGAGAGCCAGCTGGCGCACGACGCCGGTGCGACCGTGATCACCCTCGGTAGTGCGCGCAACCACGACTACCTGCGGCAGATCGGCACGCTGCCGGTCGTGTACGGCGAGGGCGAGGAAGACCGCATCCGTGCGATCGCGGACGGCCGACCGATCACCGCCTTCATCGACAACCACGGGGAGAGCAACGCCGAGCTCCTGGCGGAACGCCTCGGGGTCGGGGACGAGCGCTTCGTGTCCTCGGAGGAACGCCGCGACATCGAGCTCCGGTTCCTACGTGCCCCGGCAGAGGACGAGGAGACCCGGGAGCTCCTGACCCTGCTGGCGAAGGCCTTGCAGGAACGTCGCTTCCAGGTGCTCATCTCGGGCTTCTACCCGTTCGAGTACATCGTCGAGGCGTACGAGGACCTGGCCGAGATGAAGTCACGCGGCAAGGTCGTCATCGGGATGCAGACGGTCGAGACCGGAGCGCGGCTCGACTGGTACCGCTCCGAGAAGGCCCGCGACCTGCGGGACCGCTACGCGGATGCGCGCGGCTCGGAGGCGGAGACGATGGCAGGCGGCTCAGCGACTCCGGCGAGCTGACGGCGGTCGGGTTCGGCGAGCTGACGGCGGTCGGGATCGGCGGTCGGCTCAGCTGAGGATGTCCTTCGAGGCGAACCGGCTGTACGCCAGCGCGCCGAACACGACGACGTAGCCGAGCTGCAGTAGTGCGTTCGACCCGAACGAGTCGAACGAGATCGGGTCGCGGAGCAGGTCGCCGAACCCGAGCCACTGGTGCGAGAACAGGTACGGGTGCAGCCAATCGAGCTGGGGGAGCTGGTCGAGGACCTGGGAGGCCCCGGCCAGCACCACCGTCGCGGCCATCGCCCCGACCGGTACGTTCGTCAGCGTCGACGCGAACATGCCGATCGCCACGAGTCCGAGCATGGACATCGCCACGTAGAGGGCGAGGAGCAGTGCCCGACCGGCGTACGACACTCCGCCGACCTGGGTGCCGGACAGCAGGGTGACCGGACCGATCGGGAACAGCACGGCACCGATCGCCGCACCGACGAGCACGACGAGCAGCGTGGCCGCCAGGCAGAACGCGACCGCCCCGGCGAACTTGACCAGGATGAACCGCACCCGGCCGGTCGGTGCGACGAGCAGGTAGCGGATGGTGCCGTGGCTGGCCTCGCCCGCGACGGTGTCGCCCGCGACCACGCCGACCGTGAGCGGCAGGAACAGCGGGATCGACACCGTCAACGCGGTGAACGCCACGAAGAGGCCGTTGTTGGTGATGTCGCCGAGGAACGCCGGGCCGCCGTCGTCACCGTCGGTCGTCAGCTTCACGGCGACCGCGATCAGGATCGGCACCAGGGCGAGCGCCCCGAGCATCGCCCAGGTGCGGCGACGTCGGAACACCAGTGCGAGTTCGGAGCCGAGCAGTGCGAAGGGACGCTGCCGGCGCGGTGTCTCGGCAGCGGCGTCGGGCAGTGCAGGGGCAGTGTCAGGCAGCGACATCGAAGCCCTCTCCGGTGAGCGCGACGAACAGGTCCTCGAGCGTGCCGCCGCCGACCGTCAGCCCACGGACGCGGACGTCGGCGCGGACGAGTTCGGCGGTGATGGTCTCGGGCAGGACCTCGTGCGGCAGGTCGGCGACCAGGACGTCGGCGCCACCCTCGTGCCGGGGGACGAGCCCGAGCCGGGTCAGCACGCTGCCGGCCTGCCCGACGTCGGGCGTGCGGACCGTCACGGTGCGCGCCCCGGCGGACCGCAGTTCGTCGAGTTCGCCCTGCGCGACGAGCTTGCCGGTGCGCATCACCGCGGCGTGGGTGCAGACCTGCTCGATCTCGGCGAGCAGGTGGCTCGACACGAACACCGTCGTGCCGTCGTCCGCCAGGGACCGGATGAGGTTGCGCACCTCGCGCGTGCCCTGCGGGTCGAGGCCGTTCGTCGGCTCGTCGAGCACCAGCAGGTCGCGCGGGGAGAGCAGGGCGTTCGCCAGGCCCAGTCGCTGCTTCATGCCGAGCGAGTACGCGTGTGCCTTCTTGTCCGCCGCGTGCGTCAGGCCGACCCGGTCGAGGGCGTGGGCCACGCGTGCCTTGCGGGTGCGCGGGTCCGACGTGGGGTCGGCCGCGTCGAAGCGCTGCAGGTTCGCGCGCCCGGACAGGTACGGGTAGAAGGCCGGCCCCTCGACCAGGGCACCGACGCGCGGCAGCACCTGGTGGAGTGCCTTCGGCATCGACTGACCGAGCACCTCGATCGTGCCGCCGGTCGCGCTCGACAGCCCGAGGAGCATCCGGATGGTGGTCGTCTTGCCGGAGCCGTTCGGCCCGAGGAACCCGAACACCGCGCCGCGCGGCACCGACAGGTCGATGCCGTCGACGGCGCGCTGCTTGCGGAAGACCTTCTGGAGGCCCGTGGTGCGGATCGCGAGGTCGGTGTCCGTGGTCGGACGGGTCACGTCCACGGCGGCCGGTTCCGCCGTGGACGCAGGTTCCGGTGCGCTCACTTCGCGGCGGCGACCAGCGACGACACCGGCACGGCGCCGGCGAGGACCCGGCCGTCGTCGGTCAGGTAGACCGACACGAGCGAGGTCTGGACTGCACGGCCGCCGTCGACGGCCTTCGTGAGCTGGCCGAGCAGGCCCGAGGCCTCGTCGCCGAGGGACGACTGGTCCACCGTGCCGGCGGGGAGCTCGGCGATCGTGCCCCAGCCCTCGCCCGTGAAGGTCGGCTCGTCACCGTCGTGCGCTCCGCGGGCGTGGTCGCCCTTCGCGTGCGCTCCGTGCTCGGCGTCGGACAGGTCCTTCTCGGTGACCTTCGCGTTCGACGGGGGCGTGAAGTCGAAGAGCCGTGCGGCCGGTGCGCCGTAGTCGAGGCTCGTGAACCCGACCTGCACTGCGGGGTCGTCCTGCCCGGCGGCCTGGATCGTCGCGCGCAGCGGCAGGCCGGTCTGCTGGTCGACCGCCAGTCGGACGGTGCCGACCAGGGTGTCGGAGGACTTCGGCGTCAGCGTGATCTGCCAGGCGTCGTGACCCGCGACGCTGACCTCGGTCGGCTTCGAGACCGTGGTGCTCGGGGTGATGGCGTCGATGGCCTGCTCGGCGATGTCGGTCGGCGTGGTGGTTCCGTCCTGCGGGTCCTTCGCCGAGTCGGAGGGGAGGGTCACGTGGGTGGCCGTGCGCTCCTTCGAGTCCCAGGTCCAGACCTCGGACCCGTTGCGGACCACGTCCTGCTCGGCGAGCTGCTGCGTCAACTGCACGCGCTGCTTGTCGGCGCCGTCGACGTACACGCGGGCGGTGTGCGACGAGGTGAGCAGCCCGAGCACGTCCGAGGCGTCGCCCTCGAGCGAGGAGCCGCCGGAGCCGGTCGGCAGTTCGGGGAGCCCGAGGTCGCTCGACTGCGTGAGCTTGCCGGAGTACTGCGCGTCCGACGACTTCGCGATGCTGGCGATGACGTCGGCCGCGGTCGGGTTCGTCCCCGCGATCGGGTCGTTCGCGGCGTTCGCGATCATCGGGGCGGCGACGGCGCCGGCGACGACCACCGGCGCGATGACTGCTGGCAGCCAGGCTGACTTCTTCATCGGGTTCCCCTCGTGGAGCATCGGAGTCGTGAGTACGGTACGTCCGGCCCCCGACAGGACGCTGGGCGTCTCGACTGGGGAGAACATGTTGTCCACACTCGTTCATCGGACCCCACCGCGTCGTCGACCTCGGGTATGATCGAACCCATCACGATCAGCCCGTCGCCATTCGGCCCGGGCTGATTTTCTTTTCACCTGGGGGTGTGGTGGTCGAGTACTCGAAGCCCTGGCTCACGCTGGATCAGCAGGTCGAGCAGCTTCGCAGCCGTGGGCTCGTCGTCGAGTCCCACCGGGCGGCTGCCGAGCTGCTCGACCGAGTCGGTCACTACCGCCTGACGGGCTACCTCCACCCGCTCCGACAGCCCGATTCCGTTGATGGTGGATGCGAGGTCGCGGGGCACATCTCGCTGCGTGAGACGTACCGAACCGGAGCGTCGATCGTGTACGCCCGTTCCCTGATGGACTACGACCGCGCGCTGCGGCTCCTCGTGCTCGACGGAGTCGAGCGGATCGAGGTCGCCGTACGCACCAAGATCGCCCACGTGCTCGGCCGGAACGGACCGTTCGCGCATCGGGATCCGGTCTCGTTCACTCCGTCGTTCCTCCAGGTGGGCGAAGCGGGAACGAGCGGTCACGAACGATGGATCGAGCGGGTGCGCGCCCGGCAGGACCGATCGGACGAGGTCTTCGTCGCGCACTTCCGGACCAGGTACGACGGACAGCTGCCGGTCTGGGCGATGACCGAGATCCTGGAGTTCGGACAGGTCGCCCGACTGTACGGCGGTCTCTCGAACGTGCTCGGGACGGAGATCGCGATGGCGCTCGGAGCGCCGTCGAAGCGTGTCCTCGGCAGCTGGCTCGCCTCGATCAACTACGTCCGGAACGTCGCGGCGCATCACGCCAGGCTGTTCAACCGCAAGCTCGTGGTTGCTCCGAAACGCCCCGCGAACGTTCCCGAGTTCGACCACCTTCGACGAACCGAACACGCGAAGGTGGTGTTCGGGGTCTACGGAGTGTTGGTGGTCATGGCCTTCCTGCTGCGTCGGATCGATGCTGACTGCGCGTGGCGTGAGCGCGCCACCGCCCTGCTCCACGGCTTCCCCGACGTTCCGGGTATGAGCACTGCGGATCTCGGCGCGCCGGAGCGCTGGGATCTGGAGTCGATCTGGCGGCCCGCGGAAGGTTCGTAGACTCGGGACGCGACCGACGGCGGTCGTGTGGCGGCGAAGGAGGCGGCATGCGGGCGGTGCTCGGTCTGGACATCGGGACGTCGAGCACGAAGGCGCTGCTGGCCCGGTTCGACGGCACCGTGATCGCCGAGGTGAGCCGCCGACACGACGTCGACCGTCCTACCCAGGGCCTGGTCGAGATGGACGCGGCCGTGTGGTGGGACGAGTTCACGACGTTGACGCACGAGCTCCTCGCGCTCGTCCCCGATGCCGTCGTGCAGGCGGTGGGCGTGAGCGGCATCGGCCCCTGCGTCCTGCTGACCGACGACGCAGGCGATCCGCTGCGCCCGGCGGTCCTGTACGGCGTCGACACCCGGACCGCCGACCTGCTCGACGAGGTGACCGCGGAACTCGGCGGCGAGGACGCGATCCGGGCACGCTGCGGCTCTGCACTGAGCACCCAGGCCGCCGGGGCGAAGCTCGCCTGGATCGCCCGGCACGAGCCCGACGTCTGGGCGCGGGCGGTCCGGTTCACGATGCCGGCGTCACGCGTGGTGGAGCTGCTGACGGGCGAGTACGTCCTCGACCACCACTCGGCCAGCCAGACCACCCCGCTCTACGACGTCCACGAGAACGCGTGGATCCCGGAGTGGTGCGAGCAGCTCGCGCCCGGCCTGCCGCTGCCGCGGTTGCTGTGGTCGGGTGACCAGGCGGGCGTGGTGACGCGCGAGGCGGCCGCGGCCACGGGCCTCCCGGTCGGCATCCCCGTGACGGCCGGCACCATCGACGCGTGGGCGGAGGGCGTGAGCGTCGGGGAGTCCGTGCCGGGCCGGATGTTCCTGCAGTACGGCACCACGATGTTCATGATCGCGCCGACCGCCGAGCCGACGCCGGTGCCGGGCATGTGGACGACGGTCGGGACGCACCCGGGACAGCCGAGCGTGTCGGGTGGGATGGCGACCTCCGGGGCGATCACCGACTGGTTGCGACGGCTGGTCGACGGCGAGTGGCCGACCATGCTCGAAGAGGCACGGTGCGCCGGGATCGGCGCGAACGGGCTGCTGATGCTGCCGTACTTCGCGGGAGAGCGGACGCCCATCGCCGATCCGGACGCGCGTGGAGTGATCGCCGGGCTGACGGTGCGGCACACGCGTGGGGACATCTACCGGGCGACGCTCGAGGCGACGGCCTACGCGGTCCGGCACAACATCGAGGTGCTGCGTGCGGCCGGGGTCGAGGTCCGCGAGCTCGTCGGGGCGGGCGGTGGGTTGCTCGGACGGCTCTGGCCGACGATCGTGAGCGACGTGACCGGGCTGCGGCAGACGGTGCCGTCGGTGACCGTGGGGGCGTCGTACGGGTCGGCGTTCTTGGCAGCAGCGCTCGTGGCCGACGTCGACATCCGGCAGTGGAACCCGCCGGCCACCGTCATCGAGCCCGACCCCGTCGCAGCCGCCGCCTACGAGCCGGGGTACCGCGACTACCGCGAGCTCTACGAGGCGACGAAGGCCGTCGTGCACCGCTTGGCCGCGCGCAGCTGAGGTGGCGCGACCGCGGCGCGCACAACCGAAGTGAGCCCGAACCGCGCGATCACGTGGCTCGGGCTCACGTTGGTTGTGCAGAACGGTTGCGCGCCGCGCCGCGCCGCGCCGGTCCGCGCCGCTGCGCGCCGCGCGGCGCCTAGGCCGGGGCGTCGACGCCTGCCGGCGCGCTGCCGTCGTACTCGCAGATGGCCTGGACCTTCGACGCGCTCGCGCTGGAGCGGTCGAACTCGTAGCCCAACCACTCCTTCGCCATCCGGCGGGCGACCTCGACGCCGACGACGCGCTGGCCCATGCAGAGGACCTGGGCGTCGTTCGACAGGACCGAACGCTCGACACTGAACGAGTCGTGCGCGGTGACGGCCCGGATGCCGGGGACCTTGTTCGCCGCGATCGCGACACCGAGTCCGGTGCCGCAGATCAGGATCGCGCGGTCCGCCTCACCCGACGCGACGAGTCGCGCTGCGTCGACGGCAACGTGCGGGTACGCGGTGTGCCCGTCCGCGTCGACGCCGACGTCGACGACCGACGCCACCCGCGGGTCTGCCTGCAGGTCCTGCTTGATGATCTCCTTGTAGTCGAACCCGGCATCGTCGGACCCGATCACGAGACGGTACGTCATACGTGTGTTCCTTCCAGTTCGTTCGCACGGGCAGCGAGGACCTCGCCGACCCGCGTGAGGATCATCCCCATCGAGGTGGCACCCGCGTCGGGTGTCCCCAGGCTCTTCTCCGCCAGCGGCCGGGCACGCCCGACCTTCGGCGTGAGGTCGGCTGTCTTGTCGGCCTCGTCACGAGCGACTTCCGCTGCAGCCTGCCACGCGTCGGTGAGCGAGGAACCAGCCGAGACCGAGGTCCGCAGTGCGTCGACGAACGGCAGCAGTGCGTCGAGCAGCGTCTTGTCCCCACGGGACGCCCCGCCCAGGTGGACGATCGAATCGGCGAAGGCCTGCGCGGCCTCGACGACGTCGGACGCCTCGTACGCGGAACGGTCGTCGCGCAGCGACCGGCCGAAGGCCTCGAGTGCCGCACCCCACAGGACGCCGGAGGTGCCGCCCGCGAACTCGGCCCACGCGTCACCGGCGCGTCCGAGGACGAAGGCGACCCCTGCCTCCCGGCCGACCCGGTCGACCGCCCTGCGGGCTGCACCGATCCCCTTGACCATGCCGCGTCCGTGGTCGCCGTCGCCGGCGACCGCGTCGATGCGGCCGAGTTCCTCCTCGTGCTCGCGCAGGAGCGCGTCGATCGCCGCGATCGCGTCGCGTGCCGTCTGCGCGGCCTGCCGGGAGGCATCACTCGCGTCCGGCACGACCGTCGCCTCGTCCTCGGCGTCGTCCACGGCGTCGGCCGGCAGCAACGCTGCGATCGGCGCCGCCGCCTTGCGGTACGCGGGCGTGTAGGTGTCGGCGCGCCACAGGGCGTCGAGCTCGTCGTCGAGCCACTGCAGGGTCAGCGAGCAGCCGCCCATGTCGAGGCTCGTGACGAGTTCGCCGACCTCGGGTTCGACGATCTCGAGGCCGGCATCGCGCAGCAGCGGGAGCACGCGGCCCCAGAGCAGGAACAGTTCCTCGTACTTGGTGTCGCCGAGGCCGTTGAGGATCGGGGCGACCCGGGTGCCCGCGTTCGCCGGTCGGTCGGCGAGCAGCCGTTCGACGAGCAGCGCCGCGAGGTCGGTCGCGCGGAGCAGTGGGACGTCCTCGATGCCGGGCTCGCCGTGGATGCCGAGCCCGAGTCCGAGGTGGCCGTCGGGCACCGTGAAGAGCGGCTCGGTCGCGCCGGGCATCGTGCACCCGGAGAACGCGACACCGATCGTGCGGGTCGCCACGTTCGATGCGTTGCCGAGGCGCTCGACCTCGTCGAGGTCCGCGCCCGCGGCGGCGGCCGCACCCATCGCCTTGAAGACCGAGAAGTCCCCGGCGATGCCACGGCGCTTCGACTCCTCGTCGGCGCTCGCGATGTCGTCCGTGACCACGACGATCCGGGTGTCGATGCCCTCGGCGCGCAGCCGCTCGGCGGCGAGCCCGAAGTTCATCGTGTCGCCGGCGTAGTTGCCGAACGACAGCACGACGCCCTTCCCCTGGTCGGCGGCCTTGGCGACCGAGTACACCTGCGCGGTGGACGGCGAGGTGAAGACGTTCCCGACGACGGCGCCGGTGGCGAACCCCGGGCCGACGATCCCGCAGAACGCGGGGTAGTGGCCGGAGCCGCCGCCGACGACCACCGCGACCTGCGGGTCGGCGCCCTCGGTGGGCAGGGTGACGACGCCGCCGTGGACGCCGCGGACGCGGTCGGCGTAGAGCGCGAGCCAGCCGGCGAGCTGGTCCTCGGCGAACTCGTCGGGGGCGTCGTGGATCGTGGTCATGCTGGAGTCCTTCAGTGGGAGGTACGGGTGCCCTGCGGCACCTTGAGGAAGTGGATCATCACGAACGCGCAGGCGTACAGGCCGACGAACGTCCAGGTCGCGGCCTGACCGCCACCGCCGAGCGCGAAGACCGCGGCGACCACACCGGTGCCGAGGAACGCCGCTCCACCGGCCGCCGTCGTGTACATCGCCATCGCGGCGCCCTTGTGCTCGGGGGCGAGCGCCGGCATGATCGCGCCCATCGGCACGAAGCCGGCGAGCAGGCAACCGAACACGCAACCGGCGACGACGGAGAGCACGTAGCCCCAGTCCGACCCGGCGGGGACGAGCTGCGGGACGTACCACCAGGCGATGAGGCCGAGGGCGGACCCGACGATGCCGAACCACTTGACGGTGCGCTGCCAGCCGATCTTGTCGCCGACCCAGCCGAACAGGGCGTTCACCAGGATGTTCGTCGCGTAGACGCACACGGTCATGAGCAGCCAGCGGCTCTGGCCCCACCCGCGCTCGTTCGCGATCACGGCGGGCAGGACGACGAACATGCCGAACTCGGGCGCGGTGTTGATCAGGCGGACCAGGAAGCCCATCAGGATCTTCGGCCGGGTGACGGTGAGGCGGATGCCGCTCGTCAGCACCTGCCAGGCGCTCTCACCGGCCGGGGCGATGCGGGAGAACCCGTTCGGCAGCCGGACGCCGAACAGCATGATGAGGAAGCCGATCACGACCAGGCCGATCGAGGCGACCATCGCGCCGGTCTCACCGATCGTGCCGCCGCCGAACACCGGGATGGCACCGATCGCGAAGAGGGAACCGAGCGTCGGCAGGCCACCCGTGAAGGCGACGTAGAACCAGCCGACGGCCGAACCGTTCCGCTCGACCGGCGTGGTGATGTTCACCCAGACCAGGAACGCGAAGGCGAAGAGCGGGTAGCCGAAGCCCCGGACGGCGTAGGCGACGGCCGCGAACGGCACGCTGCCCATGTTCAGCGCGAGCAGGAACAGCACCTCGAAGACGACCCAGACGGCGAACCCGAGGATCATCACCCGGCGCGGCCCGATCAGGTCGGAGAGGGCGCCGGAGACGTAGCTGCCGATCAGGGCGGCGAGGCTGTAGAAGGTCACGATGGTCGCGACGGTGGCCTCGGGGCTGCCGAGGACCGCGACCATGTGCGGGGTGATGAAGTTCGACTCGACGCCGTTCCCGGTCATGAAGACCAGGACCGCGACGAACCCGAGGGCGAGCGGGCGGGGGATCCCCATCCGGTCGAGGCGGCCCTCGGCGCGGGGGGTCGTGGGCGCACCGGTGGCGCGCTGTGTCGTCGTTGACATGCTTGCTGACTCCAGGGGTCGGCGGGCTCAGGCCTGCAGGGACGGGAGGATCGAGACCTTGACGCTCGCGCCGGCGGAGTCGCCGACCAGGTCGAGGGCCTCTTGGAACCGCTCGAGCGGGAACTGGTGCGTGCAGATCTCCGACATCGGCAGGGTCTCGGCCTCGAGCAGCTTGATCGCCGCCGGCCAGGTGTGCGGGCCGAGGTGGGCACCCCGGACGTCGAGCTCCTTGTCGTCCGAGATGATCGACCAGTCGACGGAGACGGCGTCCTTGAACACCGAGTACTCGACGAAGGTGCCGAGCTTGCGCAGCAGGTTGAGGCCCTGCGGGACCGCGGACGGGTGGCCGGTCGCCTCGATGTAGACGTCGGCGCCGTACCCGTCGGTGAGCTCCTTGACCCGGGCGACCGCGTCGTCCTCGGCGATGTTGATCG
Source organism: Curtobacterium sp. AB7 (assembly GCF_044909335.1). Taxonomy (NCBI): domain Bacteria; kingdom Bacillati; phylum Actinomycetota; class Actinomycetes; order Micrococcales; family Microbacteriaceae; genus Curtobacterium; species Curtobacterium sp. AB7. The sequence continues at coordinate 360,632 of NZ_JBIYED010000002.1, read as the reverse complement.
TCAGGTCCGCGCCGACCTTGCGGGCCAGCTCGAGCTTCGCCTCGACCACGTCGAGCGCGATGATCCGGAGCGGGTTCTTCTGTCGAGCACCGGCGATCGCGGAGAGGCCGATCGGTCCGGCGCCGGCGATCACGACGGTGTCGCCGAACTTGATGTCGCCGCGCTCGACGGCGTGGAACGCGCAGGACAGCGGCTCGGCGAACGCGGCGACCTGACCGGGCAGGGCGCTCGACACCGGGTGGGTCAGGGCCTTGGCGGGGACGAGCACGTACTCGGCCATCGCGCCGTCGTAGCCCTTGAAACCGAACATGTCGTGGACGTTGCACATCCAGTACGCGCCCTCGAGGCAGTAGCGGCACTCCCAGCACGGCACGATCTGCTCGCACGCGATGCGGTCGCCGAGCGAGACCTTCCGCTTCGCCAGGGTGTCGTCGTCGCCGGACACGATGGTGCCGACGAATTCGTGCCCGGGGATGCGGTCCGTTTCGGCCCAGGCGGCGCGGTTCTCGTCACCCCAGAACTTCGCGGCGCCGTGGTAGCACTTCAGGTCGCTCGCGCAGATGCCGACGGCGTCGGTGCGGAGGAGGAGCTCGCCGGGGCCGGGCGTCGGTACGGGGCGTTCCTCGAGCCGGTAGTCGCCCGGGCCGTGGACGACGACGGCTCGCATCGTCGTGGGGATGGTCGTGGTGGCGGTCGTGGCCGCGTTCTCGGTCGTCGTCGACATGCGCTGCTCCTTCGTTGGATGGCTTCGGCGACGACTGTACACCTCGCAGAACGTTTGTCCAGAACACAATTTCTGGTACGTTCGACCCGACGCAAAGGAGCGAACATGACGACCAGCACCACCACCGACTTCGCCGCAGCCCTGCGCTCGGGCCCGGACACCGTCGACCTGGCGAACGACTTCACCGGCCGCACCGCGGTGGTGACCGGCGGCGCCTCCGGCATCGGGAACGCCATCGCTCGGGCGCTCGCCGCACGGGGTGCGCGGGTCGCGATCGTCGACGTCCGTGCGGACGGCGCCACCACGGCGGCGGCCGATCTGCCGGACGCGACCGACGCACCGGCCGCGACCGACGCACCGGACGCGACCGACGCACCTGGCGCGGCCGAGGCGCCGGGCGCGGCCACGGGCCTCCATGCCGGGTTCGGCTGCGACGTGACGGACGAGACGTCCGTGGCGCGCACCGTCGCCGACGTGGTCGCACACTTCGGTCGTGTCGACGTGCTCGTCAACTGCGCCGGGATCGCCGCGCTCGCTCCGGCGGACGAACTGTCCGCCGAGACCTGGTCGAGGACGATCGACGTCAACCTGACGGGCACCTTCCGCGTCGCCCAGGCCGCCGGTCGGCACATGCTCGCCGCCGGGTACGGGCGCGTGGTGAACATCGCCTCGCAGGCCGCGCACGTGGGCATCGACGGGCACGCCGCCTACTGCGCCTCGAAGGCGGGCGTCATCGGACTCACCCGGGTCCTCGCGCTCGAGTGGGGCGGTCGCGGCGTCACCGTCAACACCGTGTCGCCGACCGTCGTGCTCACCGACCTCGGCCGTGCCGCGTGGGCGAACGAGAACGGCATCCGGCACCAGGACGAGATCCCCACCGGCCGCTTCGCCACTCCCGACGAGATCGCCGCCGCGGTGCTGTTCCTGGCGGGGGAGTCGAGCGCCATGGTGAACGGCGCCGACCTCCGGGTGGACGGCGGGTTCACGATCCGCTGAGGTGTGCCAGGGATACGATCGGCGCATGTCCGCCGAGAACCCTGCCGCCGAGGGTGCCCGGACCCGGTTCCCGCTCGACACCGTGTACCAGGCGGCGCGGATGTACTACCTCGAGGACGCCACCCAGGTCGAGATCGCGTCGCGCCTCGGTGTCTCGCGTCCGACGGTGTCGCGGCTCGTGGCCGAGGCGCGCAAAGCCGGACTCGTCCGCATCGAGGTCGTCGACCCGTTCCAGGACGAGACCGTCGCGCTCGCCGAACGGCTGCAGGTCGTGCTCGGCATCCGAGCGGTGCACCTGGCCGCCGTCACGCACACCGCCACGCTCGGCGCCGACCTCGCCGCACCCCTGGCCGCTGCGGTCGAGGGCATGGGACTCGTCCCGGGTGACGCCGTCCTGATGTCGTCGGGCCGCACGGTGTACGACGTCGCACACGCCGGGATGCCGAGCCTGCCCGGCGTGCAGCTCGTCCCGACGGTGGGCGGCCAGGCCGACCCGATGCCGTGGTTCCAGACGAACGAGATCACCCGGACCGCCGCGGAGCACTCCGGAGCGATCCCCGCCTTCCTGTTCGCGCAGGCGCTGCCGTCGCCCGCGATGCGGTCCTCGCTCGACGAGGACCCGGCCTTCCAGCACGTCGTCGGGCTCTGGGGTCGGGCGAAGGGTGCGATCCTCGGCATCGGGGCCCCGACCCCGACACGCGATGCGCTGGCACGGGGCGTCCCCGTCGAGGACGCCGCGTTCGACCACGCCGCTGGTGACGTCTGCCTCAACTTCTACGCCGCGGACGGCTCGCCCATCGAGTTCCCCGGCAGCGACCGGATGGTCCGGACCTCGCGCGAGGTCCTGTCCGGTGTGCCGCACGCCGTCGGCGTCGCCGTCGGCAGTGCCAAGGTCGGCAGCATCGTCGGCGCGGTGCGCGGGGGACTCGTCAACGAGCTGGTGTCGGACGCCGCGACGGCCCGCGCCCTGCTCGACGCGCTCGCCTGAGCGGTCTGCCGCGACCACGAGGCGGACGGGAGGCGCGGGGCGGCGCCGCCCCGCGCCTCCCGTCCGCCCGTCGCCGCGTCTAGTGCGTGCGCCGCACGTCCCAGAGGTGGTGGACGGGGTCGTGCGCGTAGTAGGTGGCAAGCGTCGCGACGGTGAAGGCGCTGCCGTCCGACCGCAGCCCGGTGCGCTCGAGCTGGTCGTCACGGACCTCGTCGAACGCCCGCGCTGCCCGGTGTGCGGCCTCGCCGAGCTCCCGGACGACGACGGCCGGGTCTTGCTCGCCGTACCGGTCCTGGACCGCGGTGGCGTCCTGGTCCCAGTTCGGGAACGTCGGGGCGTCCTCGGCGAGCATCAGGGCGAGCCGCTCGGTCATCTTCCGGTGCACGTCGCGCACGTGGGCGCCGTACTCGAGTGCCGACCAGGTGTGGTCGTCGGGACGCTCACGCACGTCATCCCGGCCGAGTTCGGTCGGCCACGCGGTCGTGTTCGCGTCGATGATCCCCGGCACGTCGCGGATCGACACCGTGGTGCCGTCGTAGCCGCACTCGGGGCAGGTGCCCTCGATGACCCAGGTCCAGCTCTTCGTCTCGGGTTCGATCGCCATGCGCCGATGTTATGTCCTCGTTACTCAGCCTTGCGGATCCGCAGACGCATGCGGATCGGGCTCCACCCCCATTCGGGTGACACGCCATTGCCTGAGAATCACCGGCCAATGACATTTCGGTTGCTCGGTAACGTCGCTCGCTGTTCCTGAGCCGGTCTGCACCGGCCCGAGCCGGTCCCTGCCGGCTCGTCACGATCCTCGAGGAGAGACATGGGCTCCGATCCCAGCCGTACCCCGACCCGGCCGCACCGACGCCTGCGCGAGAGCGACGTCACCGTGGTCGACAAGAGCATGATGCGCCGCGCGGTGAGCGGCATGGTCGTCGGCAACACGATGGAGTGGTACGACGTCGGTGTCTACGGCTACCTGGCGGTCACGATGGGGAAGGTCTTCCTGCCGACCGCCGAGCCCGCCGTGCAGATCCTGTTCAGCCTCGGTGTCTTCGCTGCGACGTACATCGCCCGTCCGCTCGGTGGCATCGTCTTCGGCCGTCTCGGCGACCGCATCGGGCGCCAGAAGGTGCTCGCGACGACGCTCATCATGATGGCGGCGTCGACGTTCCTCATCGGTGCGCTGCCCGCCTACGCGACGATCGGGGTGTTCGCACCGATCGTGCTGGTCGTGCTGAAGCTGGCGCAGGGGTTCTCCACCGGTGGTGAGTACGCCGGCGCGACGACCTTCGTGACCGAGTACGCCCCGGACCGTCGCCGCGGGTTCTTCGCGAGCATCCTGGACTTCGGCAGCTACCTGGGCTTCGCGCTCGGTGCGACCGTGGTCTCGGTGCTGCAGATCACCCTCGGCGAGGACGCGATGGTCGCCTACGGCTGGCGCTTCCCGTTCCTGGCGGCCGGTCTGATCGGCGTCGTCGCGATCTGGTTCCGTCTGCGCATCGAGGAGTCGCCGGTGTTCCAGGCGACCCAGGCCGCGCAGGAGGCCGCGTCCGAGACCCGCGCGTCCTTCGACGGGGAGCGTCCCGCGAACGTGCTCGTGATGGTCCGAGACCACTGGCGGCCGATCGTCATCGCGATCATGCTCGTCGCGGCGTCGAACACCGTCGGGTACGCCCTGACCTCGTACATGCCGACCTACCTGACCGACTCGCTCGGGTACTCCCCGCTCGACGGCACACTGCTGACGATCCCGGTGCTCCTGCTGCTGGCGGTCATGCTCCCGCTCACCGGCAAGCTGTCCGACAAGCTCGGTCGACGCGTCGTGATGTGGATCGGTGCCGCGACGACCGTGGTGCTCGTCGTGCCGGCGTTCATGCTGATCGGGCACGGTGCGCAGTGGTCCACGCTGGCCGGGCTCGGGCTGCTCGCACTGATGACCGCGCTGTGGGTGTCGAACCAGGCTGCGTCGCTGCCGGCGCTGTTCCCGACCTCGACGCGGTACGGCGGCATGGGCTTCGCCTACAACATCGCCATCGCGGTCTTCGGTGGGACCACGCCCCTGATCGTGCAGGCGTTGCTGACTGTGACCGGGGACGAGCTCGCTCCCGCGTACTTCCTGATGGCGATGAGCGTCGTCGGTGCGATCGGTGTCTTCTGCATGAAGGAGTCCTCGCGCCGTCCGCTGCCGGGCTCGATGCCGGCGGTCGAGACCGAGGCCGAGGCGAAGGAGCTCGTGCTCACGCAGGACACGAACCCGCACCTGGATCTGGGGGACCTGCCGTTCGCCGCGCAGGACGCCGCAGCCCGGGCCGCGCGCGACGCCGCCGATGCTGAGGCCGAAGCCGTGCCGGCCCGCTGACGCTGGGGGCGCTCGCGACGCGACCACGGGCGGGAGGCGCGGTGCAGGTCCGACCTGCACCGCGCCTCCCGTCTGTGCGTGCGCATGGTGCGACGATCCACGCGTCGATCGACTCGTGTTCTGTCGGAAGATGCGCACGCACCGGATGCGTGCGCATGGTGCGACGATCCACGCGTCGATCGACTCGTGTTCTGTCGGAAGATGCGCACGCACGCACGCGCCCCAGTCGTGCTCCCGCCCTCACTCGTGCCGGTGCTCGGACGCCGGGTCCACCGCCGGCCACACGGGGAACGGGTCCGCCCACCCGCGCCACAGATCCGGCCCGGCCAGCAGCTCCGGCGGCGTGAGCAGCGCGCCGTCGAGGGCTCGTTCGATCGCCCGCACGTCGAGCCGCTCGCCGACGAACCACAGCGCCTGCCCGATCGGGGCGTCGGCGTCCCACGACGGGTTCGCGGTGGGGTCGAGCGCGAGCATCGCCCCGAAGCTCGACCACGAGCCGACGTGGTCCGGGCGTGAGGCGAGCCGGAAGAACCCCTTCGAGCGCAGCACCCGGCCCGAGCTGCCGGCGGCCAGGTCCCGCTCGATCACGGTGGCCAGTCGCCCGGGGTGGAACGGCAGCGGCTCCCGGTAGCGCATCGCGACCAGGTCGTCGCGGGCGTCCCGGCCGGTGTCGGCACCGCTCGACAGGGCGCGCATCCACCCGGCGCCCGAGGCCAGGACCCGAGCGGCCCCGCCGTTCGACGCGGGCAGGTCGCGCGCGGTCCGGAGTGCGGGCAGCGCCACGATCACGGCCTGCGGCGCGAGCCGGTGCAGCAGTGCGACCAGTGCGCGACGGCGGCGCAGGGACAGCGGCGCGAGACGGTCGAGCGCGATGACGGTCGCGTACTCGACGAGTGATGCGACCCGGTCGGCGGCCACGAACGCGTCGTCGACGTCGGACCACAGCAGGTGGGCGACGTCGTCGGCGCGCAGCACCCCGACGACGTGTCGGAGCACCCGGTCGTCGCCGGTCTCGCTCCGGGCGGCGTTCGCGAGCATCATGCCCACGGCGCGGGCGTCGGCGCCGGATCGCAGGGTGACGACGAGGCCGTGGTCGGCGTCGGGGCCGCACACGCGGTCGAGGTGGTCGGCCCGTTCGGCGACCGCGCGGGCCGCTGCGAACGCGCTCCCGTCGACGTGCATCCGGTGCCCGGTGGTGATCCGGGCGGCGACGCGGTCGGCGTCGACCTCGTGGAGGGCGGTGACGAGGGTGATGGCAGCAGCACGCATGTCGGGTACCCTACCTGAAAACCGTTCTCAACAAGAGAGCGCCGACTGAGGAGAACCATGAAGGTCCGCAACTCGCTCAAGGCACTGAAGAAGATCCCCGGCTCGCAGGTCGTCCGGCGCCGCGGCCGGGTCTACGTCATCAACAAGCAGAACCCCCGCTGGAACACCCGCCAGGGCTGACGTCGGCGGCCTTCCGTAGGGTGGATCCATGCGACTGCTGCTCATCCGCCACGGCCAGACCCCCGCGAACGTGAACGGTGTCCTCGACGCCGTGGTGCCCGGACCCGGACTGACCGAGCTCGGCCAGCAGCAGGCAGACGCCCTGCCGGCAGCCCTGGCCGACCGGGGGATCGAGCGGCTCTTCGCCTCGACCATGGTGCGGACGCAGATCACCGCGGCACCCCTGGCGGCGTCGCTCGGGCTCGAGCCCGTCGTGCTCCCGGGGCTCCGTGAGATCGAGGCCGGCGACACCCAGGGCAAGAGCGACACGGTTTCCGTGCAGCTGTACATCTCCACCGTGCACGGCTGGTCCGGCGGGGACCGCAGCACGCGGATGCCGGGCGCGGAGAGCGGGCTCGAGTTCTTCGAGCGGTACGACGACGCCGTGCGGCAGATCGAGGCCACCGGCGTCGGCGTGGCGGCGGCGGTGAGTCACGGTGCGGCGATCCGTACCTGGGCGAGCGCGGCCGCCGACAACACCCCGGACCACTTCGGCACGAAGCGCCACCTCGAGAACACCGGCATCGTCGAGCTCGAGGGGTCCTTCGCCGACGGCTGGCACCTGGTCGACTGGGAGGGCGAGCCCGTCGGCGGCGAGCAGCTCATCGACCGGACCGCACTGGACCCGACCGGCGAGCGCTACTGACGCACGAGAACGCAACCGCGTGACGGACGGGAGGTGGGCCCCACCCGCCGGTACCGGCGCACCGCGCCAGCGGGGTGACGGCCGAGACGGGAGGGACGGTACCAGCTGGTACCGGGCCTCCCGTCCGTCTCGTGGTCGCGTCGACTACGCAAGCTGCGACGCCGGCGCCTGTGCTGTTGCGGACGTCAGCGGCACGATCACGCGGTGCGCCTCGCGCAGCACGTCGAGCGTGCGCTGGACCTCGTCCGCGCGCTCCTCGGGCGTCCAGTCGAGCGCTCCCGCGAGGACGTCGGCCAGCTCGTCGAGCAGGTCGATCGTGACACCGCCGACGAACGCGAGGTTCGTGCGGCGCAGCACCACGTCGACCAGGTGGACGGCCTGCTCGTGCTCGGCGAAGTACGCGACCTCGGCGCGGGTGAGCGACGGGTCGGACTCGAGGGCCTCGACAGGGCCGTCGGTCAGGACGTCCACGACCTCGGCCGCACGGGTGCCGTAGCGCTCGAGCAGGCCCTCGACCAGGGACTCGTCCAGGCCGTCACGGTGTGACGTGATCCACAGGGCGCGCTGCGCGTCGGTGGTCGGGAACTCCTTGCCACCGCCGATCGGCATGCCGGTGGTGTCGACCTTGCGGGTCATGCCGAGCTTCGTGGTGGCCTCGGTCGACAGGTGTGCGGCGAGGGCACGGAACGTCGTCCACTTGCCACCGACGAGCGACAGCACGGTCGAGTCCGGCAGCCCGGCGATCTGGGTGTCCACGATCCGGTAGTCACGCGACACGAAGCCGGGGGCGGTGTCCTCGTGGCGGGGGAGCGGGCGGATGCCGGAGTAGCTGTAGACGATGTGGTCGCGGGTGACGTCGATCTGCGGGAACACGTGCTTGACGAGCCCGAAGAAGTAGTCGATCTCCTCGTCGGTCGTCGTGACCGGCTTCGAGGGGTCGGCGTCGATGTCGGTCGTGCCGATGAGGACCCGGCCCTTGAGCGGGTAGATGAGCACGATGCGTCCGTCGTCGTTCTCGAAGAACAGCTCACGGCCCTTCGTGGCCTCGAGCAGCTCGTCGTTCTGGACGACGATGTGCGAGCCCTTCGTGCCGCCCATGAACTTCGTCTCGCCGCCGAACGCCTCGTTCGTCAGGTCGGTCCAGGGGCCGGACGCGTTGATGACGACCTCGGCGGTGAACGCGAACTCCTCGCCGGTCTCGCGGTCGCGCAGCAGCACGCCGCCGTCGCGGGTGCCGGCTGCCTCGACGTAGTTCGTCGCGCGGGCGGTCGCGGCGGAGCCGGTCCCGGTGCCCGCGGCGATGCCGTCCTTGAGGACGTCGAGGGCCAGGCGCTCGGGCTCGTGCACGCTCGCGTCGTAGTAGGTGCCCGTGTACTTCAGGTCCTTGTTGAGGGCGGGCATGTCCTCGAGCGCGGCCTTCTTGGTGCGGAAGACGTGCTTCGGGACGGAGCCGCCGTCGCGCGAGAAGGAGTCGTAGATCGTCATGCCGATCTTGATGAGCATGGCGCCGCGCTCCTTGGTGGAGCGCTGCTTGTGCGTCAGCATGCGCAGCGGAGCGTTCATGATGCCGGAGAACGTCGAGAAGATCGGCATCGTCGTCTGCAGCGGCTTGACGTAGTGCGGGGCGATGCGGATGAGGCCGTTGCGCTCCTGCACGCTCTCGCGCACCAGGCGGAACTCGCCGTTCTCGAGGTAGCGGATGCCGCCGTGGATCATGTGGCTCGACGCAGCGGACGCACCCGAGGCGTAGTCGCCGCGCTCGACCAGGGCGACGTCGACGCCCTGCAGTGCGAGGTCGCGGAACGTGGCGATGCCGTTGATGCCGCCGCCGACGACGAGGACCTGCGCGTTCGGGCGCTCGGTGAGGGCGGTCACCGTGTTCCGGGGCTGTGTCTTCTTCGACATGGTTCGTCGCTTCCTTCGTCGGTTCTCGTGGTCAGGATCGATCGTGCGCCGGTTTGGGAGGTCGGGCAACTCGCGTGCACGAACGTGCAGCACACGTGTCGTGCGCTCCGATCCGGGGGCCGGGAGGCGCGACAGGGGTTGCAGAGGCCGTGCACGTCCGTGCATGGTTGCGTTCGACAGATCGGAGCACCATGAGCGATGCGGCTCAGCCCATGCGCACGCAGCAGGCGCTGCGCGCTGCCCACCTGTACTACCTGCAGGACCTGACGATGGACGCGATCGCGGACGAACTCGCGACCTCGCGCTCCTCGGTGTCGCGGCTGCTGAAGTACGCCAGGGACACCGGTCTCGTCGACATCCAGATCCGCTCGCCCCTGGACCAGGCCGCCGCGCTGAGCCGCAGCATCCGCTCGCGGTTCGGGGTGCACGCGCACGTCGTGCCGGTGCCGGACCACACGAGCGACGTCGACCGCCTGGAACGGGTCGCCCTGTCCGCCGCCCGGATCCTGACGCAGTACGTCGAGTCGAACATGGTGATCGGGATCTCGTGGGGCTCGACGGTGAGCGCGGTCAGCCGGTACCTGGTGCCGAAGACCACGCACGGGTCGACCGTCGTGCAGATCAACGGCGCCGCGAACACCCGGACCACGGGCATCGTCTACGCCTCGGAGATCCTGCGGCGGTTCGGCGAGGCCTACGGCGCGTTCGTGCAGCAGTTCCCGGTGCCCGCGTTCTTCGACGACCCGGCCACGAAGGAGGCGCTGTTCCGGGAGCGCTCGATCCGGCGCGTGCTCGACCTGCACGAGCGGATGGACCTGGTGGTGTTCGGCGTGGGCGCCCCGCAGGCCCCGGTGCCGTCGCACGTGTACTCCGGCGGCTACCTCGACCCCGCTGACCGCGACGAGCTCACGAAGGCCCAGGTCGTCGGCGACGTCTCGACGGTGTTCTACCGGGCTGACGGGTCGTGGCGGGACATCGGCGTGAACGCGCGCGCCGGCGGGCCGGACCTCGACATCATCAAGCGGGCTCCGCGTCGGGTCTGCGTCGTCGCGGGCCGATCGAAGGCAGCGTCCCTGCGGGGTGCGCTGGCCTCCGGTCTCATCACCGACCTGATCCTGGACGAGAGCGTCGGGCAGGCGATCCTGCAGCCCTGAATCGCGATGTGTCGCGAGTTGTCGGTGGTCCGTCGTAGGTTCTCGGACATGACGCTCTCCATGGACCGGCCGGGCGGTCGGTACTCCCGTCGCGTGGTCGGCACCGACGTCGACCAGGCGCTCGCGTTCTTCGGGCGCGACTACGACTTCCGTGCGCCGGCGGTCCGGCGCACCCGCCCCACCGCGCACTGGGACTTCGCCGGGGTCGGTGACGACCTGATGTCGCTGCGATCGTCGCGCTTCATGGTCGACCTGCGCAGCGAGAGCCAGGTCGACGACGAGTTCCTGGTGGCGTGGATGCGGAGCGGCTCCAGCCAGATCACCTGCGGCGGCGAGACCTGGACGCTCGAAGCGGGCGTTCCGGTCGTGCTGCCGTTCGCCGAGCCGTACTCCCTGCACCACCGCGACATCGCGCTGAACCTCGTCCATCTGGACCGCGACTTCGTGCGGTCGCTCGTCGGCGAGGACGACTTCGCGTTCGAGTCGATGCAGCGTCCGACGGCTGCGGGCACAGCCGTGTGGCAGGACGTGGTCCGGACGTACTCGTCGACGTGGCTCGACGTCGACCACGACCTCGACCCGATCGCGCAGCGCGACATCGCCGAGGCGTTCGCGACCGCCGCGATCCGTGCGTTCCCGCAGCGCGACCGCTGGCGGTCGACCGTGGCCGGCGGCGGTCCGGAGCACGGCCGGGTCCGCCGGGCGCTCGACTTCGTGCACGAGCACGCCCGCGAGCCCATCGGCACACCCGAGATCGCCGCGGCCGCGGGCCTCAGCCCGCGCGGGCTCCAGCAGTCGCTGCGACGGCACCTCGACCAGACCCCCGGCGACCTGCTGCGCGGCGTGCGGCTCGACGGTGCGCGGGCGGACCTGCTCGGGGGTACGCGCGACGAGACCTCGGTCGCCGACGTCGCCCGGTCGTGGGGCTTCGGGCACCTCGGGCGGTTCTCGGCGACGTACCGTGCCCGCTTCGGTGAGCTGCCGAGCGAGTCACTCCGCACGCGCTGACCGCCGTGGAGCACCGAGCCGGGGGAGTCCACCCGGCGGCGGTAGCGTGACGACATGGACACCGTCGTCGCCGCGCTCCGCTCCGCCCTGCAGGACCCCGACGGCACCGTCGTCCGGACCGAACCGGGCGAGCTCGACGCCGCGCGGACCGACAAGTCCGGCTGGATCGCTCCCGGCGGTCCGGTCGCCGTCGTCGAGGCCCGCACCGTCGAGCACGTGCAGGCGACACTCCGGACCTGCTCGGCCCTGGGCGTCCCCGTCGTCCCGCGCGGCGCCGGCACCGGACTGGCGGGGGGCGCGAACGGCACCGCGGGCACGGTCGTGCTCAGCGTGGCGCGGATGGACCGCATCGTCGAGGTGTCCGTCGAGGACGAACTCGCCGTCGTCGAACCCGGGGTGCTCAACGGCGCACTGAACGCCGTCGCCGCCGAGCACGGGCTGCGCTTCGCACCGGACCCGGCGAGTGCGGCGATCGCGAGCATCGGCGGCAACATCGCCACGAACGCCGGTGGCCTTCGGTGCGTGAAGTACGGCGTCACCCGTGAGGCCGTTCTCGGACTCGACGTCGTGCTCGCGGACGGCCGGCTCGTGTCGACCGGCCACCGCACCGTCAAGGGGGTGACCGGTCTCGACCTGACGGCGTTGCTCGTCGGGTCCGAGGGCACGCTCGGCGTCATCGTCGGCGCGACTGTCCGACTCGTCCCGATCCCGGCGGGGGAGCCCGCGACCCTCGGGGCCGTCTACCCGACCGTGCAGCAGGCGGCGGCCGCGGCAGCGGCCGTGGTGGCGGGAGCGGATCGGCCGTCGACGGTCGAGCTGCTGGATGCCCTGGCCCTCGAGGGGATCGCGGCGTACCTGGGACCCGAGGTGATCGTCGAGACGGTGGGGAGCACCGCTGCGGGCGGGGTCTTCCTGCTCGTGGAGTTCGACGGCCCGGGCGCGACCGAGGCCGCGCTGGGAGCCGTGCCGCGCCTCCAGGCAGAGGGCGGAACCGTGCAGCTTGCCGGGTCGGCGGCGGAACGCGAGCGCCTGCTGACGATCCGTCGGTCCTTCCACGCCGCGATGGAGTCGCGCGGCCGGGTGCTCATCGAGGACGTCGCCGTGCCGCGGAGTCGACTCGCCGAGATGTTCGCCCGCGTGGAGGAGATCGGCCGCGAACACGGGGTCTCGATCCCGACCGTGGCGCACGCCGGTGACGGCAACCTGCACCCGAACTTCGTGTTCGACGGCGACGAGGTGCCTGCTCACGTCTGGGACGCCGCCGATGCGATGTTCCGGGCGGCGATCGAGCTGGGCGGGACCCTGACCGGCGAGCACGGCGTGGGGGTGTTGAAGCGTCGGTGGATCGGCGACGAGCTCGGCGATGACGTCCTCGAGCTGCAGCGGGGGATCCGCCGGGTGTTCGACCCGGCGGGCATCCTGAACCCGGGCAAGGTCTTCTGAGCGGTCGACAACCGAATCTCATCGCACGGATTCGCGCTGGCTCATCCGGATGTTCGGCCGTAACATCACCGCAACGAATCCGGCGCTGAATGGTGTGGACGAGAGCACCACCCACGAAGGAGTCTGCGATGCGCATCGGCGTCCCCACCGAGATCAAGAACAACGAGTACCGCGTGGCGGCCACCCCGGCGGGTGTGGCCGAGCTGGCGCTGCACGGCCACCAGGTCCTGGTCCAGGCCGGTGCGGGCACGGGTTCGGCCTTCCCCGACGACGAGTACCGCACCGCCGGCGCCGAGATCGTCGACACCGCCGCCGAGGTCTGGGCGCGCGCCGAGCTGATCCTGAAGGTCAAGGAGCCGGTGGCGTCCGAGTACCCGCTCATCCGCCCCGGCCAGGTGCTCTTCACGTACCTGCACCTGGCGGCCGACCGTCCCCTGACCGATGCACTCATCGACTCCGGGGCCACCGCGATCGCCTACGAGACCGTGCAGCTGCCGGACCGCTCGCTGCCCCTGTTGTCGCCGATGTCCGAGGTCGCCGGGCGGCTGTCGGCCCAGGTCGGCGCCGACAACCTGATGCGCACGAACGGCGGACGCGGACTGCTGCTCGGTGGGGTGCCCGGCACGCCGAAGGGCCGCGTCGTCGTGATCGGCGGTGGCGTCGCAGGCGAGCACGCCGCGACGATGGCGCTCGGCATGGGGGCCGACGTGACGGTCTTCGACATCAGCCTGCCGCGGTTGCGCGCGCTCGACGCCCGGTTCGACGGACGCATCACCACCCTGCGGTCGTCGGCGCACGCCATCGCTGCAGAACTCAGAGAAGCCGACCTGGTGATCGGTTCCGTGCTCATCCCGGGGGCATCCGCACCGAAGCTCGTCACCGATGCCATGGTCGCGGACATGCGGCCGGGATCGGTGCTCGTCGACATCGCGATCGACCAGGGCGGCTGCTTCGAGGGCTCGCACCCGACCACCCACGACGACCCGACGTTCGCGGTGCACGACACCGTGTACTACTGCGTGGCGAACATGCCCGGTGCTGTTCCGCGCACGAGCACGATCTCGCTGACGAACGCGACGCTGCCGTACGCCGTCGCGATCGCCGACCACGGGTGGGAGGCAGCGCTGGCCGCCGACCCGTCGCTCGCCCTCGGGCTGAACGTGCACGCCGGCGAGGTCACGAACGAGGCCGTGGCGGCTGCGCACGGGCTCGTGGCGTCCCCGCGGTAGAGCCCGAGTCCCGAGACTCGGGCTGGGCGACAGTTCTCGCAGCCGAGCGCCCGAGAAGTGTCGCTCAGGCCGAGACTCGGGCCAGCCCACGCGCGCCGGACCAGCCGACACGCGCCCGCACGGCGACCGTCACCACCACGACCGCGGCGGCTGCGACGACCGCAGCGACGGCGGTCGGCGTCGACACCAGCGGACCGTCGAGTCGGGCGACCGCCACCCACGCCAGCCCCCAGGCCAGGGAGAGCATCGGCGCCAGGCGACCCCGATCCCACACGGCCAGCAGCAGCCCGACGAGCCCGGCCACCGCTGCGACGAGCACACCCCAGACGTCCTGCCCGAGGTCGAAGCCCCGGAAGCCCGCTGCGGTCAGCACCGCGGCCGTGTTCGCCGCCGTCGCGACGCACACCCACCCGAGGTAGAGGCCGAACGTGCCGTCGGTGACGATCGCCTCGACGACGCCGGAGGGCTTCGTCCGCCGCAGGATCGTGAACGTCCAGACCAGCACCGCGAGCAGGGCCACGATGATCGGTTCGCTCGCCCACAGGAACCCGAACTGCACTGACAGGATCCACGCCGCGTTGAGCAGCAGCGACAGGATCGCCGGCACGGCCAGCTTCGCGTGCCGGTCGTCGTCCGACGTGCGGAAGAGCTGGCGGACGGCGTAGGCGATGAGGCCGACGTAGACGACGCTCCAGATCGAGAACGCCGGGCCGTCCGGTGCGATGGCGGTCGACGACGCGGACAGCGCGCCGCCGGCAGCGTCCTGGATCGGCGTCCCGCCGGCCGCGCCGGACCCGACGAACGCCCCGACCACCGCGACGACGGCACTCACGGCGACCGCGATGCGCTTCCAGATCCTCTTCATGACCGTTCCCTTCGTCAGCATGCTGATGACCTGCACCGTAGGCGGGCGGTCCTGTCGGGCGCGCAGCGTGCGTTCAGCCTGTGGGGGACGGCGGACGGGAGGCCCGTGGCGGGCCCGCCACGGGCCTCCCGTCCGAAAGCCGGTCACCTGCGTACGGTGGTCGCGTGAGCGTCGAGATGAACACCGTGTACGTCGATCGGATCGCCCCGATGGCGAGTCCGTCGCTGGACGACACCTTCCGGATGCTCGACGAGCAGGGTGCGAGCGCGTGCATCGTGCTGTACCAACCGGACGCGCAGGAGCTCGGCGACGTCGCGGTCGCCCTGGGCCTGCACGAGCTCGCGGTCGAGGACTCCGCCGAGGGGCACCAGCGGCCGAAGCTCGAGCGGTACGGCTCGACGCTCTTCGTTGTCCTCAAGCCCGCGCTCTACAACGACGGGCAGGAAGAGGTGGCGTTCGGCGAGGTGCACGCCTTCGTCGGCGAGGACTTCTTCCTCGTCGTGGTGAAGGCCGACCCGCGCGGCAAGCCGACCGTCCCGCGAGCGCTGCAGCGGATGAGCGGCAAGCCCGGCCTGGTGACGGTCGGACCGCAGGCGCAGCTCTGGGCGCTCATGGACACGATCGTCGACGGCTACGTGCCGGTGATCGACGGGCTGGAAGAGGACATCAACCAGATCGAGGACCAGCTGTTCGCGGGCGAGGCCGGGGTCTCGCGGCGCATCTACGAACTGTTCGGCGAGGTCGTCGACTTCCAGCGCGCGGCCCGCCCGCTGATCCACATCATCGAGAACCTGCACCGCGGCGCCGAGAAGTACCACCTGCCGATCGAGATGCAGCGCCGGTTCCGTGACGTCCTCGACCACGCCATCCGCACGGTGGAGCGGCTGGACACGTTCCGGCAGCTGCTGCAGAACGCGCTGACCGTCGACTCCACCCTGGCGGCGCAGAAGCAGAACGACGACACGAAGCGGATCTCCGGCTGGGCGGCGATCCTGTTCGCCCCGACGCTCATCGCCGCCATCTACGGCATGAACTTCACGCACATGCCCGAGCTGACGTGGACCTGGGGCTACCCGCTGTCGATCGTCGGGATGATCCTGTTCGCCGCGATCCTGTGGGTCGTGTTCAAGGTCAAGCGCTGGTTCTGAGGAACACTGGGGCCGTGACCTCGCACGACCTCGTCCACCTGACCGCCGGGGGCGTCTCCCTCGTCCTCGACTGCCGTGACCACGCGCTGCCCGTGGTGGTGCACTGGGGAGCAGCCCTCGGGCCACTCGACGACGACGCGCTCGTCGCACTCGCCGACGCGGACGTCGCCCCCGTGGCCCAGAACGAGATGGACGACCCCGTCCGTGTCGCCGTGCTGCCCGAGCCGAACCGCGGGTGGAGCGGACGACCCGGCCTGGCCGGACACCGCGACGGCCACGACTGGTCGCCGGCGTTCACCGTGCGGTCGCTCGACGTGACCGACTCGACCGTCACCGCCGAGGCTGCCGACGACACCGCGGGGCTCGCCGTCCGGCTGACGATCGAGGTGCTCGTCTCCGGACTCGTCCGTGCCCGGGCTGCGGTCACGAACACCGCCGACGGCGTCTACACGGTGGACGACCTGACGGTGGCGATGCCGATCCCGTCCGGTGCGCGCGAGGTCCTGGACTTCGCCGGTCGATGGGGCAAGGAACGCACCCCGCAGCGCCGCGAGCTCGTCGTCGGCACCCACCAGCGCGAGAGCCGGAAGGGCCGGACCGGTGCCGACGCCGCGACCGTCCTGACGGTGGGGGAGCCCGGCTTCGGCTTCGCCGGCGGTCAGGTCTGGGGTGTGCACACCGGGTGGAGCGGGAACCACCGGCACCACGCCGAACGCCTGTCGACCGGGCGCCAGGTGATCGGCGGCGGCGAACTGCTGCTGCCGGGCGAGGTCCGGCTCGGCACGGGCGAGACGTACGAGGGGCCGTGGGTGTGGTTCGCCCACGGTGACGGGCTCGACGACCAGGCCCGACGCTTCCACCGGTGGCTCCGCAGCCGCCCACAGCACCCGACGACCCCGCGGCCGATGACGATCAACGTCTGGGAGGCCGTGTACTTCGACCACGACCTCGCTCGGCTGACCGACCTGGCGGAGCGTGCCGCGGCCCTCGGCGTCGAGCGGTACGTGCTCGACGACGGGTGGTTCCGCGGGCGCCGGAACGACCACCTCGGGCTCGGCGACTGGTACGTCGACGAGGACGTCTGGCCCGACGGGCTCGGGCCGATCGTGGACCGCGTCCGGGCCCTCGGCATGGAGTTCGGCCTGTGGTTCGAACCCGAGATGGTGAACGAGGACAGCGACCTCGCCCGCGCTCACCCGGAGTGGATCATGCAGGCGGGCGGCCGACTGCCGATGCGGTCCCGCGACCAGCAGGTGCTCGACCTGGCGATCCCCGAGGCGTACGAGTACGTGCTCGAACGGATGACGGCGATCATCGGCGAGTACGGCATCGAGTACGTCAAGTGGGACCACAACCGCGACCTGGTGGAGGCCGGGTTCCCCGGTGGCGGCGCGGCGGTGCACGAGCAGACCCTGGCGACGTACCGGCTGATGGCGACCCTGAAGGATCGCTTCCCGACGCTCGAGATCGAGTCGTGCGCGTCGGGTGGCGCACGGGTCGACCTCGGCGTGATCGAGCACACCGACCGCGTCTGGGTGTCCGACGACATCGACCCCCTCGAGCGGCAGCAGATGCACCGGTGGACGCAGCAGCTCCTGCCCCCGGAACTCCTCGGCGCGCACATCGCGAGCGGCAGGAACCACTCGACGGGCCGCGTGCACGACCTGGCCTTCCGGGCCGGAACCGCGCTCGTCGGGCACCTGGGCATCGAGTGGGACCTCACCGAGGCGACGGCGGAGGAGTCGGTGTCGCTGGCGGAGTGGATCGCGCTGTACAAGGAGCTGCGCGGGCTGCTGCACGGCGGCGACCTGGTGCGGATGGACGAGGTCGACGACTCCCGGCTCGTGTACGGCACGGTCACACCGGACCGGCAGCAGGCGGTCTTCTTCCTGGCGAGCATCGGGCGGTCCGAGGTGTCCGGCACCGGTCGGGTCACGTTCCGCGACCTCGACCCGGACGTCTCGTACCGCGTCGACCCGATCGTGGTCGGTGACGGGCACGGGATCGTCCGACCGGACTGGTGGAGCGGCGCACGGGTGTTCAGCGGTCGGGTGCTCGGCACGGTCGGCCTGCACCCGCCGCTCATGCCCGCCGACTGCGTGGTCCCGTTCCGTCTCACGGCCGTCTGACGGCAGGTGGGACGACCGGGAGGCCCGGTGCCGGTGATCGGAGCCGCTAGGGTTCTCGACATGCCGCGCTCCGGACACGCGACCCCCGTCTGGGCGCTCAAGCTCGCCGTCGTCACCGCCCTGGTGGGCGTCTCGGGCGGCATCGCCGGCATCGCCGTGTGGCTCGCGTTGCAGCTCATCCAGTTCGTGGCCTTCGGGTACGACTTCGGTGGGCACCTCGAGGCGGCGGACGCACCGTCGGCGCTGAACCGGTTCCTCGCGCTCGTGGCCGCCGGTGTCCTGACGGGCTTCGCCTGGTGGGCGCTCCGGCGCTGGGGGCGTCCGATCGTGTCGGTCACCGCGGCGGTCGGCGGCAAGCGGATGCCCGCACTCGCGACCCTGGCGAACGCCGGCGTGCAGATCCTGGCGGTCGGTCTCGGTGCCTCGATCGGCAAGGAGGTCGCTCCGCGCGAGGTCGGCGCCTGGCTCTCCCAGCTCGTCACCCGTCGTGCCGGTCTCACCCCGCGCGAGACGAAGATCCTGGTCGCCTGCGGAGCGGCGGCGGGCCTCGCCGCGGTGTACGACGTCCCGCTCGGCGGTGCGCTGTTCGCCGTCGAGGTCCTGCTCGGCGAGATCAGCTTCGCCACGGCCCTGCCCGCGTTCGCCACGAGCGCCGTCGCCGCGTTCGTCGCCCGGCTCGTGATCCCGGACGAGGTGCTCTACCACGTGCCGGCGATGCACATGTCGCCGTCGCTGCTCGTCTGGGCGATCATCGTCGGGCCCGTCCTCGGCCTGGCCGGCGTCGGGTTCGTGAAGCTCACCAACCGGCTGCAGGGCATCGCTCCCAAGGGCTGGCACCTGCTCGTCGTGCTGCCGGTGGCGTTCGCGATGGTCGGGCTCATCGCGGTGCCGTTCCCCGAGATCCTCGGCAACGGGCGGGCGCTGGGCCTCGTCGCGATGAACGCCTCGCTCGACGACGGCACCGTCGCCGGCCTGGCGCCGATCGTGCTGCTCCTGCTGCTCGGCGTCGTCCGCACGATCACCACGTCGGCCACCATCGGTGCCGGCGCGGTCGGAGGCACCCTGACGCCGTCGATCGCGATCGGTTCGGCGATCGGCGGCGGCCTCGGTGGCGCGTGGCTCCTGCTCTGGCCGGCCGACGGTCCGGGCCTGGCAGCGTTCGCGTTCGTCGGCGCCGCGGCGTTCCTGGCGACCACGATGCGGGCCCCGTTCACGGCGCTCGTCCTGGTGGTCGAGTTCACGCAGGAGGGCACCGACATCCTCATCCCGTCGCTCCTGGCGGTGTCCGGGGCGGTCGCGGTCGGGTACGTCCTGGCGCGGCGACGCAGCGCCCAGATGGTGTGAACACTTCGTCACGTTCCGGGACAGACGACGGTTCTGCGGCCTACGATCTGCGGCATGACGGAGCGACGGGCTCCGCACCGAGCTGAGGAGCAGGCCATGGCGGGGTTCGACGACATCACGAAGAAGGCCCAGGACTTCCTGAAGGACAACAAGGTCCAGGACGCCCTGAAGAGCGAGAAGGCCGAGGACATCAGCGACAAGGTCCTCGGGGGTGTCGCCGACGCGGTCAAGAAGGCCACCGGCGGCAAGTACGACGACAAGATCGACGGTGCCCGCGACGCTGCGGACAAGAAGATCGGCAACGAGTAGCCCCGCCGTGCGACGGCCCAGGACCCGGCGCGGTCCTGGGCCGTTGCCGTGCCGACTGGACGCCGTCGGGAACAACGGCCACCATTGACGGGTTGCTCCGGAAAGCAACACCAGGAGGACGAGACGTGACAGTCGTGGCGCCGAACCAGCCGCTCACCGAGGCCGAGGTCGAGACGATCAAGTCGGACTTCCCGATCCTCGCGCAGGACGTGAACGGGCAACCGCTGGCGTACCTGGACTCCGGGGCGACGGCGGAACGCCCGACCCCGGTCCTCGACGCCGAGCGCCGGTTCCTCGAGCACGACAACGCCGCCGTGCACCGCGGCGCGCACACGCTCGCGGCGCTGAGCACCGATGTCTACGAGGACGCCCGTGCCACCGTCGCCGACTTCATCGGCGCTGCCGGTCCGAGCGAGGTCGTCTGGACCGCGAACGCCACCGACGCCCTCAACCTCGTCGCCTACGGCATCGCGAACGCCAGCCGTGGCCGCGGCGGGGTCGACGCCGCTCGCTTCCGCATCGGACCGGGCGACGAGATCCTGGTCACCGAGGCCGAACACCACGCGAACCTGGTGCCGTGGCAGGAACTCGCCGCGCTGACGGGTGCGACGCTCCGCTGGGTCCCGGTCGCCGACGACGGCACCTGGACCGCCGAGGACGCCGCTGCCCTGATCACCGACCACACCAAGGTCGTCGCGTTCGCGCACGTCTCGAACGTCACCGGCATGGTCGCCCCCGTCGAGCAGATCGTCGGTCTCGCCCACGCCCGCGGCGCACTGGTCGTGCTCGACGCCTGCCAGTCCGCGCCGCACCGGCCGCTCGACGTGCAGCAGCTCGGCGTCGACTTCGCCGCGTTCTCCGGGCACAAGATGCTCGGTCCGAACGGCATCGGCGTGCTCTGGGGCCGCAGTGAGCTGTTGAACGCGTTGCCCCCGTTCCGCACCGGTGGGTCCATGATCACCACCGTGACCATGCAGGCGTCGGAGTTCATGCCGGCGCCCGAGCGGTTCGAGGCCGGCACGCAGCCCGTGTCGCAGGCCGTCGCCCTTGCCGAGGCCGTCCGCTACCTGCAGGGCATCGGCATGGAGCGTGTCCGCGCGCACGAGGAGCACCTCGCCCGGCGCATGCTCGACGGCCTGGCCGCCGTCCCCGGCATCCGCGTCGTCGGTCCGCCGGTCGGCGTCCCGCGATCGGGCCTGGTGTCGTTCGACGTCGACGGCGTGCACGCCCACGACGTGTCGCAGTACCTCGATGCGCAGGGCATCGCCGTCCGCTCGGGGCACCACTGCGCCCAGCCCCTGCACCGCCGCCTCGGCCTGGTCGCCACCAGCCGCGCGAGCACCTACGTCTACACGACCGAGCACGACGTCGACCGGTTCATCGCGGCCGTCGGCGAGGTCCGCGGCTACTTCGGAGCGACCGAGTGAACGCCCTCGACAGCCTGTACCAGCAGGTCATCCTCGACCACGCGAAGGCCCGACACGGCGACGGCGACCTGCCCGACGCCGACGCCTCGCACTTCGAGCGCAACCCCACGTGCGGCGACGAGATCACCGTCCGCATCCGTCTCGACCCGGGCACCGACCGGATCGCCGGTCTCGCCTGGCAGGGCGACGGCTGCTCGATCTCGATGGCCTCGGCATCGGTCCTGACGGACATGGCCATCGGCCGCACGGTCCCGGAGCTCCTCGCACTGACCGACGAGTTCCGCACGATGATGCGCTCCCGCGGCGTCGGCGAGCCCGACGAGGACGTCCTCGAGGACCTCATCGCCTTCCACGGCGTCTCGAAGTTCGTCATGCGGGTCAAGTGCGGCATGCTCGCCTGGGTCGCGGCGGAAGCCGCCGCGCGTGAGGCGACCGCGTCCCGCTGAGCCGGGTGCGGCTCGCGATCGCGACCACCGACCGACCGGGAGGCCCGGTGCGGGCCCGCCCCGCGCCTCCCGTCCGCAGCTGGTCGCCGACCGGGCCCCCGAGAGGCTTGGACAGTGTGCCGATCGAAGGGGCGCGATGATCTTCGAGACGGAGCGACCCGGCGCAGGCCGGGCCGACGCGATCGTGCGGGCCTACCTGACCGAGGTCGCGTCGCGGTGGTACGGGCGGGCGGCGACGTCGGCCGAGGTCGACCGCGCGGTGCTCGACGAGCCGTTCGACGACCTGCAGGGGGACTCCGGGCTGTTCGTCGTCGCCGTCGACGGGGGAGCGGCGATCGCCTGCACCGGCGTGCGCTTCGTCGGCGACGTCGGCGAGCTGACGAAGGTCTTCACGCTGCCGGAGTACCGCGGCCGAGGTGTCGGTTCGGCGCTCCTGCGCCACGTCGAGGACGTCTGCCGGGCGCGCGGGATCACGTCGTTGCGCCTGGACACCCGCGCCGAGCTCGCCGAGGCCTGTGCGCTCTACGAACGGCTCGGGTTCGTCCGGGTCGCCCCGTTCAACGCGGACCCGTACTCGGACCGCTGGTACGCGAAGCCGCTCAGCTGACCGCGCCGATCTCGCGGAGCGCGTCGCCGACGGAGATGCGCTCGTCGCGTTCCTGCGCTCGTGCCCAGCGGGCCTTCGCGAGCGTGACGGCCCGGTCGTCGAGACCGAGGAGCTCGTAGAGACCGTCCAGTTCTCGGGGAACGAGGTCGGCGAGCGGCAGGGGGAACTTCCGCTCGGGGCTGGCGTAGCTCTGCTGGGCGAGCTGTTCGAGCACATCGGGGTCGGTCTCTCGCTGTTCCATGAGCAGGACGACGGTTCGCGACCGGGTGGTTCCGGACAGGAACGCGGACCGCACGTTCTCGTCCGGGTCGGTCGCCAGAGTGATCTCGACGGCGAGGGGAAGGTCTTCGGTCCCGGCGAGTTCCCAGCGCTGACCGGTGTCGCCACGGATCGCCGTGTGCATGTCGGGGTGCACGCCGAAGCCGCGCTCGCCCCGCGCCGGGGAGGATGACGTTGTCGCCTTCGCGGCGTCGTCGTGTCGTGCCGTGGGGAAGCCGACGCCCGTGTACACGGTGTGGGCGATCGGGAGGAACTGGAGTGCCTCGTGGAGTGCGGTCGCGGCGTCCTGCACCGCCAGGGCAGTCACGTCGCCGTCGGCGGCATCGAGTGCCGCAGCGTACGCCGTCAGCGCCGTGTGCTGCTGGTCCATCGCCCGGGTGAACATCTCCTTGCCCCGGGCCGCGTCGCCGATGCGCCGCGGGTCGAGGTGCAGGGTCACGGAGCTCGGATCCTGCAGGTGGCCCCGTGGCGTGCCGCCGCCCGACATCGTGAAGCGGAAGGTCTCGTCGTCGGGCACGTCGGCATCGGTCACGTCGCTGACGCTACCGGGTCAGGGGAGCGTGACGACGAGCTTCCGGGCGGAGACACCGGCGCGGAGCTCGGCGAGGGCCTCCGGGATCGCGGCGAGTCCGGATCCGACGACGGATGCGGTCGGCGTCGCCTGGTACCGACCGGTGCGGAGTGCCTCGGGCAGGAAGTCGCGGTAGATCGCGGGGCCGACCTCCGATTCGGTCGGGCGGCCGCCCCAGATCGCGGTGATGTGGATGCCGTGTCGACGCTCGAGCCGCGCACGGATCGTCGTCACCGGCGTCGGGTACGCCGATGCGAGTCGGCCGGACCCGGTGGCTGCCCGGACGATCGGGAGCGTGCGGGTCAGCGAGCCCTGGCCGAAGGCGAGGGTACCGGCGAGCTCGCGGTCGGCGAGTGCGTCGAGGACGCGACGTGCGGCAGCGTCGTCGCGGTAGTCGAACACGGCCTCGGCACCGAGGGACTGCACGAACCCGTGGTTCTTCGGCGACGCTGTGCCGATCACGGCGTACCCGGCGGCTCGGGCGAGCTGGACGGCGTTGGCGCCGACGCTCGTCGACGCGCCCCACACCAGGACGACCCCCGGGCGGTCGGACGTGTCGGCCGTCGGGAGTGACAGCGCGAGCTGGTCCGGTTCGAAGAGCCCGGCCGCTGCGGTCGAGACGGCGAGCGGCAGGACCGCTGCTTGCTCGACGGGCAGGTCGTCCGGCACCGGGGTCGTCACACGTTCGAGCAGCAGGACCTGGTGCTGGAAGGCTCCTTCGGCAGAGCTGTTCCGGTGCTGCTCCTGCCCCGCTGCGTGCCCGCCGACCCGGTCGCCCACGCGGAAACGCTCGACGCCGGCGCCGGTCGCGACGACGGTCCCGGCGACGTCCGACCCGAGCACCGCCGGGAACCGGAGCTTCGGGAACACCAGGTGTCGGAAGAGTCCGCCGACGGCGTCGACCGGGTTCACGGCGACGGCTTCGGCCCGGACGACGAGTTCGCCGGGGCCGGGCTGGGGGGCCGGCGCGGGGCCGACGGTGAACCGCCCGGTCGACGTGGTCCAGAGTGCTGCGTTGTCCGTTGACGACATGGTGTCCGGATCCCTTGCTCGAAGTGGGTCATGACACGACGTGTCATCGACCATTCAATCATGACACGGCGTGTCATCACCACTACTGTTGACCCATGCGTTGGTCTCCGGATGCCCGAGGGCGACTCGAGCGAGCGGCCTTCGAGCTCTTCGCCGAGCAGGGCTACTCGGCGACGACCGTTCCGCAGATCACCGCACGGGCGGGACTCACCACCCGGACCTTCTTCCGGTACTTCGCCGACAAGCGCGAGGTGATCTTCGCCGGCGACGAGATCCCCGACCTCGCCCGAGCCGCCATCGAGGCCGCGCCGGCCGGGATCGACCCGCTCGACATCGTCGTGCACGGTCTCCGCCAGGTCGCCGACGGGCGGTTCGAGGGGCATCACGACCAGGTCGGTGCGGTGCGGCGGCTGGTGCTGTCCGAGCCCTCACTGCGGGAGCGCGACGCCCGGAAGCGCGCTGACCTCACCGACGCGGTGCGCGAGGCCTTCGTCAACCGCGGACTCGGTCCGTCCGAGGCGGCGGTGATCGCCGAGACGACGGTGATGCTGTTCCACCTGGCCCTCGAGGCCTGGCTCACCGGACCAGCCGAGCGCCGGATGGCCGACATCGTCGACGAGCAGCTCAGCGCGCTCCGTGGGGCGCTCGATCGGCGGCCCACAGCGTCATGAACACGTCGACGCCGTCGTCGGTGTCGAGCACGAAGCCGTGTCGTTCGTACAGTCGGCGGGCAGGGCTGCCCACCAGCACGTTGAGCCGCGTCGGGCCGTCGTGGGGTTCGTCGACGACGGCGCGCAGCACGGTCGACCCGACCCCTTTCCCTTGGACGTCGGGCGCGAGGTAGAAGTGCTCGACCCAGCGGACGTCGTCCTCGACCCGCACGGTGATCGACCCGACGTCGCGGCCGTCGACCACGACGATCCGGGTCAGCTGCGGCTGGAACGCGTCGCGGAGGCGCTGTCGAACGCGCGTCTCGTCGAACACCCCGAGCCGCGTCAGGTCGTCGCGCAGCACCACGGCCCGGAGCTCGACGAGCCACTCGATGTCCTCGGAGATGCTGTCCCGCAGTGCGACGTCCACCCGTCGAGCCTACGAGTCCCTGCACGGATCCCCTGTGGGCCACGGACTCGTACGCTGGCCCGATGGATCTGGACGATGTCATCGACCTCGTGGCGGGGCGCCGCACCTCGGCTGGACATCCCATCGTCGTCGGAATCTCGGGGTACTGCGGCTCCGGGAAGTCCACGCTGGCGCGCAGTGTGGCCGGTGCGTTGCCGGGCACAGTGCGGATCCGCGGAGACGACTTCCTCGATCCGGAGCGGTCCCATCGGCGATCGATCGACTGGGACGGCGTCGATCGGGAGCGTCTGACGTCGTCCGTCCTCGAACCGCACCGAGCGGGACGGGCGAGTACGTTCCAGCGGTTCGACTGGTCGGTCCGGGCGCTCGGCCCCGTAGAGCCGCTGCCGACGACGGACGTCGTGATCGTCGACCTCATCGGCCTCTTCCACCCGGACGCCATGCCGCACATCGATGTCGCGGTCTGGTGCGATGTGGACCTCGACACCGCCGCTCGTCGCGGCATGGCCCGCGATCGCCGGCTCGGACGTGACCATGATCGCCTGTGGCGAGACGTGTGGATCCCCAACGAACGCGACTTCGAAGCGCGGTTCGCCCCGCGGGGCGGTGCCGTCGTCTTCTCCGCTGGGTGACGAACCCCTGCGGAAAGCAGTGTTCAGGCCACTCGACCGGCGGGCGGCTCGGACCGGTCAGCGCGTCCGAGGGTGATCCCGAGTGCGATCTGCACGATGCCGAACAGGATCAGGAAGCCCGCGATCGCGACGACGGCGAGCGCTGCTCCGATGGACGGCAGGTTGATCACGAGCACGCCGATGACGATGCTGAGCACCGCGGCACCGATGGTCAGCGCACGGTTCGTCGGTGTCGGGGCGTAGAGCAGTGTGATGCCCTCGAGCAGCCATGCGAAGCCGATCACGAACGCGATCCACCGCACCCCGACCGGTGGGGCGACGATCGCGACGATGCCGCCGGCCAGGATCAGTGCACCGAGGGAGACCAAGCCGATTCGGCGGCCGGTGCCGATCCCGCGGGCGAATGCACGGACGATCATCGACAGTCCGGAGGCCAGCAGGTAGACGCCGAACACCCACGCGACCGCGAACAGTGTCGCGTGTGGGAGCACGAGCGATGCGACGCCGACGAGGACCGCCACGATGCCGACGATCAGCAGCGCGGTCCGCAGTCGTCGGTTCCCGCCGACGTCGTCCTGCAGCGCCATGGGTGTCCGCCCTTCCCTGAGAGGATCTGGTCCTGCGCGCGTCTGCGTCAGGGCTACTCCTCGGAACCGCCCGTGTCCGGTGTCCTTGCGGACGCATCGGTCCGCGCGGGGTGGGTGCGTCCCGGCGAGCGTGCCGGCCACGTGACGAGCAGCAGCACCGCGAGCGGACCGAACAGCAGCGTCAGGACGAACCAGGTCCACGCCGATCGGTTCCTGGTCCGGGCGAATCCGCCGGCGAGCATCGCGACGCTGAGCCAGAGGCTCGACAGGTACAGGCCGGTGAAGTCCTCGTGCATGAACGGTCCCCCTCATGAAATACGTCAATGTCAGTGGCAGGGTACCGCGTGGTCAGACCGAGCTGACCCCGTCGTCGGCGGTTCCACGGAGGGAGCGCACCATGCTGCGCAATGCCCCCCGCGCCGCTGCCTGCTGCTCGTCGGACAGTCCGCCGAGCATGCGGACCTCGACACCGCGGACGGCTGCACTCGCCCGCTCGAGGCTCGTGCGGCCGCTCGCCGTCAAGCGCGTCGGGAGCGCCTTGCCGAACGGCGCCTCGGTGGCCCGCGTCACGAAGCCGTCCCGTTCCAGCGCCTGCAGCAGCACGTTCATCGACTGCCGGGTGACGAACGCGCCGCGCGCGAGCTCGGAGTTCGACAGTCCGGGCCGCTGCGCCAGGAGTTCGAGGCACGAGTAGTGCGTCATCGTCATGCCGAGCGGGCGCAGCACCCCCTCCATCGCGGTGCGGAGCGCGCTCGCGGCCTCCTTCAGCAGGTATCCGAGGGACGTCTCGAGGTCGATGACGTCGCTGGCGTCGCTGTTGTCGCTGCCGTCTTGACTCATGTCAGTAGTCTGACATAGGTTGTCCCGTGTCAGAAGACTGACACAACAAGAAGGAGCACCACATGCCCGTCACCGGCCCCGACTTCATCTCCCTGCAGACCCGCGACCTGGCGGCGTCGCAGGCGTTCTACGAGCAGTACCTCGGTCTCGTCCGCTCGCAGGCCGGCCCGCCGCACGCCGTCGTCTTCGAGACGACGCCCATCGCCTTCGCGCTGCGGGACGTCGTCCCCGGCACCGACCTCGACGCGGTCGCGCAACCGGGCATCGGGGCGGCGATCTGGCTCCACGCCACCGACGTGCAGGCCATCCACGACGCACTCGCGGCCGACGGTCACACGATCGTCTCGGCGCCGATCGACGGCCCCTTCGGCCGGACGTTCACGTTCGCCGACCCGGACGGCTACCAGATCACGCTGCACGACCGCGCCTGAGTCGCGGCCGGCGCACCGCCGCACAACCGAAGTGCATCCGCGCCGCGCGATCCACCGGTTCGGGACGACTTCGGTTGTGCGGACCGGACCTGCACCGGCCATCGCACGCCAGTGCGCCGACAGCCGGCCGTCGACAGCTGCGGGCCGTCACGCTTCGTCACGATGCATGACGGAAGCAGGAGCCGCACGTAGCGTCGCCAGGCGTGACCAGCAGCAGCGAGCCCCGGCAGATCCGCTTCAACGCGTTCGACATGAACTGCGTCGCGCACCAGTCCTCCGGGCTGTGGCGGCACCCGCGCGACCGATCGCGCGACTACCGCGACCTGACGTACTGGACGGACCTGGCGAAGACGCTCGAGGGCGGCGCGTTCGACGGCATCTTCATCGCCGACGTCCTGGGCACGTACGACGTCTACGGCGACTCGAACGAGGCCGCGCTCCGCACCGGCTCGCAGGTGCCGGTCAACGATCCGATCCTGCTGGTGTCGGCGATGGCGTCGGTGACCGAGCACCTCGGCTTCGGGATCACGGCGGGCACGGCGTACGAGCACCCGTACCCGTTCGCCCGGCGGATCTCCACGCTCGACCACCTGACCAAGGGGCGGGTCGGCTGGAACGTCGTCACCGGGTACCTGCCGAGCGCCGCGCGGAACATGGGCCAGACCGACCAGCTGTCGCACGACGACCGCTACGACGTTGCCGACGAGTACCTCGAGGTCCTCTACAAGCTGTGGGAGGGCTCGTGGGAGGACGACGCGGTCGTCGCCGACCGAGCGTCCGGCGTCTTCACGGACCCGGCGAAGGTGCACCCGATCGAGCACCACGGCAAGCACTTCGACGTGCCGGGCATCCACCTGTCCGAGCCGTCGGTGCAGCGTTCGCCCGTCATCTACCAGGCGGGCGCGTCGCCGCGCGGCATCCGCTTCGCAGCGGAGAACGCCGAAGCCGTCTTCGTGGGCGCACCGACCGTCGAGCAGCTCGCGTCGACCGTCGCGAAGGTCCGTGACGCCCTGGAGGCAGCTGGTCGCGACCGCTACGCCGCTCGCGTCTACACACTGCTCACCGTGATCACGGACGCCACCGACGAGCTGGCCCAGGCGAAGTACGAGGACTACCTGTCGTACGCGTCGGAGCTCGGTGCGCTGGTGCTCAACTCCGGTTGGATGGGCGTCGACCTGTCGCAGTGGGACCTCGACGAGCCCCTCGGCGACGTGGAGTCGAACGCCATCCAGTCGGCAGCGGCGAACATCGCAGCGGCGACCGGCGAGGACGGCAGTTCGTGGACGATCCGCGACCTCGCCCGGCACACCGCGATCGGCGGCCTCGGGCCGGTCGCCGTCGGCGGGGGAGCGACCATCGCCGACCGGCTGCAGGAGATCCAGGAACGCACCGACGTCGACGGGTTCAACCTGGCGTACGCGGTGACCCCGGGCACGTGGGAGGACGTCATTGAGTTCGTGATCCCCGAACTCCGTGCCCGCGGGGCGTACCCGACCGGCTACGAGCCCGGATCGCTGCGGCACAAGCTGCACGGCCGCGGCGACCGGCTGCCCGACGAGCACCGTGGGGCGTCGTTCAGGATCGGCAGCAGCGCGGTCGTAGGCTGACCGGGTGATCGAACCGTCCGTGTCCGTGCGTCCTGCGGCCCCGGACGAGGTGTCGGCCTGTGTCGACCTGTGGGTCGCAGCGGTCGCGGCACGTGACGGCGTTCCGGAGTCAGGCGCGGTGCGTGCCCGTGCGGCGTCGAAGTTCGCCGTGGCGCGCGTCGCCCTGCTCGTCGCCACCGGAGTGGCCGGTGCGATCGACGGCTTCGCGCTCGTGACGGCGCCGGGGTCCGGACGGTCGACCGACCCGGGCGACGCCGCCTACCTGTCGCTGCTCGCCGTCCGCCCGGACGTGCAGGCGCGGGGGGTCGGGCGTGCGCTCCTGGCCGCGTCGGTCGACGCAGCAGCGGCGGCGGGACACTCCGCGGTCGTCCTGCACGCGCTCGCCGGCAACGAGCGGGCGCTGCGGCTCTACGAAGCCGGCGGGTTCCGGGCGGACGGAGTCGAGTTCCCGCATGCCCTCACCGGCAAGCCGACGCGGACCTACGTCGCCGCGGCCTCGGTGCGCTGACCGCTCAGACCCGCCACTTCGGTCGCGGGGCGTGGTCCTCGTACGACTGCCGGGTCGGGTAGGTGATCAACTCGATTGTGGATCCCCACGGCGTCCCGACATACGCGAACCGGTTGCCCGATCCGCCTTCGTTGCCGCCGAGGTCCCGCGGGTCGGCGTACCGCTGGCCGCCCGCCGTCTCGATGTGCGACAGCGCGTGGTCGATGTCGTCGACGTAGAACGCGACGTGCTGCCAGCCGAGGTCGCTGGCCCGAGCTGCCGATCGCTGGTCCGGGCCGTGGTACTCGAACAGCTCGAGCCCTGGACCGTTCGGTAGCGCGAGCATCCGCAGCGCACCCTGGGCCATGGTCTTCGGGATGCCGAGGCGGCGCTGGACGTCGGGTTCACCGCGGAGCGGTTCGCTCCGGAGGAACCGGTCGTACAGGGGGACGGCGTCGAGTCCCAGGACGAAGAAGTCGGTGGCCTGGTCGATGTCGGGCACGGTGAGCCCGATGTGGTCGATGCCGTGTGCGGTGCTGGGCGTGCCCGTCGGGGTGCTGACGGTCGGGGTGCGTGTCGCGGTGGTGCCGGATGGGCGTGGCGCAGTGGTCATGGTGCCGTCTCCCCTGAGTTCGGCTCGGACGTGATCCCACCGAGTAGAGCGCTCAGTCTGCCGCGCGACAAGCGGGCAACCAGTCGCTTGCGGAGAACCGCCGCGATCGTGCGCGATCAGTCGACGGCGGTCCATGCCGGGTACGTTGCCGAGCGCCCGTCGCCCGACGACCGTCGGGTCACGCGACGCTGCACCCACGGCAGGACGTGCTCGCGGTAGTAGCGGAGTTCCTCGGGGAGTCGGGTGCGACCGGTCGGCTCCGACACCGGCGTTCCGGGCAGGGGGCCGTCCACGATCGCGTGCAGGGCGAGGTCGGCGACGCGTTGGTGGCCGGTCGCGTTCATGTGCAGTCGGTCGTCGGACCAGAACTCTGCACGGCGCAGGTGTGGATCACGGGACACGTCGACGAATGGCAGGTCGTACCGGTCGGCGAGGTCGGCGAGCGCATCCGCCCAGGCGTCGCCGCGCGCGTTGATGAGGCGTCCGAGGGGGAGCCGGGCACTCGGGTCGGCGGGGCTCAGCAGCGCCAGCCGGACGCCGCGGCTCAGGACCGTGGCGACCGCCGCTTCGAGCGGGGCGATGAGGGCGTGGGCGTCGAACCGTGGCCGGAGCAGGTCGTTGCCGCCCGCGCAGAACGTGATCAGGGTCGGTGTGGGGTCGAGTGCGAGCGCCGCGTCGAGCTGCTCTCCGAGGACCCCGGCGAGCAGGCGACCGCGGACGGCGAGGTTGGCGTACCGGACGTCTGCGTCGTGCGCTCGGGCCATGCCGCTCGCGAGTCGGCCGGTCCAACCGGGGAACGGAACGGCGCCGGCGTCGCCGATGCCCTCCGAGAAGCTGTCGCCGATCGCGACGTAACGGATGGTGTCGGGCATGGACGCATCTTCCTGCACACGCCTGTGCAGGTTCCGCGAGTCGGAACGAGCGTTTCAGGACGGCACCCACGACACACGACCGTTACACGAGGGAAACGGCGGGCGCGAAGAGGCTCCCTAGCTTCTGTGGTGGAGGCGATCACCGCCTCCCCACCCCACTCCCTCGGAGGACGCCATGGCTACCGATCTCGTGACACCCGTCGCAGCGCCCCACGCCCCCACCACGACCGCCGCACCCGCCGGTGCCGGCGTCGTCAAGCCCGGGTACGACCCGGCGCTCACGAACGAGGACCTCGCCCCGCTGCGCAAGCAGAGCTGGACGAGCTACAACTTCTTCGCCTTCTGGATGTCCGACGTGCACTCGGTCGGCGGCTACGTCACCGCCGGGTCGCTCTTCGCACTCGGCATCGCCAGCTGGCAGGTGCTCATCGCCCTGGTGGTCGGCATCCTGATCGTGCAGGTCTTCGCCAACCTCGTCGCCAAGCCGTCGCAGCGCACCGGCGTGCCCTACCCGGTCATCAACCGTGCGGTGTTCGGGGTGCTCGGGGCGAACGTGCCCGCGATCATCCGCGGGCTGATCGCGATGGCCTGGTACGGCGTGCAGACGTTCCTCGCCGCGCAGTCGCTCAACATCATCTTCCTGAAGTTCATCCCCGCCTCGGCCGGGCTGCTCGACCACTCGTTCCTGGGGCTGTCGGCACTCGGGTGGATCTCGTACGCGATCCTGTGGGTCGCGCAGGGGGCCCTGTTCTGGATGGGCATGGAGGCCATCAAGAAGTTCATCGACTGGGCGGGCCCGGCGGTGTACGTCGTGATGATCGCCCTGGCGATCTACCTCGTCAGCCAGGCCGGCATCGGCAACATCTCGTTCACGCTGTCGGTGGGCGAGCCGCTGTCCTTCGGCGCATCGATCCCGGTCATGCTCTCCGCGGTCGCCCTGGTGGTCAGCTACTTCTCCGGCCCGATGCTCAACTTCGGTGACTTCTCGCGCTACGGCAAGTCCTTCGCGGCGGTCAAGCGGGGCAACTTCTGGGGCCTGCCGATCAACTTCCTGTTCTTCTCGGTACTCACCGTGCTGTGTGCGAGTGCCACCGTGCCGGTGTTCGGCAAGCTCATCACCGACCCGATCGAGACCGTGCAGGCGATCGGCGCCCCGTTCGCGATCCTGCTCGGCGGCCTGACCTTCGTCACGGCGACGGTCGGCATCAACATCGTCGCGAACTTCATCAGCCCCGCGTTCGACTTCTCGAACGTCGCGCCGCGCCGGATCTCGTGGCGAGCCGGCGGCATGATCGCCGCGGTCGGCTCCGTGCTGCTGACCCCGTGGAACTGGTACGGCAACGACCAGGCCATCCTGTACACGCTCGGGGTGCTCGGTGCCCTCATCGGCCCGCTGTTCGGCATCCTGATCGCCGGCTACTACATCGTCGGGAAGCAGTGCATCGCCGTCGACGACATGTACACGAAGGACACCTCGGCCCGGTACTGGTACCGCGGCGGCTTCAACCCGAACGCCATCGGTACCCTCGTCGTCACCGGGGTGGTCTCGGTCGCCAGTGCGGTCCTGCCGCCCGCGCTCGGGATCCTGCCGGGGCTGAACAACTACAGCTGGTTCATCGGCTGCGGCCTGGGACTCGTGGTCTTCTGGGGCCTCGAGCGGATCCGGCCGAGCATGCCGGAACTCGCCTCGGACGACCCGACGGTCGACGACGGCGCCGCCATCGGGCGAGCCTGAGACGCCCCCGCACCACCAGCGACACCCGCACCGCCCGCACCACCGGAAGGACCCCGATGCGCATCCGCGTCGTCAACCCGAACACCACCGCTTCGATGACCCGCTCGATCGGCGTCGCCGCCACCGCGGTCGCCGGCCCGGGCACCATCGTCGAGGCGGTGAACCCCACGATGGGCCCCGCGTCGATCGAGAGCCACTACGAAGAGGCGCTCGCGGTGCCGGGGCTCCTCGAGCAGATCGCGCTCGGGCAGCAGGACGGCGTGGACGCCCACGTCGTCGCCTGCTTCGGTGACCCGGGGCTCGACGCCGCGCGGGAGCTCGCCTCCGGGCCGGTCATCGGGATCGCCGAGGCGGGCTTCCACGCGGCGGCGATGCTCGGGCGCCGGTTCGGCGTCGTGACGACCCTGGCGCGGACGACCGGCCGGGCACACGAGCTCGCCGAGCGCTACGGGTTCGCCTCGCTCGTCACCGAGATCCGGGCGTGTGAGGTCGCGGTGCTCGAACTGGACGACCCCGCTTCGGGAGCACGCGCCCTGGTGATCGAGGAGTGCCGGGCCGTCATCGCCGGCGGAGCCGACGCGGTCGTGCTCGGCTGCGCGGGGATGGCGGACTTCTGCGCCGAGGTCTCGCGGGCGATCGGGGCGCCGGTCGTCGACGGCGTCGCCGCGGCGACCGTGCTCGCCGAGTCGCTCGTGCGGCTCGGGCTCTCGACGGGCAAGCACGGCGAGTACGCCACCCCGCCGACGAAGGCGATGTCGGGTCTGCTGGCGGGCTTCGAACGCCAGCCGACGGCGGGCGCGACGGTCGGGGCGGGCGCATGACGGGCCTCCCGGCCGCCGCCGGCACCATCGCGGACCTCGTCCTGCGCGCCGACCGCGCGTGGATCGACGGAGCCTTCCGCCCAGCGGCGGTCGTCGTGCGCGACGGCCGCGTCGACACCGTCCTGCCGGTCGACGCACCCGTGGCCGCCGTCGACGACCGCACCGTGCCGGACGACCAGGTCCTGCTGCCCGGCCTCGTCGACACCCACGTGCACGTCAACGAACCCGGACGCACCGAGTGGGAGGGGTTCGCATCCGCGACCCGGGCCGCCGCCCTCGGCGGGGTGACGACCATCATCGACATGCCGCTCAACTCGATCCCCGCGACGACGACGGTCGAGGCGCTCGCCGTGAAGCGCGCGAGTGCCGAGGGACGGGTCGCCGTCGACGTCGGGTTCTGGGGCGGAGCGGTCCCCGATAACGCCGGCGCGCTCGGCGCACTGCACGACGCGGGCGTCTTCGGGTTCAAGTGCTTCACCGCGCCGTCCGGGGTCGACGAGTTCCCGCACCTGGATGCCGACCAACTGCGCGCCGCGATCGAGGAGGTCGCCCGGATCGACGCCCTGCTCATCGTGCACGCCGAGGACCCCGAGTTCCTGGTCGACCACGCCGCGCTCGGCGGCCACTACGAGGACTTCCTCGCCACCCGGCCGGTCGAC
Organism: Curtobacterium sp. AB7; assembly: GCF_044909335.1. Taxonomy (NCBI): domain Bacteria; kingdom Bacillati; phylum Actinomycetota; class Actinomycetes; order Micrococcales; family Microbacteriaceae; genus Curtobacterium; species Curtobacterium sp. AB7. The sequence goes on along the minus strand of NZ_JBIYED010000002.1, from coordinate 326,177 downwards.
GCCGAGCGGTCCGCCATCGCGCGGGTCATCGACGGTGCACGGGCCACCGGCGCGCGGGTCCACATCCTGCACCTGTCCGACGCCGGTGCGATCCCGATGATCCGCGCCGCGAAGGACGACGGCGTCCGGATCACGGTCGAGACCTGCCCGCACTACCTGTCGTTCGAGGCGGGTTCCATCCCGGACGGCGCGACCGAGTACAAGTGCTGCCCGCCGATCCGTGACGACGCGAACCGCGACGCCCTGTGGGCCGGCGTGCTCGACGGCACGATCGACATGATCGTCTCCGACCACTCGCCGTCGACCGCCGACCTCAAGGTCGACGACTGGGGACTCGCCTGGGGCGGCATCGCCGGCCTGCAGGTCGGGTTCCGCGCCGTCTGGACCGAGGCCCTCCGCCGCGGCGTCCCGCTCGAGGCACTGCTGCCGCTGTTCACCACCGGTCCGGCGGCACTCGTCGGCTTCACCGACCGTGGGGTCATCGCCCCGGGCACGCTCGCCCACTTCGCCGTGTTCGACCCGTCCGTCACGGCGGTCATCGACGTGGCCGGCCTCGCACACCGCAACCCGGTCTCCGCGTTCGCCGGCCTGGAGGCCCGTGGCCGCGTCACCGAGACCTGGCTGCGCGGGCGCGTGGTGGCGTCCGCCGCGTCCGGCGTCACCGCCGCCCGGGGGCAGCTCGTCGCGGCTCCCGTGACCGCGGATGCCCGGGTCACCGAAACACGTCTGTAACGATCGTTCCGGTACGCTCGTGATCGGAACGGAAGGACCAACCATGCACCCCGTGAACCCGCCAGCCCGCCTCCTCATGGGCCCCGGCCCGATCACCGCCGACCCGCGTGTGCTCCGGGCCCTGTCGACCCCGCTCGTCGGGCAGTACGACCCGTGGATGACCTCCGCCATGAACGACACCCAGGAGCTCTACCGCGGTGTGTTCGGCACCACGAACGACGCCACCGTGCTCGTCGACGGCACCTCGCGCGCCGGGATCGAGGCGGTGCTCGTGTCGCTCCTCGCACCCGGGGATCGCGTGCTCGTGCCGGTGTTCGGCCGGTTCGGACACCTGCTCGCCGAGATCGCGGGCCGTGCCGGGGCCGAGGTCCACACCATCGAGACCGCGTGGGGTCAGGTCTTCACGCCGTCCGCGATCGAGGACGCCATCGTCCGTGTCCGGCCGAAGGTGTTGGCGATCGTGCAGGGCGACACCTCCACCACGATGAACCAGCCGCTCGACGAACTCGGCGAGATCTGCGAGCGGCACGGCGTGCTGTTCTACACCGACGCCACGGCGACCGTCGGCGGCAACCCGCTCGAGGTCGACGCCTGGGGCATCGACGCGGTCAGCGCCGGCCTGCAGAAGTGCCTCGGCGGGCCGTCGGGCAGTGCGCCGGTCACCGTCTCGCCGCGTGCGACCGCCGTGCTCGACGAGCGCCGCAGCGTCGAGGCGGGCATCCGCGAACCCGGTGACGACGTCGCCGACGAGCCGATCCGCTCGAACTACCTCGACCTCGCGATGATCCTGGACTACTGGGGTCCGCGGCGGCTGAACCACCACACCGAGGCCGCGTCGATGCTCTACGCCGCCAACGAGTGCGCTCGCATCCTGCTCGACGAAGGGCGCGAGCGGGCGATCGCACGCCACGAGCTCGCGGGGCGCGCGATGCTGCAGGGCGTGCAGGCGCTCGGGCTCGGGGTGTTCGGCGACGTCGCGCACAAGATGCACAACGTCGTCGCGGTGGAGATCCCGTCCGACGTCGTCGGCGACCAGGTCCGTGGTTCGATGCTCGACGACCACGGCATCGAGATCGGCACCTCGTTCGGACCGCTCCACGGCAAGGTCTGGCGCATCGGCACCATGGGCTACAACGCCCGCAAGGACACCGTCGTGACGACCCTCGCCGCCCTCGAGCACGCGCTCCGCCGGGCGGGGCACGCCGTCCCGCACGGCGGTGGGGTCGACGCGGCCCTCGACGTCTTCTCCGGTGCGCCGGTCGGGGTGCCGGCGTGAGCGCGGCCCCGGTCGTGACCGCCACCGCCCTGGGCACCGCCGATGCCGAGCTCGTGGCGCGCTGGTGCGACGAGCTGGCCCTGGTCACCGAGGAGACCGGTCGGATCACCCGCGTGTACCTGTCGCCCGAGCACGCCCGCGTCAACGGGATCGTCGCCGGGTGGATGCAGGACGCCGGACTCACCACCTGGCAGGACGCCGCCGGCAACCTGCACGGACGGGTCGACGGCGCGACGCCCGACGCCCCCGTGCTGCTGCTCGGCTCGCACCTCGACACCGTGGTGGACGCCGGCCGCTACGACGGGATCGTCGGGGTCCTGATGGCCGTCCGCACCGCTGCGCGACTGACGGCCGCGGGACCGTTGTCCGTCGCGCTCGAGGTCATCGCGTTCTCCGACGAAGAGGGGACCCGGTTCGGCAAGGCCCTGCTCGGGTCGTCCGCCGTCGCCGGGGTGTGGGACGAGTCCTGGTGGGACCTGGCGGACGGCGACGGCGTCACCCTGCGCGAGGCCTTCACCCGGTTCGGGCTCGACCCGGCCCGGGTGGGTGATGCGGCGGTCGACCCGACGACGCTCGCCGGGTACCTCGAGGCGCACATCGAACAGGGCCCGTACCTCGAGCAGGCCGGTCAGGCGCTCGGCGTCGTCACGAGCATCGCGAGCGCCCGACGCTTCTCGGTCGAGGCCGTCGGCGAGGCCCGGCACGCCGGCGGAACACCCTACGAGCGTCGCCACGACGCGCTGCTCGCCGCGGCCGAGGCCGCCCTCGCCGTCGAACGGATCTGCCGGGCGTCGCACCACGTCGGCACCGTCGGCACGATGACCGTTGAACCGGGCGCGGTGAACGTGGTCCCCGGGCTCGCGCGGTTCTCGGTGGACCTGCGCGGCGAGTTCGACGACGGCCGCGACGCGGTCTGGGACGAGCTCACGAAGGCGTTCGCGTTGATCGGGGAACGACGCGGGGTCAGCGTCACGCCGACCGAGGTGCACCGCGCGCCGGCGGTGTTCTGCGCGCCGCGGCTGATGGACGCCCTCCGCGCCGGCATCGAGTCGACGGGCGAGACCGCGCCGATGGAGCTGTTCTCGCGAGCTGGCCACGACGCCATGTCGCTCGGGCTCGTCACCGACGTCGCGATGCTGTTCCTGCGCAACCCGGACGGCATCAGCCACCACCCGGACGAGTTCGTCTCGACGCCGGACATCGCCCTCGGGCTCGACGCGTTCGCCGTCGCGGTGGAGCGGGTGGCCCGGGGATGAGCACCGCCGGACCGGACGTCCGCGCCCGCATCGACTCCGTCTGGGAGCAGCTCTCGCCCGCCGAACGCCGCGTCGCCGCGATGGTCCGGCACGACCCGGAACTCCTGCTCGTCGGCACCTCGGCCGAGCTCGCCGCCGAGTCGGGCACGTCGAAGGCCACGGTGTCCCGGCTCGTCCGGTCGCTCGGGTTCCAGGACGCGGCCGAGGTCCGGCAGAACCTGATGTCCGCACGTGGCTCCGGCCTGCCGTGGGTGGCGGAGGACGCCGCCCACGTCGACCAGCGCGCCGTCGAGGCCCGCAACCTCGACGCGGCCTTCGCCTCGCTGGCCCGTGCCGATCGACCGCGACTCGCGCGCCGCATCGTCCGCGCCCGTCGCGTGCTCGTGTTCGGGGAGCGTGGCGCCTACCCGGTGGCGCTGCAGCTCCGCGCGCAGCTCGCCCAGGTCCGATCCGACGTCCGGGTCGGTCCGGCACCGGGGCAGCGGCTCGGCGAAGAGGTCGCCGACCTCGACCGCCGTGACCTCGTCGTCCTGGTGACCGTGCGTCGGCACACCGCCGGGGTCGACCGGATCGTGCGGCACTGCGTGTCGACCGGCGCCGACGTCGTCGTGCTGGGCGACCCGACCGCAGCCGTCATCGCGGCACCGGCGAACACCGCGATCCTGTGCCCGGTCGACTCGCCGGCGGCGTTCGACTCGATGGCGGCCCTGTTCGCGGTCGTCGCGGCCATCGCGAACGACGTGTACGAAGCCTCGGGGCCGGCCGGCCGCACGCGGGTCGACGCGGTGGCGAGTGCCTACGACGCGCTGGGGGAGCTCGCAGCGCCCTGACCGTCGTGGCCGTCGCGGCCGTCGGCGTGCAGCTCGGTGGCGAGCGACGCGTTGCGCTCACGGATGAGCCGCGGCAGGTAGCGCTCGAGGGCGACGACCTCGGCCAGACGCCCGAGCGGGCCGAACGGTGCGCGGAACGTGATGGTGTCGACCATGCGCGTGCCGCCGGCCGACGACTCGAACCGGTGCTCGTGGTGGAAGCGGGCGAACGGCCCACGCACCTGTTCGTCGACGAACCGGTGGGGAGCCTCCAGAGCGGTGATCCGACTCGTCATCCGCCAGACGATCCCGAAGTGCCGTGCGCGCCACGTGACCGACTCGCCCAGGCCGATCGTGCCGGACGTCGTACCGGCGACGGCGCGTTCGTCGGTCGCAGCCATCGACCGCTCGTGCGCGCCGATGTCGAGCGACAGCGCGAACGCGCGCTCGGGCGGTGTCGCGAGCTCGGTCACCACTCGGAACGTCACCGTCACGACGCGGGCCAGTCCGTCCCGGCCGAGCGGTCGTCGTCGACGAGCACCGCGGCGAGCAGTTCGTCGTGCCGGACACCGTGGTGCAGGACCGCCGAGCGCCGTCGGCCCTCGTACCGCATGCCCAGTCGGCGGGCCACCGCGATCGAGCCGGTGTTCTCGGCCTTCGCCCGCCACTGCACCCGGACGAGTCCGAGTCCCTGCGGAGCCGGTGCGAACGCCCACTGCAGCACCCGCTCGGCCGCTTCGGTCACCAGGCCCTGACCACGGGCGTCCGGGTGCGTCGCGTACCCGATCTCGGCACCGCCACCATCGATGCCGAAGAGCCCGACCGTGCCGAGCAGGCGCGGGTCACCGGCACGACGGATGCCGAACTCGTAGCGGGTGTCCGTCGCCCAGCCGTCCTGCACCACCGCGGTGAGCCACCGGTGCGCCTCGGCGTGCCCGTACGGCTCGGGCATCGCGATGAACGCGATGACGTCCGGGTCGTTCGCGTAGGCGATGACGTCCTCGGTGTCGGTGGGCACCGGCACGGAGAGCACCAGGCGATCGGTCCGGAGGGTGACGGGGTCCACGCACCGAGCCTAGCCACGGGGACGTGCGCGGTAGCGTCGGGGGTATGACGTTCGACGCGATCCCGTTCCCGGTCATCGACGGCCACAACGACCTGCCGTGGGAGCGGCGCGAGACCCACTACTCCGGGGTCGAGGGCATCGACATCGAGGTCGACTCGCTGCACACCGACCTGCCGAAGCTCCGCGCCGGTGGGGTCGTCGGCCAGTTCTGGTCGGTCTTCGTGCCCGTCGACGAACCGGACCCCGTGCGGACGACGCTGCAGCAGATCGACCTGGCGCACCGGATCATCGAGCGGTACCCGGAGTCGCTCGCACTGGCCCGGACGGCGACCGAGGTCCGGGCGGCGGTCGAGTCCGGCCGGATCGCGTCGCTGCTCGGCGCCGAGGGCGGGCACTCCATCGGCGACGACCTGGCGGTGCTCCGCGACTTCGCCCGACTCGGCGTGCGCTACATGACGCTCACGCACAACGACGACACCCCCTGGGCCGACTCGGCGACGGGCTCGCGCCCGCACGGCGGGCTGACCGACCGCGGCCGCCAGGTGGTGGCCGAGATGGAGCGGATCGGCATGCTCGTCGACCTGTCGCACACCGCACCGGCGACCATGCGGGACACCCTCGACGTCGCCACACAGCCCGTCGTCTTCAGCCACTCGTCCACCGTCGCGGTCGACGACCACCCGCGGAACGTACCGGACGATGTGCTCGCCCGGCTGTCGGACAACGGCGGCATCGTGATGATCACGTTCGTGCCGAAGTTCGTCTCACGCGACTGGGCGGACTGGGAGGACGCCGGCTCGGTGGGGGAGCCGCCGCTCGTGACGGTGTCGGACGTGGCGGACCACGTCGAGCACGCCCGCGACCTCGCCGGCGCAGCGCACATCGGCCTCGGCGGGGACTACGACGGCACCCCGGTGCTGCCGCCGGACCTGCGCGACGTGTCCCGGTACCCGGTACTCGCCACCGAGCTGCAGCGGCGCGGGTGGGGTGGGGACGAGTTGCGGGCGCTCGCCGGGGGCAACGTGCTGCGGGTGCTCGAGGCGACCGACGAGCGGTTCGCGCGGACGGCGTTCGTGCGCTGACCCCGGCCGGTCCGCGCCGCGAAAGCGACGGTTTCGCGCTCGTGACCCCTGTCTGTCCCGCGAAAGCGACTCACTCCCGCGAAAGGTTGGCGGCACAGTGTCGCTTTGCCGGAGCGCGTCGCGGCGGAGCGAGCTGCGGCGAACGCGGTGTGGGTGCACGGCCGTGGACAGGACCACCTGGGGTCCGGTCGCTAGGATCGGGCGCACACCGCGCCTCCAGGAAGAGCGATGCGCGACCTGACCCGATGAGGACGGACCGGATGAGCGGCACGATCTACGACAACATCTCCCAGGCGTTCGGCAACACCCCGCTCGTCAAGCTGAACCGGCTGCCGAAGGCGGGCGGTGCCGAGGTGCTGGCCAAGCTCGAGTTCTACAACCCCGGCGCCAGCGTGAAGGACCGCCTCGGCGTCGCGATCATCGACGCGGCCGAGCAGTCCGGCGACCTGCAGCCGGGCGGCACCATCGTCGAGGGGTCGTCGGGCAACACCGGCATCGCCCTCGCGCTCGTCGGAGCGGCCCGCGGGTACAAGGTCATCATCACGATGCCGGAGACGATGAGCGTCGAGCGGCGTGCGGTGATGCGCGCCTACGGTGCCGAGATCGTGCTCACCCCGGGTCCCGAGGGCATGAAGGGCGCCGTCGAACGAGCAGCTGCGATCGTCGACGAGACGCCCGGAGCGATCCTCGCCCACCAGTTCGAGACCGCCGCCAACGCCGCGATCCACCGGAAGACCACCGCTGAGGAGATCCTGCGCGACACCGAGGAGCACGTCGACGTGTTCGTCGCGGGTGTCGGGACCGGTGGCACGATCACGGGTGTCGGCCAGGTGCTCAAGGAGCGCGTGCCCGGCGTGCAGATCGTCGCGGTCGAGCCGAAGGACTCCCCGCTCCTGACCGAGGGCAAGGCCGGACCGCACAAGATCGCGGGCATCGGCGCGAACTTCATCCCCGAGGTCCTCGACCAGTCCGTCATCGACGAGGTGTTCGACGTCGAGCTCGACGACGCCCTGCGTGTGGCGCGGGCGCTCGCGACCGACGAGGGCATCCTCGCCGGCATCTCGTCCGGCGCGATCATCCACGCCGCGCTCGAGATCGCCGCACGACCCGAGAACGCCGGCAAGCGCATCGTCGCGATCGTCTGCGACACCGGGGAGCGCTACCTGTCGACGGTGCTCTTCGAGGGACTCACTGCGTGAGTCGTCCCGTCCGACGAGGCGTGCTGCGGACGGTCCGGGAGGACCTGGCCGCAGCACGCCGCGGCGACCCCGCCGCCCGTGGTGACCTCGAGAACGCGATCGTCTACTCCGGGCTGCACGCCATCTGGACCTACCGCGTGACGCACCGGCTCTGGCTGGCCAGGGGCCTGCCCGGGTCGCGGTTCGTCGCACGCGTCATCGGCCAGGCAGCACGGTCGGTGACGGGCATCGAGATCCACCCCGGCGCCCGCATCGGCCGTCGGTTCTTCATCGACCACGGCATGGGCGTCGTGATCGGGGAGACCGCGGTGATCGGGGACGACGTCGTGCTGTTCCACGGGGTGACCCTCGGCGGGCGCGGCGGCGACCACGGCCCAGGAGCCCGACGGCACCCGGTGGTCGGCGACCGCGTCGTGCTCGGCGCGGGATCGTCCCTGATCGGGGCGATCAGCATCGGGCAGGACTCCGTCGTGGGTGCGAACACCGTGGTGACGAAGGACGTCCCTGCAGGATCGGTCGTCACCGGGGTCGCCGGGACCGCCCGCCCGAGGTCCGGGCACGAGGGCGTCCCGACGCTCTGACAGGTGCGCGCCGCTGCTGCGTGCGGCGGCTTGCTCAGACGCCGGCGTCCGCGCGGAACGCCGCCATCCCGCGGCCTCCGCTCAGCTCTTCTCGCAGGCGATGCCGTCCTTGTCGCGGTCGAGCTTCGCGTTCGCCTTGTACAGGGCGTCGTCCTTCTTCACCGTGCCCTTGAGCGCACGGGTCGTGGTCTTGCCGCCGGAGACCACCTTGTTCTTCGTGACGGACTTCTTCGCGATGCCGCCCGAGTACACCTTGTGCACCGCGGTGCAGTTGGCGTAGGTCTTCGGGGCGGCCTGAGCGGTGGAGGCCCCACCGACGACGACGGTGGTGGCGAGGACTGCGGTGGCGGCGGCGATGCCGAGGGTACGGATGATGCGCATGGGTTCCCCCTGGAACGAGTGGGTGATCGCGGGAGCGACCGCCGCGTCGGGTACGCGGCGAGCTGATCCTACGATGTGAACGACACTCATGACATGCCCCCGAACAGGTCCGGTCCGCGAGCCGCGGTGTCGGGCGTCTGGGGCATGCTGGGGGCATGGACGGCGCGCAGTTGCACGAGATCGCGAGTCGCACCGCGATGGGCCTGCCCGCGGTGTTCGAGACTGAGCCCTTCGGCGAGGGCGCCGTCGTCTACAAGGTCGTCGACAAGATGTTCGTGATGACGAGTGAGCTCCGGGGTGTGCCGATCGTCAACCTGAAGTGCGCGCCGCCGCACGGGGCAGCGCTCGTCCGCGACCACGCCGAGATCACACCGGGGTGGCACATGAACAAGCGGCACTGGATCACGCTCGCTCCCGGTGACGGCATCGACGAGACCCTGGTCGAGGACCTCGTCGCGAACGCCTACGACCTGGTCGTCGCCGGGTTGCCCCGAGCGAAGCGGCCCCTCGACCCGACGCGAGGCGACTGATCAGGAGCTGGCGGTTGCCGAAGACCGGGCGAGCACCTTCGAGACGTCCCGGACGACCTTCGGTGCGAGTCGCTCCCCGGACTCGAGCACGGCCCGGGCACGCTCTGGGGTGAGCCCCGCGAACACCTCGCCGATCGTCACGCCGTGCTCCGGCCGGTACGTCACGACGACCGGGTCACCAGCTGCCACCGGGCCGGACTTCACGACTCGCAGGTACGCGCCCGGACGGCCTTCCTCGGTGAACCGCCGGACCCACTTGTCGACGCCCATCCGCCGCGCGAACGTGCCGCACGGGATCCGCGGGATCGTCACCTCGAGCTCCAGCGTCTCGCCGATGCGCCACCGCTCGCCCGTCACGGCCCCGGTGACGTCGACGCCCGTGGTCCGCAGGTTCTCGCCGAAGAGGCCCGGCGGGATCTCGCGCTCCAGCGCCGCGGCGAAGTAGGCGGCGTCCTCGTCGGCGTAGGCGTACACGGCCTGGTCCTCGCCACCGTGGTGCTTCCGGTCGGCCTGGACGTCGGCGTACAGCCCGAGCGGTCGAACCCGGACCTTCCCGTCGACCGGACGCTTGTCGATGGCGGTGACGCCGATCGTGCCGGAGTCGGGCAGCAGGCGGTCGACGCGGCAGACGGCGGTGACGAGCGACATGCCACAACTCTGGCGCAAGTCCGTCGGCGCGTGTGACGAACCGCCGGTTCGGTGCGTCACACCGGTGAGGGACCACGTCCGGTGGTCCGACCGAGGAGTCTCCATGCTCGACGACGACATCGTTGCCGTCCGCCTGACGTCGCACGGCAGGCACGCACCGGCGCACGGGTTGGCGCAGGTCCGGATCCGTTCGCTCAGCTCCCGACCGGTCGGTCCGCTGCGCGTCGTCCCCGTCCGGAAGCGCGTCCAGCGGATCACCATCCACCACCAGTAGAAGGAAAGCGTGCACCACCAGTCCCTCGCCGAGCTCGACGACGCGGTCCTCGCCGGCCGGTCGTCCGATGGCGACGTCCGGGCCTTCGAGGTCCTGATCCGCCGCTACACACCGCTCCTGCGCGCCTACGCCCGTCGGACCCTGGGATCGACCGACGAACTCGACGACGTCGTGCAGGAGACCTTCATCACCGCGTGGGACCGCCTGGACCGTCTCGAGGACCACGCCAAGGTGAAGTCCTGGCTGATGCGGATCCTCAGCCGCAAGTGCCTGGACCGCATCCGGGCGCGACGGTTCCACGACGACGTCACCGAACTCGAGGTCGCCGCACCCGCCGACGACGCACCCGACCGGGTCGCCGAGGCCCGCTCGCGCGAGGAAGCGGCGGAGACAGCGCTCGCCGAACTGCCCGAAGCCCAACGACGCTGCTGGATCATGAAGGAGGTGCTCGAGTACAGCTACGACGACATCGCCGCCGAACTCGACCTGCCCCCCTCGACGGTCCGCGGACTCCTGTCCCGAGCGAGGAAGAACATGATCCGACTCATGGAGGGATGGCGATGAGCGACCTCGACGCACTCGAACTCGATGACCTCGACGGCCACTCCATCGACGAGCTCGCCGACTACCTGGACGCCGGCATGCAGCCGCCGGACCCCAGCATCGACGGCTCACCCGCGTGCCAGAACGCCCTCGCGGCGATCCTGCGGGTGCGACACGCGTCGCTCGGGTCCCTCGAAGCTGCCGCCCGCGACGAAGCCCCGGCCGACGAGTCGTGGATCGGCGGTGTGCTCGCCAACATCTCGCTGGAGTCCCGCTCCGGACGCGACGTCCCGCTCCGCGCGCTGTCCGAGTCGGAGCGCCCGGTGATGACCGAGGGAGCGATCCGGTCGCTCATCCGCCGGACCGGCGACGGTGTTCCCGGCGTCCTGGTCGCCCGGTGCAGTCTCGACGGTGACGTCACCGAACTCGCCGCACCGATCCGCGTGGTCGTCGAGGTCGCGATCATGTCCGGCCCGTCGATCGTCGCGACGGCGGACCTGGTCCGCACCGGGGTCGCCCAGGCGCTCGCCGAGCAGACCGACCTGGTCGTCGACTCGATCGACGTGGTGGTCCGCGACCTGCTCGAACCGCAGCGCGACACCGACGCTGACGACGACGACGACACGGACGACACCGACACGGAGGGGACCCGATGAGCACCACAGACGACACCCTCGCTGCGGTCGAACAGGCCGTGGTCGACGTCCCCGGCGTCACCGACCTCTACCGTGCCCGCCCGACCGTGGCCAGCACGGTCAGCGCCGTCCGCGGCATGGCGTCCAGCACGTCCCCCGCACGCATCGTGGTCGACGACGGCGTCCTGCGGGTCGTCATCGGCACCGACGGACACCGCCCCGCGCCCGAGGTCGCCCGCGCCGTGCACGACGTCGCCCTGACGACGGCGTCGGCACACGGCCTGGCGCTCACGCGGGTCGACGTGCGGGTCGCGCGGGTGGGGTGACCCCGGCTCGCTGACGGACGGGAGGCCCGTGGCGGCGCCGCCACGGGCCTCCCGTCCGACACGCGGTCGCGTCCTCAGCGCACGCGGCGCGTCCCTGGTCGTCGCTCGGCGACCTCGAGCACGACGACGATCGCGGCGAGGAGCAGCGCGGTCGCGACGAGGGAGACGTCGGGCACCGCGATCGTCGCGAGGATCGCGACGGCGAGCACGACGACGATCGCGTTCCACCCGGCGGACAGCGACGGCCGGAGTGCGAGCGCCCAGATCGCGAGCACGAACAGCGCGACCGGGACGGCCACGGTCGCAGCCACCGTGGCGTGCGACAGGTCGGCCTCACCGGCGTCCGCGCTGACCGCGACCTCGATCCCGGCCGGCAGCGCACCCGCGGCGGCGAAGACGAAGTAGTGGCCGTAGCCGAACACGAGCGCGCTCGGCAGGTTCCGGATGTGGTCGTGCTGCTCCCGCGAGAAGTAGATCCACCACAGTCCGGCGACGATGACGAGCCCGGCGGCGGCCAGGACGAGCAGCGACGCCAGGTGGTCGGCCTCGGCGATGCCGTCGATGACCGCGTTCGCCGAGGCGACGAGTCCCTCGCCCAGCACGATGAGGGTGAACAGCGCGTACCGCTCGGCGATGTGGTGCGTGTGCCACGGCGTCGTCTCGCCCGTGCCCTCGGCGATCGGCGGGACGAGCACCTCGAGCAGGACGAGGACGGGGAACGCCCACGCCGTCGATCCCTGCGGCAGCGCGAGCATGCCGACCCAGAGCACCTGCACGACGACGATGCCCACGGCGTACCGGAGTGCGGTGCGGCGGTACCGCGGGGACGACACGGCGACGCGGAGCCACTGCGCCACCATCGCCAGCCGCATCACGACGTAGCCGATCACCGGCACCGTGAAGTCGCCCGCGGTCATGGCGGCGTGCACCCCGGCGGCGAGCACGAGCACGCCGGCCATCTGCACGAACGTCGTGACGCGGTAGAGCCAGTCGTCGGTGTCGAACGAGGTCGCGAACCAGCTGAAGTTCAGCCACGCCCACCAGATGGCGAAGAACACCATGGCGTACGCCACCACCGCAGTGCTGACCTGTCCCTCGGCCTCGATCTCGTGCAGGTTGGTGGCGGCGAAGCCCACCGCGACGACGAACACCAGGTCGAACAGCAGTTCCAGGGGGCTCGCGGCACGGTGTCCCTCGGCGGGGTCGCGGGGCGCCATCCGGCGCAGTCCGATCGTCGTCACCCGGCATGCCTACAGGACGAACGGCCCCGGGCGGTACCCGGGGCCGTTCGACGTGCAGGTGCGTGAGCCGACAGGCTGCTCCCGCGCCGCTCAGTAGAAGTTGTTCGCCTGCGAGTGCGCCCACGCTGAGCACGGGGTGCCGTACGCGGCGCTGATGTACTGCAGGCCCCACTTGATCTGGGTCGTGGCGTTCGTCTGCCAGTCCGAGCCGATGGTCGCCATCTTCGACCCGGGCAGCGCCTGCGGGATGCCGGTCGCCCCGCCGTTCGCGTTGACGGCCTGGTAGTTCCAGCCCGACTCCTTGGTCCACAGGTTGTCGAGGCACTGGAACTGGTCGGAGCCCCAGCCGTACTCCGAGGACGCCAGCGAGGTCGCCGTCGCCTTGGCACCCGCGACGGTGTTGCCCGCCGCCAGCTTCTGGGCGGCCTCCGCTGCTGCCGCTGCGGCGCGCTTCTCGGCGGCGGCCTTCGCGACGGCTGCTGCCTTCGCGTCGACGTCCCGCTTGTCCTGCGTGGCGCTGGCCTGCGCGACGTGCGCGGTCGACTCGACGGTCGACGAGATGCGCGTCGTGAGCGCGGCGCCGGACAGCTCCGGGTAGTCACTGAGTGCGTCGATGTGCTGCTCGAGCGAGGCCGTGTCGGTCTTGGCGTTCGCCGTCGTCATCACGGTCTTCGCGGTCGAGATGGTCGCCGCTGCCTGGGCACGGTCGAGGGCGGTGCCGCGCAGGGCGGGCTGGGCCGTCGCGGACGCACTCGCGGTGCCGGTCGGCATGCCGAGCGCTTCACCGATGGCGGGCTGGGTGCCGACCGTGACGGCACCGCCGGCGACGGCGAGGACCGCGGCACCGCCGACGATCAACGTCGCACGGTGTCGGAGCGCACGGTGGCGGAGGGCGCGGCGCACGCGCCGGCTGGGGGAGTTCAGGGCCTCACGTCGGGTCGAGGCGGTGGTGGTGGGGAGGTCGGGAGTGTGTCCTGGCATCGGTTCCGGTGGTCGGGCGGTTCGTGGTGCGGGACTCCGCGCTGCTCGGCACGTCGGGGACGGTGAGCGATGCTGCGCGCGTCGGGATGCGCGCAACAGGGGGAGTCTGGCGAACCGGGGAGGACCGGACGGTGGTGTGGGGCCCGTCCGTCCGCCGCGACCGGCCCTGGGGAGGCGCCGTCGGGCGAAGCCGACACGATGACCCGTCAGACTGGATGGCGCGTCCAGGATCGCTGGCAGAACCGTCCGTCCACCCGTTGGTAACGGTTCGGTAACGGCCGGTTCGGACCTAGAACGTGTGAGGTTCCTGGGTGCGGTCGCCCTGGGCGACGCGTTCGAGGGCGTCGAGCGCTCCGGCGATGGCGGCGACGTCGGACTCGCCGAGTTCGGCGATGAGCTCGGCGACGATCCCGGTGCGGTCCGAGCGTGCTCGTTCGACCGCCGCGATGCCCTCGTCGGTGGCCGAGACCATGAAGGCGCGGCCGTCGCGCGGATCGGCTTCGCGCGCGATGAACCCGCGCTGTTCGAGCTCGGTCAGGATCCGGGTCATCGTGGGCTTCGTGACCACCTCGATCCGCGACAGGTCGCCCGGGCGCAGGGGGCCTTCGCGCTGGATGGTGGCGAGTGCGGACACGATCCCGTACCCGAGCGAAGCCGAGTCCGTCCGTGCTCGCCGGTTGATCCGTCCGACCGCCGCGGCCAGACGTGCGGCGACCTCGGTACGGTCCGTCGATCGAGGACTCATGTGCTGCTCCGGGTGGGCGATCGGGTGGTCGCCAGCGATGCTATCGGCTCGCCGGAGCCGCAGTCTGGGAGCGTCGTGCGCGTCGGTCACGGGCCTGGACGGGGTGTCCGGGAGGCCCGTTGAGCGCGGACCGCCCGCCTCGCGTCCACGAGACGGGCGGGTTCCTGTACGGGGGTACAGCCGGACTCAGCGCTTCTCGCCCGGCAGCTGGTGGATCGCCTCGGCCGCGAGCTCGGCGGCGACGTTGTCGCCGGACTCGGTCGCCGTGCGCAGTCGACGGAAGTCCTCGGTCATCCGGTCCCAGTCGACGAGTTCGTCGAGGTTCGGCAGGCGCAGGCGGAACGCCAGGCCGTCCATGGTGTCGCGGCACACGCGCTGCAGGTTCTCGTTGCCGCACTCGGCGACGTAGAGCGCGAAGACGTCGAGCGCGTCGTGGTTCACGGCGGGGACGTCGTGCGACTCGAGCTCGGCGATCGTCTTGTCGAGCTGCGCGAGGATCTTCTTCCGTGCACCGGCTCCGAGGCGGGGGACGGCGAGGCGGACGACGCCGCCGAACAGCACCCCGAGGGTCTGCATCGCCTCGACGACCTCGGCCGGGTCCGGTGTCGTGACGCGCGTGTACCGGTTCGGCGCCATCTCGATCAGGCCGGCACGGGAGAGCTGGCTCAGTGCCTCGCGGATCGGCGTGCGGGAGACGCCGAGCCAGGCGATGAGCTCGTCGTCGTTGAGCCGCTCGCCGGGGACGAGCGTGCCGTCCATGATCGCGTCGTGGATCTTGTGGCGGACGGTGTCGCGGAGCAGCTGGTGCTCGGTCGGGGCGCTGCGGGGGACCGGCATGCGTTCTCCTTCGATCGGGGCGCGGTCGGTGCACGCGCACCGATCAACGTACCTGATATGAGACCGGCGTTCCGCTCGGTTCAGCGCGTGTCCCGTGGCGCTCGCCCGCCCGCGTCCAACAGGCCGACGGTGACCGGGTCCTCCGCCCCGCCGTACCACCGGTCGAGCACCGCGGCGAAGGGCTCCGGGTCGGTCGCCGCCCGGGCGAACAGCGTCATCGATGACCGGAGCTTCAGGGCGTCCGTCCCACCGAGCAGGGCCTCGGCAGACAGCGCCGGCGCAGCCGCGACGACGGCCGCGGCGGTCCGGAGCCGGTCCCCGAGCACCGGGTGTGCGAGGTACGCGCGGGCCTCGGTGAGCCCGCGCACGCCGTAGCGCTCGGCGGTGGCGCTCCGCCCGAGGCCGGCGAGCTGCGGGAAGACGAACCACATCCAGTGCGAGGTCTTCCGTCCGCGCCGCAACTCGGCGAGGGCGTCGTCGTGCACGCCGTCCTGCGCCCGCACGAAGCGGTCGAGGTCGTCCCGGCCAGCGTCGTCTCCGGCGTGGTCGCTCACCGCACGACCCCACCCCAGGCGTACCGCACCGTGGTGCCGTCGACGACGAGCAGCGAGTCGGGCGGCCGATCGAACAGCCCCGGCATGCCGACGGCGTCCGGCAGGTCCCCCTCGAGCCGGTCGAGGTGCGCGGCCCGCACGGTGAGTGGCGGGTGCTGTCGCTGCCAGAAGAGCGTCTGGGCCAGGTACCGGGCGTGGATGCCGGCGCGCGTGGTCAGCTCGGCGGCCAGTGGCGTCTCGACGACGTCGCCGGCGGTGACGCGGATCGAGGCCGCGTGCCGGGGTCTGGCCGTGCCCGAGGGGCGTTCCTGCCGCAGCGACCGCGCCCAGCGCACCGGGTGCAGTGCACGCGCGGGGTGCCGGACCGACCGGTGCGCGACGACCTCGCCGCGGCGGCGCGACCGGGCGTGCGCGAAGGTGTACGGCACGCCGAGCAGGGCGTGTGCGGCCACGATCGCCGGCACGTTCGCGGTGTCCACGGTGCGGTAGGCGACGCCGCGCCGGCCCTGGTCGTCCACGGTCAGGACCTCGATGGTGAGCTCGGTCATGCGCCCGAGGCGGCCGGCGGAGGGGAAGGGCGGCACCCGCGTCTCGTGGAAGACGTAGGCCGTCAGTCCCACCCAGGCGCTGCCGTCGACCACGTCGGGGCGCGTCCCCCGCGGCACGAGTCGCGCCAGCGGACCCGGATCGTGCCGCCAGTGCGCGAAGACGACGTCGTCCCACGCGTGCTGGGTCACCGGCCGGTGCAGCAGCGGTGCGGCCGCACGGGTCCAGGACGGCTGGGTCACCGCTTCGGTGCGTGCCGACCGACGCGCACGGCCCACAGGACGAGCGGGGCCTGCAGCGGGAGCCGCAGCACGGAGACGAGCCGCATCGCCCGGGTCGACCGCGGGCTGTCGAGCAGGTCGTTCGCCATCTTCACGTTCGCGGGGAAGACCGCGGCGAACAGGGCAGCTGCAGCCCACCCCGAGGCCCGGCGAGTGGCCGGGAACGCGAGCCCGGCGGCGATGCCGAGTTCGGCCACGCCGGACGCGACCGTCGTCAGGCGCGGTGGCAGTGTGTCCGGCACGATCCGGTCGTAGTGGCGCGGCTGGAGGAAGTGGGTGACGCCGGCCCCGCCGAGCAGCACGGCGAGCAGGGTGGCAGTCCGGGTGGCTCGTCTGATCCGCTCACGTCGTCGCATGGCTCCCATCGTGCTCGCCCGTCCTCGGAATCAGGTCAGTGCGGTCGCGACGAGGTCGAGGACCGCCGCAGCCACCTCGGCCTTCGTGCCCGAGGTCTCGCGGACCACCTCGCCGCCCGGCACCAGGACCTCGATCGCGTTCTCCTCGCGCTCGAACCCGGCGGACCAGCCGACGTGGTTCACGACGAGCAGGTCGGCGGGCTTGCGGGCGATCTTCGCGCGCCCGAGTGCGATGCGGGCGTCGCGGTCGGGTTCGGTCTCGGCGGCGAACCCGACGATGACCTGCCCGGTGCGCCGCGCCGCCACCAGGTCGGCGAGCACGTCGGGGTTCCGCACCAGCTCGAGCGTCATCCGCTCGCCCTGGGCGTCCTTCTTGAGCTTCTCTGCGAGGACCTCGGCCGGCCGGTAGTCGGCGACGGCGGCGGTCATCACGACGACGTCGGCGTCGACCGCCGCGGCGTGCACGGCCTCGGCGAGCTCGAGCGCCGACCCCACCGGCACGACGGTCGCGTCGATGCCTGCCGTCAGGCCGGCCTCGACGTTCGCGGCGACGACGGTGACGACGGCGCCGCGCGCTGCGGCATCGGCGGCGATCGCCAGGCCCTGCCGGCCGCTCGACCGGTTGCCGACGAAGCGCACCGGGTCGAACGGCTCGCGGGTGCCGCCCGCGCTGACGACCACGCGGACGCCGGACAGGTCGCCCTGTTCGCCACGGGCCCCGGCGCCGGACTGCGTCCCCCCGTCGGTGCCGGCGCGACGCCCCGCCCCCGCACCGGCAGGGCCGTCCAGCACGGCGAGCGCGGCGGTGACGATGTCCTCGGGTTCCGCCATCCGGCCGATGCCGGCGTCGTCGCCCGTCAGTGCGCCGACCACCGGTCCGACCAGGTGCACGCCCCGCTCGCGCAGGACGGCGACGTTGGCCCGGGTCGCGGGGTGCTCCCACATCTGCGGGTGCATCGCCGGCGCGACGACGACCGGGGCGTCGGTGGCGAGCAGCGTCGTGCCGAGCAGGTCGCTCGCCAGGCCGTTCGCCATCCGCGCCAGGGAGTCCGCGGTCGCCGGGGCCACCACGACCAGGTCCGCGCGTCGGCCGAGGGCGACGTGGCGGACCTCGGAGACGTCGTCCCAGACGCTCGTGGTGACGGGGTTGCGGCTGAGCGCCTCGAGCGTCGGCAGCCCCACGAAGCGCAGCGCTCCCTCGGTCGGGACGACGTGCACCTCGTGCCCGCGCTTGACGAGGTCGCGGACCACGCCGACGGCCTTGTAGGCGGCGATGCCCCCGGTGATCCCCACGATGACGGTCAGGGTGCGTTCTGCTGCTGCGTTCACGCCGCTCACGCTACCGGGGGCACGTGCGAGGATCGACGGCATGTGCACCGTCGTCGTCCGCGTCGACCCCGGGTCCGCGTGGCCCGTCACCGTGCTCGCCCTGCGGGACGAGTCGCCCGAGCGTCCGTGGGACCCGCCGGCGGCCTGGTGGCCCGATCGCGACCCCGGGGTCCGCGGTGTCCGCGACCGTGCTGCCGGCGGTGCGTGGCTCGCTGCCTCGGACCGCGCCGGGCTGGCGGTCGTGCTCAACCGCGGCGAACCGGTGCCGAGTGTCGACGGCACGTGGACGACCCGCGGTGTGGTGCCGGTCGACGCCGTCGCCGACGACCTGCTGCCCGGACACGACGGCGCGCTGCCGACCACGCGCGCGTTCAACCTGGTGCGGGCGACCGCCGACGGCGCCGCGGTCCTGACCTGGGACGGCACACGGGTCCGCACGACCGAGCTCGGCCCCGGCGTGCACATGGTGACGCACGGCGAACCGGACGACCCGGCTGCGCCGCGCATCGGCCGGTGGCTCGAGGCCTTCCGTGCGGCGGGCGCCCCGGTCGGACCACCCGTGCTCGGGCCCTTCGACGAACTCCGGACGGTGGACGCGGGCGACGACGCCGGGGACGGGTGGGGCGGCTGGTTCGGTGTCCTGGCCGAGTCCGCTGTGCTGCCGAGCGACCACCCCGACGCGATCCTCCGCGACGCGCACGAGTCCGAGGGGCACATGACGACGCTGTCCATCGTCGCCGCGGCGATCGGTCCGGGCCGCACGGTCCTGCAGCACGCCCGCCTGACCGAACCCGGACGGCTGGACGGGTCGGTGGAGCTGCACCGCGCCTGACGCGGGCGGTGCGCCGGACGTGCCACGGGCCTCCCGGTCGCGCCCCGCGCTCAGAGGGGCGGGCGTGTCCCGGTGAGGTCCTCGGCGACGGCCCAGAGCGAGCGGGCGAGGTCGGCGCTCCGTGCCGACCCGGGGATCGAGACGGCGGTCGTCGGTCCGGTCAGGCCGAAGGGGCCGGCCGGGCCGTAGTAGGCGCCACCGACCGCGTTCGGGCCGACCGCGGCGTAGAGCAGCGGCTCGGTGCCCTGCTCGACCGCCTGCGTGAAGGGGAGTGCGCGGTTGCTGGGCCGCACCGGCTTCGCGCGTCCGAGCGAGCGTCCGGCCGACTGCAGGTTCGTGCGGGTGTAGCCGGGGTGCGCGGCGGTGCTGACGAGGGGGACGTCCGCCTCGACGGTCAGCCGGTGCAGGTGCAGTGCGAGGAGCAGGTCGGCGAGCTTCGACTGGCCGTAGGCGCGCCAGCCGTTGTACCCGCGTTCCCACTGGAGGTCGCCGAAGCGGATCCGGCCGGGGATCGCGGCGAGGCTGGACATGGTCGCGACCCGCGGTGTCTCGGCGCGCAACAGCGAGGGCAGCAGCAGGTTCGTCAGCGCGAAGGGACCGAGGAAGTTCGTGCCGAACTGCAGCTCGAAGCCGTCGACCGTCTCGAAGCGCTGTGGCGGTGCCATGACCCCGGCGTTGTTCACCAGGACGTCGACCGGGCGGTCCTCGCCGACGATGCCCTCGGCGAAGCGGCGCACGCTCGCCAGGTCCGCGAGGTCGAGTTCGCGCACCTCGACGTCGGCGTTCGGGTGGGCTGCGCGGATCTCGGCCGCGGCGGCATCGCCCTTCGCGGTCGTGCGCACGGCGAGCACGACGCTCGCGCCGGCGGCCGCGAGACGGGTCGCGGCTTCCTTCCCGGTGCCACTGTTGGAGCCGGTGACGACGATCCTGCGTCCGGTCTGGTCAGGGAGCTTCGGCATGCGGGCGACCGTACACGCGGGCGCTGGCCGTGCCGGCCTTGCCGTGGTAGTTTGATGCAAACGCATGGAAGTGCGATCAGGAGGAACCATGAGCAACGCATTCGGCACCGACCGCCCTTCGGACGTCCCGCCGCCCGCACCCGAACGGATCGGCCCCGTGGAGCTCGGCATCGACACCTTCGGCGACGTCACCGAACTCGCCGACGGCAGTCTCAAGTCCGACGCACAGAGCATCCGCGACGTCGTCGCCCAGGCCGTCCTCGCCGACCAGGTCGGCATCGACTTCATCGGCGTCGGTGAGCACCACCGCGCCGACTTCGTGGTGAGCGCACCCGAGGTCGTCCTCGCCGCGATCGCCGCCTCGACCTCCCGCATCCGGATGGGCTCTGCCGTCACGGTGCTGTCGTCCGACGACCCCGTGCGCGTCTACGAGCGCTTCGCCACCGTCGACGCGATCTCGGACGGTCGTGCCGAGGTCATCCTCGGGCGTGGCTCCTTCACCGAGTCGTTCCCGCTGTTCGGCTACGAGCTGTCCGACTACGAGGTCCTGTTCGAGGAGAAGCTGCAGCTCTGGGCGGCCCTGCGCGGCGGCGACGCCGTGACCTGGTCCGGCACGAAGCGCGCGAGCCTGGTCGACCAGGACGTGTTCCCGAAGCTCGAGCACGGCGCCATCCCCACCTGGATCGGCGTCGGCGGCTCGCCGCAGTCGGTGATCCGTGCGGCGTCCTACGGCCTGCCGCTCTTCCTCGCCATCATCGGCGGGCAGCCGGCGCAGTTCGCCCCGTTCTCACGGCTGTACCGTCAGGCGCTCGCCCAGCTCGACCTGCCGCAGCAGCCCATCGCGATGCACTCGCCGGGCTTCGTCGCGGCGACCGACGAGGAAGCCGCCGAGCGCTACTGGCCGTACCACAAGGCCGTCACCGACCAGCTCGGCCGGGAGCGCGGCTGGCCGCCCCTCGACGTCGCCGGGTACCACGCGGGCCTGTCCGCCGGTGGCTCGCTGTACGTCGGGTCGCCGGAGACCGTGGCACGGAAGATCGCCCGGAACATGCGGATCCTCGGCGCCTCGCGGTTCGACATGCGGTACGCGACCGGTCGCCTGCCGCACGAGGACATGCTGCGGTCCATCGAGCTCTACGGCACGAAGGTCGCGCCGCGCGTGCGCGAGCTGCTCGCCGAGCCCGTCCCCGTCCCGTAGACGGTCACCCCGGGCCCACCCCGCGAGAGCGACAGATCGCCGTGGAACGTTCGCGGCGATCCGTCGCTTTCGCGAACCCGTCAGCCGGGAGGCGCGGGTCAGCTCCGTCGGTCCGCCTCACGGGCGCGCCGGGTACGGTCCACGGCATGCCGTCACGTCCCAGCACCCCTCCCGTCGAGCGCCGGTTCCGCGGCCGGATCATGGGCGTCGGCACCACCTCGGGTGTCCGGATCGTCGTCGGGATGTGGGACCGCTCGCCCTTCGGAGCGTTCACGGACGTGTTCCTCGAGCTGCCCGACGGCACCAGCGTGCTGCTCGCGCCGGACGAGATCGTCGCCGCCTACGTCTCCGGCACCTACCGGTTCGACACCGTGTCCGTGGTGGACGTCCGGGCGCGACGGACGGCCCGTGGCCTGGAGCTCGACGCCGGCGCCTTGCAGATGTCGGTCGACGTCGGCACGATCTCCCCGCTCGGACGCATCCTGCGCGTCGTCCCGAAGCCGATCGCCCGCGACCCCCGTTGGCTCGCCGCGATCGACCCGATCGCCCGGCTCGTCGCTCCCGGATCCGGTACCGCCGGCTCGGCGGGGAACGGTCGGCGCGAGTACTACGGCGTGACCGGGGCCCACGACGTCACCGGTGTGCGCGGGACCTGGGCGGGGGAGCCCCTCGGCACCCTGGCGCCGCTCGACCCACCCGTGGCGTTCGGCTTCGCCTCGATGCCGCGGGTGCCGCAGGTCGTCGACGTCGAGACCACCATCCGCGAGCCAGCCTGACCTGTTCCGTGCGGGCGCATCCGGTGCGTGTGCATGTTCCGACGAACCACCCGCGGATCGACTCGTGGAGTGTCGCTCGTTGCGCATGCATCCGGTGCGTGTGCATGTTCCGACGATGCACGCGGTGATCGTCTGGTGGAGTGTCGCTGTGTGCGGACGCATGGAGTGCGCCGGACCGGGCGCGGGCACTGCGGACCGGCCGCCTGCGTGGCCGGACGTGTCCGGGGGAGTCGAGACGGGCCTCCCGGTCGGGGTGGAGCTGCCGCGTGCCGGACGCGCCCAGCGTCGAGGGGCACACTGGCGGGAACGGTACGGCCCCGCCGGACCCGCTGTCGAACGTCGGGACGGGTGGGGCGCACGACGCAAAGGAGCATCATGACCGACACGCAGACGGACCAGCGCGCCGCCATCTCGGACATCGTCCACGGCGCCCACACGGCCCTGTTGACGACGGTGAGCGAGGACGGCCAGCTGCACGCCCGGCCGCTCGCCGTGCAGGACAAGGCGTTCAACGGGACCCTCCGCTTCCTGGTGCAGGACGGCAGCGAGAAGGTCGACGACATCGCCAGGAACCCGCACGTCAACGTCTCCATCGAGTCGCAGGGCGGCTACCTGTCCATCGCCGGCACCGCCACCGTGACGCAGGACAGTGCCGTGATCGACGAGCTGTGGTCGCCGTTCGCCGAGGCCTGGTTCCCGGACGGCCGCGACGACCCCTCGATCCGGCTGCTCACGGTGTCGGGCGACTCGGTCGAGTACTGGACGCAGGACACCGGTCCGGTCGGCAGCCTCGTGCAGACGCTCAAGGCAGCGTTGCGCAAGCAGAGCCAGCCGGACACCGGGGACCACGGGACCGTCGAGCTCTAGGAGCGGACGGGTCGGGCTCGGCTCGGCTCGGCTCGATCCGACTTCGAACGACGGGATCGATGTCGTACGACGTCGGTTCCGTCGTTCCGAGTCGGAGGTGGCGTCGGAGGTGTCCGTGGTGTCGGTGTTGCCGCCGTCCCCGCTACGGAGGCCCGAGCAGCCAGAGCACCGCGACGAGCACCGGCTGCCCGGCCAGCGCCGCGGTGACGAACACCCACCGCATCCACGGCTTCGCGACGAGCTCCGGCGAGCCGAACAACGGCGCGAGGGGCATGAGCAATCGCGGGGTCGAGGCCATCGGCAGGGACACCGCGAAGATGTAGAGCGCGTAGGCGGCCGAGTACAGCACGGTCGTCGAACCGAGCCGCTTCGTCGACCGGCGGAGCAGCCAGATCGGGAACCCGACGAGCAGGAACACCACGATCAGGATCCCGCCGACGCCGAGCCAGCGCCCGGCGATGAGGAACCACGGCGACAAGGGCACGAAGTCCACGCGGCCGATGAAGTTCACCCACCACGACATCTCGGTCTCGAGGTAGGCGTTCGGCGTGCCGGTCGCGTGCGACGCGATGACCGGCCAGGCGAGACCCGCCACCACCATCACGACACCGGCGGCCACGACCTGCACCTGCTCGCGGAGCGGGAAGGTGTCGAGCACCCGCCCGGTCTCACGGCGAGCCCGGACCCACCGCACCAGGGCGATGACCCCGAGCACGAGGGGGACGGCCAGCGCCCCCGGACGGGTGAAGGCAGCAGCGACCCCGAGCACGGTGAGCAGCCCGTACCGGCGACGCTCCAGGGCGAGCAGTGCGCCGAACGTGAGCGCGAGGAACATGCTCTCCGCGTAACCGACCTGCAACAGGAACGACAGCGGCCCGCACGTGAAGAAGAACACCGCCCACATCGCCGCGGCGTTGCCCGCACGGTCGCGGACCAGGCGGTGCAGCAGGTAGGTCGCCAGCAGACCGGCCAGCACGGAGATGAGCGGGGCGCCGACGGTGAACGGCAGCCCGGTCGAGGCGGTGAGCATCCGGATCGTGAACGGGAACGCCGGCAGGAAGGCCCAAGCGTTCTGCGCCACGTTGCCGGCGGCGTCGAGCGGCAGCACGTCGGGGTACCCGTGCAACGAGATCTGCTCGTAGTACTGGCCGTCCCAGGCGGTGAGGAACGCCGTGAACCCGTGCCCGTTGCCCCAGATGGCGTTGTCCGGCAGCGCACGTCCGATGAGCGGGTACGCGAGTGCCAGCCACAGCGTCGACACGATCCGGCCGCCGGTCCAGACGAGCAGCACCGCCGCCCACGCCGGCAGGGAGGTGACGGTGTCGAGTGCGCGGCGTCGTCCGGTCGCGGCGGTCCCGGTGACCGCGCCGTCGAGCCGGCTCACGCGCGCGCTCCGCGGCGTTCGGGCAGGGAGGACGGCACCCGGCCAGGGTAGCCGCCCTCCGCCTGGGTGGTCGGTGCGGCACCCGGACGGGAGGCCCGACTCGCGTTCTGCAATGCGGAATGCGCTGGCCGGGTGGTCGGCCCCACCGCGTGGCGTCCGCCTAGCCTGGAGTCTCCGCCGACGACCGACGAACCCCAGGAGCAACCGTGCCGAACTCCACCGCGCCGAAGACCGCCATCGTGACCGACGACGCCCCGAAGCCCGCCGGGCCCTACAGCCAGGGCATCGTCGCCAACGGCTTCATCTACACCGCCGGGTTCGGCCCGCAGGACCCCGCCACGGGGGCGATCGCCGACGACGTGGCCGGTCAGACCGCGCAGGTGCTGGCCAACGTCGCAGCGGTGCTGGCCGAGCACGGTGCCACCCTCGACGACGTCGTGAAGTCCACGGTGCACCTCGAGCACTCCGACCGCGACTTCCCGGCCTTCAACGAGGAGTACGCGAAGCACTTCTCGCAGCCGTACCCGGTCCGCACGACGGTGCAGTCGCACCTGGCGAACATCCTGGTCGAGATCGACGTCGTGGCGGTGCTGCCGAGCGCTGCGTGACGCCGGTACAGGCTGTGTGAAGCCTCACCGAGGCGCGTCACCGCGCTGGGTCACCGACCCCCGGTGCCGGCTGCTCCCTGCTCGTGGTCGATCCGACCCGGGTGGCGACGCAGCCCGGCGCCGGGGGTCGCGTACGTCAGGGCGCCGTCCGTCAGCACGGGGACACCGGCGACGAGGACGTCGTCGATGCCCTCGGCCAGGCGCATCGGTTCGTCGTAGGACGACCGCGCCGCGACCCGATCGGGATCCACGACCACGAGCTCGGCGACCGCCCCGACGGCGACCGCGCCACGTCGACCGAGGCCGAGTCGTTCGACCGCAGTGGTGGACAGGTGCCGCGAGGCCTCGAGCCACGACAGGAGCCCTGTGCGGGCGAAGTCCTGCAGGTAGCGGGCGAACGTGCCGTACGCCCGCGGGTGCGGGTGTGTGCCGACGAAGATCCCGTCGGACCCGGCCGTGTGCCCGGGCAGCCGGAAGAGCGGTGCCAGGTCGTCGGCGGTCCGGGGACGGGGCACGCGCATCACGGCGGTGACCTGCAGTGCCGAGTCGACCAGGACGTCGAGGGCCAGGTCCACCGGGTCCGTCCCGGTCGCCTCGGCGGCGTCGGCGAGGGTGCGGCCCTGCAGCGCGTGGAACTCGGCGGCGGGTACGTGTGACAGCGTGATCTGCTCCGCCCAGCCGGTGCCGAGGTCGGCGCGGGACAGCACGCGGTCGAGCACGGCCGCCCGGACCGCAGCGCGACCCTCGTCGTCGGCGATGGCGTGGGCGAGGTCCTCGGTGCCGGGGCGGGCGAGGGCCGCGGGCAGGAGCAGCATCGACAGGATCGTGCAGCCACGCGAGTACGGGTAGGCGTCGAACGACATCGGGGCGCCTTCGGCCTCGAGCTCGGCGAGTGCGGTCACCGCGAGGTCGACGGGCGCGTGCAGGTGGGAGACGTGCGCGCGGACGCTCGACGCGCGGACGATGTCGGCGATCTCGTCGAGGCCGGCACGGGCGTTCCCCTCGTACCCGCCGCGCATGTGCGACACGTAGAGGCCGTCGACGGCAGCGACCTCGGTGCAGAGTGCCGCGAGTTCTGCGGTGCCGGCGAACAGACCGGGGACGTAGTCGAGCCCCGTCGCCAGACCGACCGCACCGTCCGCGAGGCCGGTGCGCACCAGCCCTCGCATCGTGGCCAGCTGCGTGCTGTCCGCCGGTCCAGGATCGTCGCCCATGACCTGGTGACGGACCGTGCCGGCGGGTACGAGCGTCGCGACGTTGATCGGGGTCGTGCCGTCGTAGGTCGTCAGCAGGCCGTCGACCCCGCCACCGCGGTACGTCGGGTGCGGACCGTCGATGGCGGCGAAGTACGTGTCGGCGTACGACCCGTCGCCCGGAGCCGGTCCGACGCCGTCCTGTCCGGTCACGATCGTCGTCACGCCCTGGCGCAGGAGCGCGAGCTGCACGCCCTCGTCGAACACGAGCGATCCGGCGTGCGAGTGCGCGTCCACGAAGCCCGGCAGCACCAGGCGTCCGTCGCAGTCGATCACGTGCGCGTCGGCAGGGGCGCCCAGATCGGCACCGACGGCGCGGATGACGGCGTCGGTGACGAGGACGTCGGCGCGCACCGGGGACCCGTCCGCACCGAGGACCGACCCGCCGCGCAGCAGGACGACGCCGACGGCGGACTGCTCGCCGGTGGGCTGCTGTCCGGTCATCGGTCGAGTGCCGCGACGAGGCGGCCGGCCCGCCCCCGCAGGGCGTCGAGGTCGCCCGAGGTCAGCGCGTCACCGACGAGCGGGGACCCGAGTCCGACGGCGACCGCACCGGCGGCCAGGTAGTCCGGGGCGTCGTCGACGCCGATGCCACCGGTCGGGATGACGTCGACGAAGTCGAGCGGTGCCAGGACCTGCTGCAGGAACGCGGGGCCGCCGAGCTGCGCAGCCGGGAACACCTTCACCGCACGGGCGCCGAGCCGCCACGCGCGGACGATCTCGGTCGGGGTCGCGGCACCGGGGTACCAGCCGAGGCCACGCTCGTGCGCGCGCTCGCCGAGCTCGGCGTCGAGGTGGGGACTGACGGCGAACGAGGCTCCGGCAGCGGCGGCCTCGTCGAGCTGTCGGACGTCGAGCACCGTGCCGACACCGATGGAGGCCGCGGAACCGTACCGCTCGACCGCCCACGCGATGCCCTCGCGCCAGCGCGGGGTGTTCGTGGTGATCTCGATCGCCGTCACGCCGGAGTCGACCAGGGTGGCGATGACGTCCTCGACGTGGTCGCCGGTGCCGCCGCGGAGGATCGCGATCGCCGGTCCGGCCTGGTGACGGTGCCGTGCGGCGGCGTGCTCTTCGGTGCTCGTGGTGTCGTTCGTCATGGTGCGCTTCCTCGAGTGGTGGTGTTCGGCGGACACGGTGTGGGGAGACACGGCGTCAGCGGTCGACGCGGTCGTGCACGGTGTGGTCGGTGTGGTCGGTGTCCGACGGGTCCGGGGCGTGGTGCAACGCGGCTGGGTCCGGACGGCGCCAGTCGCTCTCGACGGTGCAGGCGAGTGCACCGGCGTCGGCGGCCCGGTCGAGGGCCTCGGCGGCGTCCGCTCCACCCAGGCTCGCTGCGAGCCAGCCCGCGACGAACGCGTCACCGGCACCGACCGGGTCGACGACGCGCACCGGGGTCGCGGGCCGACGGACGAACACGCCGTCGATCGACGCCACGGCACCGCGGGAGCCGAGCTTCACGACCGCGCGGCCCCGTGCCAGTGCGGCGAGTTCGTGCGCGAGTGACTCCTCGTCATCGTCCTGGTCCTCGCGGCCGAGCACGAGCCGGGCCTCGTCGTCGCCGGCGAACACCACGGCGGCCCTTGCTGCGACGGCCCGGTACCGGTTGCGTGCAGCGTCGGCGCCGATGAGCTTCGGCCGGTGGTTGACGTCGAACGACACCGGCACACCGGCGGCGGACGCCCGGTCGAGCGCTGCGGTCACGGTGTCGTGTGCGGACTCGGAGAGCGCGAGGGTGATCCCGGTGACGTGCACGAGCGCAGCGGTCTCGACGACGCCGCCGGGCAGGTCCGTCGCGGCCAACGCCGAGCCGGCCGAACCCCGGCGGTGGTAGGTCACCCGGGTACGGCCGTCGAGCAGCCGCTCCTTCATCATGATGCCGGTGGATCGCTCGGTGTCGGGGACCGCGAGCACGTCGACGCCCTCACCACCGATGTCGGCGGTGACCCGGTCGCCGGCGGGGTCCGTGCCGACCCGACCGATCCACGTGGCCGGCACCCCGGCGCGGACGAGGCCGATCGCGACGTTGCTCTCGGCGCCGCCGGTGTCCACCCGCATGTGCTCCAGGTCCGGCACCGCGCCGACGTCGCGCCCGGTCAGGAGCAGCATCGTCTCGCCGAACGTCAGCACCGAGCCGGTCACCGGGCACCCCGCGCGAGGGCGAGCTGCGCCGACGAGGACCCGAGCGCGACGGAGATCTCGTGGGCGGTCCGCACGACGCCGTCGCCGAGTTCGCGGACCGCTGCTGCGGGGAACCGCGAGGCCAGCCCGGAGATGCTCATCGCGCCGACCACCTGGTTCGCGTGGTCGAACACCGGGGCGGCGACGCACCGGATGTCCGGCTCGTTCTCGCGGTCGTCGATGCCGTAGCCCCGTCCGTGCGTGCGGTCGACCTCGTGCCGCCAGCGGTCGTCGTCCGTGATGGTGTGCTCCGTCATGACCTGGGCCGGCTCGGCGAGCACGCGGTCGAGCAGCTCCGGTTCACCGAACGCGACGATCGCCTTGCCGGAGGCCGTGTTCCGCATCGGCAGGCGGTTCCCGATCCGGGAGCCCATGCGGACGGTGCCGCGGGTCTCGACCTTGTCGACGTAGACGATGTCCGTGCCGTCCGGCACGACCAGGTGGCACGTCAGCCCGGTCTGCTCCGCCGTCCGACGCAGGAACGGCGCGGCGGCGGAGCGCAGGTCGATCCCCTCGAGGTAGCTCTGCCCGAGCAGCAGCGCGCCGAGGCCGAGCGTGAACCCGGCGTCCGGGGTGCGGCGCAGCAGGTCGTTCTCGAGCATCGGGGCCGTCAGGCGGAGCACCGTCGACTTCGAGGCGCCGAGCTCGGTGGCCAGCACGGACAGGCTGACGGACACCGCGCCGCTGCGGGTCCGGTCGGCGATGCAGTCGAGCAGGCGGAGCCCACGACGCAGGGACAGTGCGGCGTTCCGGGCAGGACCGTCGCCGTCCGTCGGCACCGGGGCCGCGGTGGTCGCGCGCATCAGAACCACGTCGCGATCGTCCGGAGCACGGTGTCGTCGTCGGCCAGGACGTGCACCTGCCGCCACTTGTCGAACACCGTGCAGGGGTGCGAGATGCCGAACACGACGACGTCACCGGGCGTCAGCTCGGGGGCACCGTCCGCCAGCGCGAGGTAGCAGTGCTGGTCGTCGAGGCGGGTGACGGTGACCGCCCCGGGCGGCGGGACGACCTGTGTGGCGCCCGCCGGGCCTCCTGGCAGGGCCGGCCGCACCGACCGCACCACCGGCAGCCCTTCGTCGAAGGAGATGTCGCGCTTGCCCACGGCGACGAACGCGAGCCCGGGCTCCGGGCAGGACGTCACGCGTCCCCAGACCTCGATCGCGGCGACGAGCGAGCCCTCGGCCGGGTGGCGGCCGAACGGCGTGCGCTCGGCGTAGAAGCCGTCGTCGTGGGTCAGGTACGCACCAGACCGCAGCAGCACGTCGAGGTCGTCGGTGCGGTGCGCCACCGCGTCGACGACGGCGTCGAACCAGGCGCTGCCGCCCATGCTGAGGAGCCCGCGACCGTCGACGAGCCCGCGGACGTCCTCGGCGACGTCGAGCACGCCGGCGACGTACTCGCGGGCAGCGTCGACGCCGGGCAGCCCGCCCTCGTACCCGGAGACACCGCGGAGCACGAGCCCGGCGTCGTGGGCGAGCAGCGCGAGGGCACGAGCGTCGTCGGGGGAGCGGACCCCGGTGCGCCCGCCCGGGAACCCGAGCTCGACCAGGACGTGCAGCTCGCCGGCGACGGTGCTCTGCGCGGCGACGGCGGCGGTGACGCCCGCTGCGGAGTCGACGTAGCAGAGGACGTCGGCGTCCGGGTCGACCGTGCGCCGCGACCCGAGCCAGGCGAGGCCGGCGGGGTCGAGGACCTCGTTCGCGACCAGGATCCGGTGCACCCCGTGCTCCCACGCGACCATCGCCTGCTGCACGGACGCGACCGTGACGCCCCACGCTCCGGCGTCGATCTGCCGCGCGGCGAGGTCGGGCGCCATGTGCGTCTTCATGTGCGGCGCGAACAGCAGCCCGTGGCGGTCGACGTAGGCCTGCATGACGGCGGTGTTGTTCGCCAGGGCGGACTCCCGCACGGTCATCACGGGCAGGTGGGCGTGGTCGAAGACGTGGTGCGGAGTCCCCGCTGCCGGGTCCCAGGCGCCCTTCGTGGTCACGGTCCCGGTCGTCGTGTCGGCGTCGGTCATCGGTGAGCCTCCTGTCGTCGCGCAGCCTCCACGCTCGCGCTCGGCGGACCCGCGGGGCAACGCACTGGTGCGCATCATTCTGCAATGCACAACACGATCGGGGAACCTCCCGACACCATCCCCGCGCGACCCGGCACCGGGCATAGCCTTTGACGCGACATGGCGACGACGATGACGACACCCAGACGGCGGACGGGCAGCACGGCGGTCGCCGTGCTCGTGGCGGGGACCTTCTTCATGGAGCTCCTCGACGGCACGATCCTGGCGACCGCGGCGCCCGCGATGGGGCGTGACCTCGGCGTCGACTCGGCCGCCGTGGGCGTCGCGATCACCGCGTACCTGGTCACCCTGGCGGTCTTCATCCCCGTCTCGGGCTGGCTCACCGACCGGATCGGGTCCCGCACCGTCTTCGCGGGTGCGATCGCGCTCTTCACGATCGCGTCGGCACTCTGCGCGATGTCGACCGGCCTCGTCGACCTGACGCTCTGGCGCATCCTGCAGGGGCTCGGCGGTGCGCTCATGGTGCCCGTCGGCCGCCTCGTGGTGCTCCGGAGCGCCGGGCGCGAGCAGCTCGTCACGGCCATCGCGATCCTCACCTGGCCCGCCCTGGCCGCGCCGATCATCGCCCCGTTCATCGGCGGCGTGCTCGTCGACACCTTGACGTGGCACTGGATCTTCCTGATCAACATCCCGCTCGGCGTCATCGCGTTCGTCGCCGCGCTCGTGCTCGTCCCGCAGGAGCGCGCCGCGCAACGCGTGCCGTTCGACTGGTTCGGATCGCTGCTCGCGTGCTTCGGCCTCGGGTCGCTCGTCGTGATGGCGTCCCTGCTCGCACTCGACGTCATCCCGGTCCTGGCCGTCGTGGTGTCCGGTGTCGTCGGGGCCGTCTGCTGCTGGTTCGCGATCCGGCACTTCCGCCGGGCACCGCACCCGATCATGGGGCTCGAGGCGTTCCGCCTCGAGACGTTCCGGGTGTCGCACGCCGGCGGCAGCCTGTTCCGCCTGGCGGTCTCCGCGGTGCCGTTCGTGCTCCCGCTGCTGTTCCAGGACGCCTGGGGCTGGAGCGCCGTGCTCGCCGGGTCCGCCGTGCTGTGGGTCTTCGTCGGCAACCTCGGCATCAAGCCGATGACGACGCCGTTCCTGCGCTGGTTCGGCTACCGCCCGGTGATCATCGTGTCGAGTGCGATCGCTGCGCTGACCGTCGTCGCGATGGCGTTCATGACCGAGGACGCCCCGTTCTGGCTGCTCGCGGTGCTGCTCGTCGTCAGCGGCGCCGCCCGCTCCGTCGGCTTCACGGCGTACAACACCATCGCCTTCGCCGACGTCGAGCAGGCCGACATGACCCCGGCGAACACGCTCTCGTCGACGCTGCAGCAGACCGCCGCCGGGTTCGGCGTCGCCGTCGCAGCGGTGGTGATCCGCGCGGCCGGCGGGCTCGGTGGCGACGGTCCGTACACCGTCGCGTTCTGGGTGATCGCGGCGCTGCTCGCCGTCGCGTGCGTCGAGGGCATCCTGATGAGCCGCACAGCGGGGGACACCGTCCGGCCCGCCCGCCGGGTCCGCGTCTGACCCGCGCGGTTCCGCGCAGCCCAGCGCCCGGCTCGCGGCTGTCCGTTTCCGTCACGGTCACACGCGCGAAACCCGACAGGCGTTACAGTCTCAGCATCCGTTTGCGAACGCCGAGTACGGTTGCCGCGGCAGGGTGACCGGACCACCCGGACAGGAAGGCAGCATGGCCGCGCCAGAACAGCAGAGCACGATCGCCACCGACGCAGGCGTGCCGCCCACTGCCCTCCGGGTCGTCAGCTACAACCTCCGGGAGCACACCGCGAACGGGGAACTCGCCGCCCTGGCCGAGGCCTCCGACGCCGACGTCCTCTGCGTGCAGGAGTGCGACAGCAACGACCTCGCGCCGTCGATCGGTGGGCTCTCGCTCGCCGCGTCGACCCGCACGAACCGCCTCGGACTCGCCATCTACAAGCGCGACGACCGCTTCGAGGTGCAGGACTTCAGCATCCACTCGCTGCAGAAGTCCCTGCACGACCGGGTCCTCGCACCCGCGCACGAACGGCTCATCGCGATGCACCTGCGCGACACCGAGGCCGATGCCGAGGTCGTCGTCGCCTCGTTCCACGCCTCACCCCTGACCGCGACGAACTCCCTCCGCCGCAAGCAGATCGAGGCGGCGCACCAGTTCCTCCGCGAGCTCGCGAAGGACGTCCCCGCGGTCATGGTCGGCGACTTCAACTACCCCTGGTTCCAGACGAACCTTCGTCGCAAGATCGAGCAGGGCGGGTTCGCACTGTCGCTGTCCGACCAGCCGACGTACCTGCGCTACCGCAAGTTCACGGGCCACTTCGACTTCGCGACGAGCGTCGGGCTGCACATCGCCGGTGTCGAGACCCTGCCGGCGGGCATCTCCGACCACCGTCCGATCCTGGTGCGCGCGCACTACGAGCACCCCGGAGCGACCGGCACGATCGAGACCGTGGAGTCCCCGGCCGCCTGACCCGCGCAGCCTGACCCGCGCAGCCTGACCCGCGCGGCCTGCGCCCGCCGCGCCCTCCCCGCTGCCTCGAGGTTCCGAAATCTCGGCATCTCGGCGCTCGCAGCGGGCGTTCGTGGACCTCGGCGGATCGCGTCCGGCGAGTCGTGGAACCTCGGCGACCGGAACCGAGCAAGAAGGGCATCGAGCGGCGCCGAAGCTCCGCGTGCCACGCCCGCTGCCGCCGAGGCTCCGAGATCTCGGAACCTCGGGAGCCCCAGCGTGCGTGCGTGGAACCTCGGCGGACGTGAGCGGCGCGTCGCGGACGCCCCGTGACCGCTCGGCGGACGACGCCGGGCGCGCCCGCAACGCGGCAACGCACTGGAGGCCCGGTGCCGGTTCCAGGAACCGGCACCGGGCCTCCAGGCAGTCACGACCACGGCATGTGCCGAGGTCGCAGCACACCGCGGACGGCGCGCCCGCGTCAGCGTCGCAGGGTCGCGCGCGCCAGCCGGTTGCCGACGAACTGGCCGAGCTGCACGATGACGACGATCGCCGCCACCGACACGTAGACGATCCACCAGTCGTACCGCTGCGATCCGTAGGTGATCGCGTACTCGCCGAGTCCACCGCCACCGATCAACGCACCCTGCGCCGTCATGTCGACGATGCCGATGTAGATGAACGTGTAGCCGAGGATGAGCGGCCCGAGGCCCTCGGGGATCAGGACGGTCAGCAGGATCGAGATCGGGTGCGCACCCGATGCTCGCGCCGCCTCGACGACGCCGGGGTCGACCGCGAGCAGGTTCTGCTCGACGATGCGCGACACCGCGAAGGCCGCTGCCAGCGAGATCGCGAAGGTGACCGCGGGCACGCCGATCGTGGTCTGCACCACGACGCGCGACAGCGGGGCGATCGCGGCGAGGAAGATCACGAACGGGATCGGCCGGACCAGGTTCACGACGACGTTGATGATCGTGTACGCGGTGCGGTTGCCGAGCAGGTTGCCGGGCCGGGTCGCGTAGAGCAGCAGCCCGAGGGCGAGCCCGATGACGCCGGCGATGACGAGCGACACGAGCGACATCACGATGGTGTCGCGCATGGCTGCGAGGAAGACGTCGAACGTGTCGATCACGCTCTGGAACGAGTTGTTCACGCTGCTGCCTCCTCGTCGGTCGTGACGCCGTCGGCGCGCAGTGCGGCGACGGCGCGGTCGATGGTGGCGGAGTCGCCGGCCGTCAGCTCGTAGGTGAGCGAACCGATCCGCCGCTCGCGGATCTCGCCGACCCCGCCGTAGACGAGCTCGGCGGTGACCCCGGCGGACCGGAACACGGCGTCGATCCGGTTCTGCAGCCCGGCCTCGTCGGTGATCTGCACGGTCACCAGGCGACCGGGGTGACGCTCGCGCAGGCGAGCGAGCGTGTCGACCGAGGGGCGGTCATGCAGCGCGGTGCGGACGAACCGCTGCGCAGCACCCGTCTTCGGCGCGGAGAACACGTCGTAGACGTCCCCGACCTCGACGACGCGACCCTGCTCCATCACGGCGACGCGGTCGGCGATCTGGCGGACGGCGTCCATCTCGTGCGTGATGACGATGATCGTGACGCCGAGTTCCTCGTTCACCCGGCGGAGCAGCCCGAGCACCTCGGACGTGGTCTCCGGGTCGAGGGCGCTCGTGGCCTCGTCGGCGAGCAGCAGGTCGGGCGACGCCGCGAGGGCCCGCGCGATGCCGACGCGCTGCTTCTGACCGCCGGACAGCTGCTCCGGGTAGGCGTGGGCGCGTTCGAGGAGCCCGACGAAGTCGAGCAGCTCGGCCACGCGGCGGTCCCGCTCGTCCTTCGGCACACCGGCGACCTTGAGCGGGTACGCGACGTTGCCGGCGATGGTGCGGGACCGGAACAGGTTGAACTGCTGGAAGATCATCCCGATGTTGCGACGCGCCAGACGGCGATCCCGCTCGGGGATCGCCGTCAGTTCCTTGCCCGCCACGGTGACCGTCCCGGAGCTGGGGAGCTCGAGGGCGTTCACCAGACGGACCAGGGTGGACTTGCCGGCACCGGAGTACCCGATGACGCCGAGGACCTCTCCCTGGTGCACGTCCAGGGAGACGTCCTCGACGGCCACCACGGTCTCGCCGGTGTCGGCGCGGCGGTAGTGCTTCGAGACGCCGCGGAGTTCGACGAGGACCGGCACTACTCCGCTGCCGCCTTCGCGTCGGACTCGACCGTCGCGAGCTCCTTCTGCAGCGAGGCGGCGCTCTCGTCGCTCGGGACGGCGTCCGGGTAGTCCTTCGCGAAGACCTTCTGCACGGCGTCGTCCTGGAACAGCTTCGCCAGGTCGAGGTACGTCTTGTTGGTCTTGTCGGCGTCGCGGACGGCGAAGACGTTCACGTACGGGGCGGCGGAGGCGCTCTTCGGGTCGTCCTGGAAGATCGCGTCCTTGGTGTCGAGCCCGGCCGAGGTGGCGTAGTTCACGTTGACGATCGCGCCCTCGACGGAGCCCTGCTGCAGGGCGTTCGCGGTCTGCGAGGCGTCGAGCGTCTGCACGTCGACCTTGTGCGAGGTGATGTCGGCCGTGGTCGAGAAGGCGTTGCCGCCGTCCTTGAGCTCGAGCAGGTCGGCGGCCTGCAGGACCAGGAGCGCACGGGCCTCGTTGATGGCGTCGTTCGGGATGGCGACCTTCGCGCCGTCCTCGAAGTCCTTGACGTCGGAAACCTTCGTCGAGTAGAGCGGCAGCGGGTAGACGGCCGTCGCGCCGATCGGCTGCAGGTCGTCGTCCGAGGTGACGTTGTAGTTCGCCAGGTACTGGATGTGCTGGAACTGGTTGATGTCGATCTGCTTGTCCTTGAGCGCAGGGTTCGGCAGCGAGTAGTCCGAGAAGTTCTGGAGCTTGACGGTGACGTTGAGCTGCTCCTTGGCGGCCTTCACGTAGGTGTTCCAGTAGGGCAGCGACTTGTCCGAGACGCCGATGGTGACGGTCTTCGGGGCGGCGTCACCGGCGGCAGCGCCACCGCTGTCGCCACCGGAGCGCACGACTCCGACGATGACGGCGACGACGATCGCCACGACGACGATGACGGCGGCGATGATCCAGCCGATCGGGCGCTTGCCCTTCGGCTTCTCGGGCAGTGCGGGGGCTGCGGACATGCTGGTGCTCCTCGTGGGCCGTGCTGTGCGGGGGAGCCGCGTCGGGTACGCGGCGTGGAGTCGAGTGTGACGGGCGCGGGTCCCCGGTGCGAGTTCGGTTCCGCCGTGTTACATCGCCGTCACGGGGTGCGTTGGTTCACTCGGTACGTGCGCAGCATCGAACTCGTCCTCGACGGCCCCTCCGACGCGGCGGTCCGGGCGCTCTGGCAGGCCCTCGTCGCCGCGGAGCTGCCGAGCCTCGGCCACTCGGGCACGAACGACCCGCACGTCACCCTGGTGGCCGGCGAGGCCGTTCCCGTGCCGCCGGACCTCGACGTCGCGGTGCCCGAGACCCTGCGCGTCGCCGGTGTCCTGCTGTTCCCCGCCGGCCCTGGTCGGCACGTGCTCGGCCTCGGCGTGGTCGTCGACGAGCCACTCGCCCGCTTCCACCGCGCGGTCGACGCCGCCGCTCCCGGCTCGCTCGACTCGTCGCTGCCGGGTCGTTGGGCACCGCACGTCACCCTCGCTCGGCGGATCCGCGACGTCGACCTGCCGGCGGCGCTCCGGGTCCTCGCTGCGGACGCGCCCCTGCCCGAGGTGCTCACCGTGGGCGGTCTCCGGCACTGGGACGGGGACGTGAAGGTGGTCACCCGACTGCGCTGACGCGCGCTGCGGACCGGCACCGGGCCTCCCGGTCGCGACGCACCTGCGGAACCAGGTTCCGGACACGGAACTGCGCGATCGCGTGGTGCTGTGTCCGGAACCTGGTTCCGGGGCAACGGGGCAACGGGGCAACGGGGCGTCGGACGGGAGGCCCGGGTCAGGCCCGCAGCACCCGCTCGCCGAACGCGGATGCGAACGTCCGGTCCGGGTCGGCTCGTGCGATCAGCGCACGGACGTCCGCCACCCGCGGGTACAGCTCCGCGATCGCGTCGCCGTCGAGCGAGCTCATCTTGCCCCAGTGCGGTCGCCCGTCGAACGGTGCGAGCCGCGCCTCGAGGTCGGGCAGCAGTGCAGCGACCGCCTCCGGGTGCTTCTGCCAGGTGAACGCGATGCAGAGCACGTCCTCGCCCTGGGTCGGGCTCAGCCAGAGGTCGTCGGCCGCCATCGTCCGGAGCTCGCACACGTGCAGGTGCGGCTGGATGCGGTCGGCCAGCCCGCGCAGGGCGTCGAGCGCCGCCGCCGCGTGCCGGAGCGGGACGAAGTGCTCGCTCTGCACCTCGGACCCGTGGCTCGGCACGGACTCGATGGGGAAGTGCGGCAGCCGGTTCCACCACGGCCCCACCGAGCCGTCGCGCGCCGTGTGGTGGCCGTCGCCGGGGGAACCCGGCAGCCGGGGTGCGCCGAACAGGTCGTCCGGCACGGCGACGTCGTCGGCGCCGTCGGGCACCCGGGACTTCACGAGCGCCTCGCTGATCTCGTCGCCGAACACCGTGTAGGCGCACACCGAGTACCCGGCTGCGTGGACCGCGGCGACGTGGTCGGTGAACGTGCTCCACGGGAACGGCCCGTACGAGTCCTGTCGCATCCGGTAGGTGGGTTCGAGGTCGAGCGTGACCCGGGTCACGATGCCGAACAGCCCGAGGTGCAGGGCGGTGCCGGGGAACGCCGGGTCGGAGCGGTCGACGGTCCGGAGCGTACCGTCGGGCCCGAGCAGTTCGAGGGACCGGACCGCGGTGCTCAGCGAGCCGAGGGTGGTGCCGGAGCCGTGGGTGCCGGTGGCGACCGCGCCGCCGACGGAGATGTGCGGGAGCGAGCCGAGGTTGTGCAGCGCGAACCCGGCGCGCTCGATGTCGGGAGCGACGACTCCGTAGCGGGTGCCGGCTCCGAGGGTCGCCGTCCGCTGGTCGGGGTCGACGACCAGGTCGGTGGGGATCGCGGTCAGGTCGAGCAGGACCCCCGGTGCGTCGGCGGCGTCGTTGAACGAGTGCCGGGTGCCGAGCCCGTGCACCCGGGGGGAGCGTGCGACGACCTCGGCTGCTTCGTCGATCGAGCCCGGTCGGAGCACCTGCTCGGCCGTGTAGGTGACCGTGCCGGACCAGTTCAGTTCGCTCGCCGTCGACCGCATGCCGCCCACGATGCCACGTGGACCCGTGGGCGGCACCGCGGTCAGTGCGCGGGCGGGGGCGTCGGCGCGCCCTCGGGCACCGCCGGACGGGTGACGAAGACCGATGCCAGGATGCCGAACAGCGAGATCACCGCGCCGACCAGGAACGCGGTCTTCACGCCGGAGGCAGTCGCTGCGGCCACGGCGTCCGCACCCGCGCCGGTCGCTGCCGTGGCGGCGCCGATCGTGAGCAGGGTGACGAACAGGGCGGTGCCGGCGGCTCCGGCGAGCTGCTGCGCCGTGCCGAGCACCGCGCTGCCGTGCGAGTAGAGCTTCGGGGGCAGGCCACCGAGTGCCGCCGTGAACAGCGGGGTGAAGGTGAGCGCCAGGCCGATGCTCAGGACGACGTGCGCGCCGAGGACGAACCACACGCTGGTGTCCACGCCGACCGTGGAGAGCGCCCAGAGCACCGCGCTGACGATGATCGAGCCGGGGATGAGCAGCACGCGCGGTCCGCGACGGTCGTAGATGCGTCCGACGATGGGGGAGAGGAGCCCCATGAGCAGCCCGCCGGGGAGCAGCAGCAGTCCGACGTTCAGGACCTCGAGCCCGAGGACGCGCTCCAGGTAGATCGGCAGCAGGATGAGCGTGCCGAACATCGCCATGAAGCTCAGCGCCATCGCGACGATCGGGACGGTGAAGCCGCGGGTCTGGAAGGTGCGCAGGTCGAGCAGGGCGCTGTCGGTGCGCTGCAGGCGGGTCTGTCGGAGGATGAACACCGCCAGGGCGACGGCACCGACGACGAGCGCGGTGACCGGGACGAAGAGGCCGGTGGTGCCGGCCTCGCCGATGCTGGACAGGCCGTAGACGATCCCACCGAACGCGAACGCGGACAGGATCACCGAGAACACGTCGAGCGGTGCCCTGCGGGGCGTCGAGACGTTGCGGACCTTGACCATGCCGAGGATGAGCGCGGCGATCGCGATCGGCAGGACGAAGCCGAACAGCCAGCGCCACGAGAACGCGTTGAGGATGAGCCCGGAGATCGTCGGGCCGATGGCCGGTGCGACCGAGATGACGATCGAGATGTTGCCCATGATGCGGCCACGGTGGGCCGGGTCGACGAGGGTGAGCACCGTCGTCATCAGGAGCGGCATCATGATCGCGGTGCCGCTCGCCTGGACGATGCGGCCGACGAGCAGCAGCGTGAACCCGGGTGCGAGCAGGGCGATCAGGGTGCCGGCCGAGAACAGGCCCATCGCCCAGACGAAGACGGGGCGGGTGTTGAACCGCTGCAGCAGGAACCCGGTGATCGGGATGACGACCGCCATGGTGAGCAGGAAGCCCGTGGTCAGCCACTGCCCGGTCGCCGCACTGATGTCGAGGTCGTCCATCAGCCGCGGCAGCGCCACGCCCATGATCGTCTCGTTGAGGATGACGACGAACGCGGACACGAGCAGCAGCCCGATCACGAGACGGGTCTCGGCAGCGGTCGGTTGCGAGACGCTTCCCGTGCGGGGGGCGGAATCGACGGCCTGGGTCATGCGGGAGCTCCTGGTGGATCACGACTGGTGGAACGAGGTGGCGCAGGACGCGCAGACAGGGCAACCGCCTGAGTGGATTCGATTATTCCGCTCCGCACCGACATCCGCACGGGAACGGTCGGTGCGACCGGGTCAGTGCAGGATCGCGAACCCGTCGGCGTCGCCGTGCGGTACGACCGGCCGGAGCTCGACGTCCGTCACGGTGGCCGACGGCGGCCCGCTCCGCAGGCACTCCATCAACGTCTCGACCGCGACCGACGGCCCCTCGGCCTCGACCTCGACGGTGCCGTCCCAGAGGTTCCTGGCGTACCCGACGAGGTCGAGCCCGTCGGCCTTCCGTGCCGTCCAGTACCGGAACCCGACCCCCTGGACGGTCCCCGACACCACGGCATGCATCCTCGTCACCGTCGTCATGGTGCTCACCGTATCCACGCGGGGCGTCCCGGAGTTTTCGGCCTCGTGACGATCTGTTTCCGGTTCGTGACGACCCGGAGTCCCGCACGGGCGCAACACACCGCCCAGCGGTGATAGTGTCATCGCAACCCGAACACTTCGAGTCACACTGACATTAAGGTCCGCCATGGACGAAGCAGGCATCCGCGTCGC
The DNA here is from genome assembly GCF_044909335.1 of Curtobacterium sp. AB7. Lineage (NCBI taxonomy): Bacteria > Bacillati > Actinomycetota > Actinomycetes > Micrococcales > Microbacteriaceae > Curtobacterium > Curtobacterium sp. AB7. Next base: position 286,081 of record NZ_JBIYED010000002.1, on the reverse strand, counting down.
GGTCTCGACGGTGATCGTCGCGCTGCGCCCGCACCCCGACACCGGGGTGCCGGCGCTGTGGATGCCGCTGGTACGCCGGGTGGCCGAACCGTTCGAGGGGTCGTGGGCACTGCCCGGCGGCTGGGTCGGCGTCGACGAGGGACTCGAGGACTCCGCCGCAGCCCGCCTGCGCGAGACGACGAACGTGCAGCCCCGCTACCTCGAACAGCTCTACGCGTTCGGCGACGTCGGCCGCTCACCGAGCCGGGTGGTGTCGATCGTGTACTGGGCGCTCGTGCACCCGGACGAGGCGAACGTCGTGCCGGACGACTGGAACGTCCGCTGGTTCCTCGCCGACGAGCACCCGCCGCTCGCCTTCGACCACGACCGGATCGTGGAGTACGCGCTCTGGCGGCTCCGCACCAAGATGTCGTACTCCCGCATCGCCCAGGCCTTCCTGGGGGACCGGTTCACCCTCGCCGAGCTGCGCGGGGTGTACGAGGCGGTGCTCGGGCGCGCGCTCGACCCCGCGAACTTCCGTCGGCAGGTCGAGAAGACCGACGCGATCCTGCCGACCGACGAGACCACGAGCGGGGGTCGGCACCGTCCGGCCCGGCTGTACCGCTCGAACCCCGACCTGGCCTACGCGGACAACGGCCCGCTGCAGCAGGGCACACGACCGCAGAACCGATAGGAACCACCGTGTCCATCGCGACGACCATCGACCTCATCTCGAACGGCAAGGCCGGCGGCAGCACCTGCACGCCCGACCTCGCCATGCCGACGTGGGACTTCGACTCCCGGCCCGGGTACGGCCCGGGCTCGTCGATGACCGACGTCATCCCGACGAGCGCACCACGGCAGGGCGTGCTGCCGGAGGAGTACAAGACCGCGCCGACCGACGAGCTGCACGCGCGCATCGAGCGCGCGAAGGCCACGCTCGGCGACCGGGTCGTCGTCCTCGGGCACTTCTACCAGCGCGACGAGGTCGTCCGGCACGCGGACTTCCTCGGTGACTCGTTCCAGCTCGCCAACGCCGCGCTGACGAAGCCCGACGCCGAGGCCATCGTGTTCTGCGGTGTGCACTTCATGGCCGAGACCGCCGACATCCTGGCCCGCGACGACCAGCGCGTCATCCTGCCGAACCTGGCCGCGGGCTGCTCGATGGCGGACATGGCCGACATCGACAGCGTCGAGGCCGCCTGGGCCGAGCTCACCGCCGTCTACGGCACCGAGCCCGACGCCGATGGCCGGGTGCCCGTCATCCCCGTCACCTACATGAACTCCGCTGCCGACCTCAAGGCGTTCTGCGGGCGCAACGGCGGCATCGTCTGCACCAGTTCGAACGCCGCGACGGTGCTCGAGTGGGCGTTCGAGCGCGGGCAGCGCGTGCTGTTCTTCCCCGACCAGCACCTCGGTCGCAACACCGCCAAGGCCATGGGGATCAGCACCGACCTGATGCCGATGTGGAACCCCCGGAAGCCCCTGGGCGGCAACGAGGAGAGCGACCTCGAAGCGGCGAAGGTCATCCTCTGGCACGGCTTCTGCTCGGTGCACCGTCGCTTCACGGTCGACCAGATCGACCAGGCCCGACGCGAGCACCCCGGCGTCCAGGTCATCGTCCACCCGGAGTGCCCGATGGCCGTCGTCGACGCCGCCGACCACGCCGGCAGCACCGACCTGATCCGGAAGACCGTCGCCGCGGCCACCGAACCGACCACGTTCGCGATCGGCACCGAGATCAACATGGTGAACCGGCTCGCCGCCGAGTACCCGCAGCACACGATCTTCTGCCTCGACCCGGTCGTCTGCCCGTGCTCGACGATGTACCGGATCCACCCGGGCTACCTCGCCTGGGTGCTCGAGGCCCTGGTGCGCGGTGAGGTCCTCAACGAGATCGTGGTCCCCGCCGAGGTCCAGGCCGACGCCAAGGTCGCGCTCGAGCGCATGCTGGCGGCCAAGCCCCGCGGCTGAAGCCCGATCCCGATCCCGATCCCGAACGACCGAGGGAGACCACCGTGCACGTCGTCATCGTCGGCTCCGGCATCGCCGGACTGACCGCAGCGATCCGTGCCAGCGCCGTCCACGACGTCACGCTGGTGACGAAGGGCGCGCTCGCCGACAGTGCCACCGCGTACGCCCAGGGCGGAGTCGCGGTGGCGCTCGGCGCCGACGACTCGCCGGCACTGCACCAGGCCGACACCCACGTCGCGGCGGCCGGCAGCGCGGACGCGCGCGCCGTCGAGGTCCTCTGCAGCGACGGACCGGCCCGCGTCCGCGACCTGCTCGCCCTCGGTGTGCCGTTCGACCGCTCGACCGATCCGGCGAGCCTCGACCGGTACGGCGACGACCTGGCCCGCGGGCGCGAAGCCGCACACGGACGCTGGCGCGTGGTGCACGCCGACGGCGACGCGACCGGCGCGGCGATCGAGCGCACGCTCATCGACGCGCTGCACCGCCAGCACGTCACGATCCTCGAGCGCACCTGCCTCACCGACCTCGTCGTGCGCGACGGCGCCGTCGTCGGCGTCGACGTCCTCGACCTGCTCGGCGAACCCCGACGGATCGACGCAGACGCCGTCGTGATCGCCTCCGGGGGAGCGGGACACCTGTACCGCGAGACCACCAACCCGCTCGTGGCGACGGGGGACGGCGTGGCCGCCGCGTGGCGTGCCGGAGCGGTGGTCGCCGACCTGGAGTTCGTCCAGTTCCACCCGACCCGCCTCGCAGTACCGGACGGCGGGCTCGTCTCCGAGGCCGTCCGCGGCGAGGGAGCCGTCCTCCGCGACGCGCGCGGACGCCGCTTCATGACGGCGGTGCACCCGGACGCCGAGCTCGCTCCGCGCGACGTCGTCGCCCGCGGCATCGCCGCCGCCGTCCGCGACCAGGGCGGCGCACCCGTGCTCCTCGACGCCACCGGGCTCGGCGCGGACTTCCTGACCGGACGCTTCCCCGGACTCACCCGGGCCACCCGCGCGGCCGGTTTCGACTGGACCCGCCAGGGCGTGCCGATCTCGCCGGCGGCCCACTACTCGATGGGCGGCATCGCCACCGACGCCGAGGGGCGCACCAGCCTCCCGGGGCTGCTGGCCGTCGGCGAGGCCGCCTGCACCGGGGTCCACGGAGCGAACCGTCTGGCCTCGAACTCCCTGCTCGAGGGACTCGTCTTCGCGGTCCGCGCAGCGGACGCGGTCGCCGGATCCCGGCCCGGCCTGCTCCGCCTGCGGGGGAACGCAGACCTGCGCGTGACCAGCGTTCCCCGAGCGGCGGAGGTGATCCGCGCCTCTCCCCACCTGCTCGGCCGTCACGCCGCTCCGCAGGCTCCGCAGCGCGCCGGAACCGGCAGGCGTGGGCCCAGTCAGACCTGGCCAGGAGGCCCGGATCACCGCGACGGGTCCACCGACGTCCGCCAGGCGGTCCAGGCCGTCATGACCGACCGCGTCGGGCTGCTGCGTGACGCGACCGGACTGGCGAGCGCCCGGTGCGACCTCGACTCGCTCACCGCGCCCGCCACCGGCGGCGTGCGCGAGCACGAGGACCGCGCACTGCTCGACCTGGCACGGCTGGTCGCGCTCGCCGCCGAGACCCGCACCGAGTCCCGCGGCGCCCACGCCCGCACCGACCACCCCGACACCGATCCAGCAGCCCCGGCCTCGTACGCCTGGGTCGCCGAGACGGTCACTCGACACATCGCCGTCCCGCAGGAGGTTCCCGCATGACCATCGACCCCGGCACCATCCCGCCGCACGCCCTGCGCCGCGTCATCGAGAGCGCGCTGGAAGAGGACGCGCCCTGGGGCGACGTCACCAGCGAGACGCTCATCCCGGCCGACGCGACCGCGACGGCGACCCTCGCGGCCCGTGAACCCGGGGTACTGAGCGGCGGGACCGTCTTCGTGGCCGTCATGCACGCGGTCGACCCGTCGATCCGGGCGACCGTGCACGCCGACGAGGGGGACGCGTTCACCGCCGGTGACACGCTCGCCACCGTGACGGGGTCGGCGCGTTCGGTGCTCCGCGCCGAGCGGGTGGCGCTGAACCTGGTGCAACGCATGTCGGGCATCGCCACCGCCACCGCGGCCCACGTCGCGGCCGCAGCGGGCACCTCGGCGCGCATCGTCGACACCCGGAAGACCACGCCCGGCCTCCGCGCCCTCGAGCGGTACGCCGTGCGCTGCGGCGGCGGCCACAACCACCGCACGTCGCTGTCCGACGCCGTGCTCGCCAAGGACAACCACCTGGCCGTGCTGCTCGCCGGTGGCATCGGCATCGGTGACGCGATCACCGCAGCACGGCAGCGGCTCGGGCACACCGTGCACGTCGAGGTCGAGGTGGACCGCATCGACCAGATCGAGCCAGTCGTCGCAGCGGGCGTCGACACGATCATGCTCGACAACTTCACGCCGGCCGAGCTCGCGACGGGTGTCGGCATCGTCGCGGGTCGCGCGCTCGTCGAGGCGTCGGGCGGGGTGTCCCTCGACACCGTCGCGGCCATCGCCGCGACCGGGGTCGACGTCATCTCGGTCGGGGCGCTCACGCACTCGGCCCGGGCGCTCGACCTCGGGCTCGACATCGCGGTGGCGGCCGGGGACTGACCGTGTTCTACCTGGACCGGGCGGCCACGACCCCCGTCCGCCGCGAGGTCCTCGAGGCGATGTGGCCGTACCTGACCGGGGTGTTCGGCAACCCGTCGTCGACCCACGGCGTCGGGGACGAAGCCGCACGCGGGCTCGCGGCCGCACGGGCCACGGTCGCCGGGGTGCTCGGCTGCCGCCCGGCCGAGGTCGTCTTCACCACGGGTGGGACCGAGGGCGCGAACACCGCGGTCAAGGGGATCGCGCTGGCAACCCCACGCGGACGCCACGTCGTCACGAGTGCGATCGAGCACGAGGCCGTGCTCGAGAGCTGCGCGTACCTGGCACGCTTCCACGGCTTCGACGTCACGGTGCTGCCCGTCGCGTCGGACGGGCTGGTCGACCCGTCGGTGCTGCGCGCGGCGCTCCGGCCGGACACGACCCTCGTGTCGATCGCGCACGCCGACAACGAGATCGGCACCGTGCAGGACGTCCCGGCGCTCGCCGCCGAGGCCCACGCGGTCGGCGCGCGCTTCCACACCGACGCCGTGCAGTCCGCGCCGTGGCTGCCGGTCGGGCTCGACGTGCTCGGGGTCGACGCGCTTTCGCTGTCCGGGCACAAGCTCGGTGCTCCGAAGGGGACCGGGGTGCTCCTGGTCCGCTCGGGGGTCCCCGTCGAACCCCTGCTGCACGGCGGGGGACAGGAGCGTGGCCGACGCTCCGGCACCGAGGACGTCGCCGGCGCGGTGGCGGTCGCGACGGCGCTCGGGCTGGTGGCCGCCGGCGGAGCTGCTGCCGCCGGTGGTGCTGCTGCCTCTGGTGGTGCTGCTGCCGCCGGTGCTGCTGCTGCCTCCGCCGCCGCGACGACCGTCCGTGACGCCGTGCTCGACGGGGTGCTCGCCGCCGTCCCCGGCGCGTTCGTGACCGGATCGCGCGAGCACCGACTGCCCGGGCACGCGTCGTTCTGCTTCCCCGGGGTCAACGGCGAGACCGTGCTGCTCGAGCTGGAACAGCGCGACGTCGTGTCCTCGTCCGGCAGTGCCTGCGCCGCCGGCAGCACCGAGGCGTCGCACGTGCTCACCGCGCTCGGGATCCCGGACGAGGTCGCCCGCACCGCGCTCCGCCTCACCTTCGACGGTTCCCTCGGCGCCGAGGACGTACCGGTCATCGTCGGAGCGGTCGCGGACGCCGTGGCCACCGTCCGCGCACTCGGCTGAGACATCGCACCCATGGTGTACTAGACGTTCTACTCCATGAGTGGGGTCGTGTCCCCCCTTATGCGGACACGGAATGTGCGCCAGAGTGTCCACATGGCAAACGTGATGATCGCCCGGACACGACGGGACGACCGCTTCCGAGCGGTGCAGCTCCTGCCCGCACCGGCGACCCTCGTCGCGCTCGCCCTGGCTGCGCAGCACGACCTCGGCACCGCCCCCCTCGGGCTGATCGCCGCCGTCGGAGCCCTCGCGACCGTCGGGAGCGCCCTGCTCCCCATGATCCGACCCGCCGCCGCTCGACGATCGATGCCCGCACCGATCGAGACGGACCGGTACCGAGAGGACACCGAACACCCTTGAGGTCCGACACCGCCCGGCTCCTCCCGTGACCCGGCCGGTGCCCCAGACCGGATGCCGATACCCCTGATCGACATCCGGAGCGGGGCGCGACGTTCCCCCTGTCGTCGCGTCCCGCCACACACCGCGACCCGCCGTGGGCCGACGTCGACCCCCTGAACGACGTCCGTTCCCCTGCAGCCCACGGCGGGCTCCCGGTGTCTCCCGCTCCCGCTACCGTCGGGGCATGCCCTCGTACCGTGTGACCATGGCGATCGGCGCGCTCGCCGCCGGCACCGCGCCCGACGCCGTCCTGCCCGCTGCGGCCCGGCTGGTCGCCGAGCACGCGGTGGTCGAGGCGCAGGACGTCCGCCTGCTGCGTGGCGTGCCGTGCGCGGTCGTCCGGTTCGAGTCGGACGACGACGCCGGGGCAGCGGTCGTACGCGACCGGGCCGTGCACGGCCTGCGCGACGTGGTCGAGATCCGCTCCGACGTCGTCACGCGCCGCGACGGTGCGCGGTGGATCCCGGTGGCGTGACGGCTGCGGCCGTGCTGCCCGGGGCGTCCGGCGTGCCCGGCCAGACGTAGTCCAGGTCGTCTGGTGCGTCCGGGAAGAGTTCGCGGTAGTGCTCCGGCGCCTTCTGCACCAGCTTCGAGCGGTGTGACGCGTGCAGGACCTCGTCGTCGTTCCACGGCGGGATCGGGACGTCACCGCGCTCGTACGCCGCCAGGTCCTCCGGCACCCGCCCGAGGTCCAGCAGCGTCTTCTCCAGGCAGGTGTCCACGTGCCCGCGCTCGATCCACACGCTGCAGGTCGCTTCCTGGTAGGCCATCAGCGCCGGACGGTAGCCGCGCCACATCGCGGTGACCGGGTGGTGCTGCCAGCCGTACCCCGGCAGTGTCAGCGCCCGCATCACCTGCAGGGTCTCCACGCGCTGCTTCCCGAGGCGCCGGTCGTCGAGGACCTCGGCAGAGGCCTGGAAGTCGGCGTACGGCAAGAACGTCTGCATGCCGCGGGACGGTACCCGCGGGGCCTGACACCCGACACATGTCGTCACACGCGGACCGCCCCGGCGGTGGGCGTGTGAGCATCGACCACATGAGTGGAGAACTGGTCGTCGGCGTCAGCGGGAGCCCTTCGGACCCCTCGAGGACGTCCACCCTGGTCGCCGCCACGGTGGCGCGCCTCGGGCAGGAGATCGAGGGTGCCCGCACCGAGACCATCGAGATCGGCCCGCTCCTGGCCGACCTCGGTGCGGCAACGTCGCGCGAGGCGATGTCCGAGCGCACCCGCGCGGCACTCGAGACCGTCGAGGCCGCGGACGTGCTCGTCGTCGGCAGCCCGGCGTTCCGCGCCGCCTACTCGGGCGCGTTCAAGCTGTTCTTCGACTGGATCGGGCAGTACGACCTCGTCGACACCCCGGTCCTGCTGACCGCCACGGGCGGCAGCGATCGCCACGCCCTGCTCGTCGAGCACCAGATGCGCCCGCTGTTCGGCTTCTTCCAGTCGACGACGCTGCCGATCGGGGTGTTCGGCAACGAGCGCGACTTCACGAAGCGCGAGGGCGGCTACGACATCGGCAACGTCGACCTGGAACTCCGCATCGACCAGGCGGTGCGCCGGGCGATCCCGATCATCCGCGGGGGCTTCGCCACGGCCGGCCTGACCGACGTGCGGCGCCCCGCCGACTTCTGAGCCGGGGCCTTCGGGCCTGGCGCACCCGGGCGTGCCTGGCGTTTCCGGGCGTGCCTGGTCGGAACTTCTCATCAGGTACGCCCGCTTCGACCTTGCATCGCAGATGTCGTGGGAAAGAACGCCTACGGAGCGGGGACGGGTGACCGCACGGTCTCCGTCGTGAGGAACGCGACGTGCGCGACCGCCAGGTTCCACGACTTGCCGTCCGCGTGACGCCGGGGTTCCGCGACTTGCCGTCCGCGTGACGCCGGGGTTCCACTCCGGGCCGGGTGACGGCGCCGAGGTTCCGAGATCTCGGAACCTCGGCGGGGCGAGAACCGCCCGTGCAGCGTGACGGGCGTCAGGCGATCAGGGACGCGACGTGCGCGACCGCCAGGCGGTAGCCGTCGGCGCCCGCGCCGGCGATGACCGCCGTCGCGGCGGTGGCGACGTGGTCGACGTGCCGGAAGGGCTCGCGCTTCCACGTGTTCGACAGGTGCACCTCGACGACGGGGACGGACAGCGCCTCGACGGCGTCGTGCAGCGCGACCGAGGTGTGCGCGTAGGCCGCTGGGTTGATCACCACGGCGGCGAAGTCGTCGAGGGCCTCGTGCAGCCACTCGACCAGTTCGCCCTCGCGGTTCGTCTGGCGGAAGTCCGCGTCCAGTTCGTGCACGGCCGCCTCGGTGTGCACGATCGCCTCGAGCTCGGCGAGCGTCACGGTGCCGTACTGCTCCGGGTCGCGCCGCCCGAGGATGTCGAGGTTCGGTCCGTTGAGGACGAGGATGCGCGCCTGGTCGGTCATGAGGCGAGCCTAGCGATCGCGGGCCACGGGCTGCCGTCGGCGGACACATGCCTCGGCTATGTGAACGGTCACAATTCGGTGTAACGTCTCCGTCCGGGTCGGCGGAGTTGTCGACTGCAACACACTGACGTGGAGATGTTGAATGGTTCTCGCTGCAGCGAACGAAGGGATCCGGCTCGACTTGGGCTGGGTCGACTACCTGATGATCATCGTGTACTTCGCGGTCGTCATCGGGATCGGGTTCACCGCCCGCAAACAGGTCCGGACGAGCATGGACTTCTTCCTGTCCGGGCGCTCGATGCCGGCGTGGATCACGGGCCTGGCCTTCGTGTCCGCGAACCTCGGTGCGACCGAGATCCTCGGCATGGCCGCCAACGGAGCCCAGATCGGCATGGCGACCCTGCACTACTACCTGGTCGGCGCGGTGCCGGCCATGGTGTTCCTCGGGCTCGTGATGATGCCCTTCTACTACGGGTCCAAGGTCCGATCGGTGCCGGAGTTCATGCTCCGCCGCTTCGGCAAGGCCCCGCACCTCGTCAACTCGATCGCGTTCGCGGTGTCGAACGTGCTCATCGCGGGCATCAACCTCTACGCCATGGCCATCGTCATCGAGGCGATGCTCGGCTGGCCGGAGTGGCTGGCCATCGTCGTGTCCGCCGGTTTCGTGCTCGTCTACATCACCCTCGGCGGGCTCTCCAGCGCGATCTACAACGAGGTCATGCAGTTCTTCGTGATCATCGCCGGGCTCATCCCGCTGACGATCGTCGGTCTGCACCGCGTCGGCGGCTGGGACGGGCTCAGCAAGGCGATCACGGAGACCCAGGGCGTGCAGCACCTGCAGGCCTGGGCCGGCACCGGCTTCGGTGACGTGACCAACCCGATCGGCGCCAACTGGCTCGCGATCGTGCTCGGCCTGGGCTTCGTCCTCGGCTTCGGCTACTGGACCACCAACTTCACCGAGGTGCAGCGCGCGTTCTCGGCGAAGAACATGTCCGCTGCGCGCCGGACCCCGCTCATCGCCGCGATCCCGAAGCTGTTCATCCCGGCCATCGTCGTGATCCCCGGCCTCATCGCCGCGGCGGTCGTCGGCAACCAGTTCGCCGACGGCTCGCTCACCTACAACGACGCGATCCCGAAGCTCATCCAGATGTACCTGCCGACCGGTGTGCTCGGGGTCGCGGTGACCGGCCTGCTCGCGTCGTTCATGGCCGGCATGGCGGCCAACGTCTCGTCGTTCAACACCGTCTTCACGTACGACATCTGGCAGCGCTACATCAAGCCGAACATGCCGGACATCCACTACCTGAAGACCGGTCGCTGGGTGACCGTCGTCGGCGTCCTGGTCGGCATCGCGACCGCGTTCATCGCGGCCCAGGCGTCGAACATCATGACGTACATGCAGACGCTGTTCTCGTTCTTCAACGCGCCGCTGTTCGCCGTCTTCATCCTCGGCCTGCTCTGGAAGCGGATGACCACGCAGGGTGCGCTCTGGGGCTACGTGCTCGGCATCGTCACGCCGACGATCACCTGGATCGCGTACCTCGTGAACCCGGACCTGTTCGCCACCGCGACCGCCGAGACCCTGTACGGCGCGATCATCTCGTTCGTGACCGTCCTGATCGTCGGGTTCGTCGTCTCGATGTTCACCACCCCCAAGGACGAGAAGGAGCTCGGCGGTCTGGTCTACGGCATCGGCAAGATCGACCTGCACGGCGACTCCGTGGCGACCGACACCGCCTGGTACCGCTCGCCCGCACTGCTCGGCACCGTCGCACTGATCCTGTGCGTCGTCCTGTACCTGCCGTTCCTCTGATCCGCGAAGGAGATCACCGACCATGAGTGACACCACCACCCCCGGCGCGCTGACCGAGGAGCAGAGGGCCGCCCTCGTCCGCTCGACCCGTCGTCTCGACCTGCGCCGCATCCTCGGCGGCCTGTTCGTGCTCTACGGCGTCATCGTGACGATCGTCGGCATCGTCCACTGGGACACCGACCCCGAGAAGACCGGCGGCATCCACATCAATCTGTGGGTCGGACTGTCGATGCTCGTCGGCGGCCTGCTGTTCTTCCTCTGGGACCGCCTGAACCCGGTGCCGGCCGAGGACATCATCGGCCAGGCCGAGGCCGAGGCCGACCAGAAGGCCGCAGGCGAGGGCCGCGCGTCCGCCTGACCTCGGTCGCGCGCCACTGAGCCGACTCGGAACGACGAAGTCGCTGTCGCACGACCTCGAATTCGTCGTTCCGAGTCGGTGTCCTGGGTTACTTGACGTGGCCCGCGCTGGACTTGTAAAATTGATATGTCGATCGCGTGCTGCTCGGTCGAAAGTGAGCCCCGGAGAATCCTGCAGCCAGCGCGGGACCGGGGTTTTGCGTTTTCCGTACCGCGACGGAACGGTTGCGCATCGCCGCACCACGGGCCAGGTTGAGCGTGACGAAAGGAACCTCCCCGTGGACACGATGGTCTTCATCAACCTGCCCGTCACCGACCTCGACCGTTCGAAGGCGTTCTACGAGGCCCTCGGCTACTCGATCAACCCGGTGTTCAGCGACGACACCGCTGCGTGCATCGTGATCAGCGACACGATCTCCGTCATGGCGCTCACCCACGCGAAGTTCGCCGACTTCACCGACAAGACGATCGCCGACGCCGGCACCGTCGAGGTGATCAACTCGCTCACCGCCGGGTCGAAGGACGAGGTGCACCGCATCGTCGACGCCGCCGTCGCGGCCGGCGGGAGCGAGGACCGCGCGCCGATGGACCTCGGCTTCATGTTCCAGCGGAGCTTCACCGACCCGGACGGCCACCGGTGGGAGTACGTGTGGATGGACCCGCAGGCCGCCCAGGACGGCCCGCCGGCCGAGTGACCACACGGCTGGCAACGACGGTGTCGGCGGCGCACGCCAGGATGGTGCGATGAGCACCGAGCCCGCAGCCACCGAGCCCGCAGCCACCGAGCCCGCAGCCACCGAGCCCGCGCCCCACTCCGACCTGGTGACCGGCGACGACGGACTCGCCCGGCCGGTGTGGGCATCGACGGACGAGCTGCTCCGCGACTACTACGACACCGAGTGGGGCATGCCCGTGCGGGACGAGCGCGGGGTGTTCGAACGGCTGTCACTCGAGGCGTTCCAGTCCGGCCTGTCCTGGCGCACGATCCTGGCGAAGCGTCCGGCGTTCCGTGCGGCGTTCGCGGACTTCGACCCCGACACCGTCGCGGGCTTCGGCGAGGACGACGTCGCTCGGCTGATGGCCGACGCCGGCATCGTCCGGAACCGGGCGAAGATCCTCGCGACCATCACCAACGCGAACGCGACGGTCGCCCTGCGGCAGGACGGCGGGCTGTCCGACTTCGTCTGGTCGTTCCGTCCGGCGACGACGCCCGAGCCGGAGACGTACGCCCAGGTCCCGACGACCTCCGACGAGTCCGTCGCACTGTCGAAGGCACTGCGGAAGCGCGGCTTCGCGTTCGTCGGTCCGACCACGATGCACGCCCTGATGGAGGCGCTCGGCATCGTCGACACGCACCTGCTCGGCAGCCACCGGCGCGGGACCTCGGGCGTCTGGAACTGACCAGGACGCCGACCCCGCCGCCGGCGACCGCACCGGGCTAGGGTCGCGGCATGAGCACCGACCAGCCGAACCCGCGCGTGCGTCCCGTCCACCCGGTCGACGCCGACGTCGTCGAGGTGCCCGTCGACGTGCCCGCCCCCACGCCGGACCCGGCCGGGGACTCGGCGACGACGCCGGACCACGACCCCACCGAGATCCGGATCGCCTTCCTGCTCTTCCCGGACCTGACGCAGCTGGACTTCACCGGCCCGGCGCAGGTGCTCTCCCGTGTGCCCGGCGCACGCGTCGAGTACGTGGCGGCGACGCTCGACCCGGTGCCGACCGACTGCGGGTTCGCGCTGGTCCCGACGACGACGATCGCCGACGCGGGTCCGGCGGACGTCCTCGTGGTCCCCGGCGGTGACGGTGCCTTCGATGCGATGCTCGACCCCGAGCTCATCGGGTTCGTGCGGCGCGAGGCCGAACGCGCCACCTGGGTGACCTCGGTCTGCACGGGGGCGTTCGTCCTCGGTGCCGCGGGGCTCCTGGCCGGCAAGCGGGCGACCACCCACTGGGCGTCGAAGCCGATGCTCGAGGCGTTCGGTGCGCAGCCGGTCGACGACCGGATCGTCGACGACGGCGCGGTCGTCACGGCGGCCGGCGTCAGTGCCGGCATCGACATGGCGCTGTGGCTGGCGGCCGAGCTCGCGGGGCGGGCAGCGGCCGAGGCGATCCAGCTGCAGATCGAGTACGACCCGCAACCGCCGTTCGACGCGGGCTCCGCGGAGCGCGCCGACGCCGTCGTGGTCGCCCGTGCACGGGCTGCGGCCGAGGCAGCGCGCGGGGACCGGGTCACCCGCGCAGCGGCTGCCGTCCTGCCGTGACGACACAGCTGCCCTGACGACGCACCTGCCGCGACGAAGCGGCAGAACCCTCAGACCAGCGGCTTCTGCATCTGCGTCGCGGTGACCTCGTACCCGAGCGAGGCGTACAGGTCCTGCGCGCCGGTGTTGTAGCCGAACACGTTGAGCCCGATGCTCGTCGCGCCGTGCTCCGCTGCCGCCCGCTGGCCGAGCTCGAGTGCACGTCGGGCGTGCCCGCGACGACGGTGCGGTTCGTCGATCTCGACGTCGAACACCCACCAGTCGGTCCCGCCCGGAGCGAACGGCCCGATCCAGAGGTAGCCGACCGCGGTGTCGTCCTGGTCGAGGACGTCCCACACCAGGTGCCCGTCGGCCGGGGACCCGTCCGGGAACCACTGGTCGAGCGACTTCTGCTTGTTCGCCTCGGCCTGTTCGCGGGTCTCGCCCGCCTGCATCCGCGACGCCACGTACTCGGCCATGGTCCGGTCGAGCCAGGCCGGGAGGCGCGTGGCCGGCATCTCCCGCAGGCGCGTGTCCGTCATCGGTTGCCCTTGGAACCCCGGCTCGGCTTGCCGCGCATCTTCCCGCGGCCGGGGGTGGGGCCCTTGCCGGTGTTGGACTTCTTGCCGCTGCCGGACTTGCCGCTGCCGGGAGACTTGGCCTTCGCCTTGCCGCCGGCGCCGGAGCCGGATCCGCCCTTGCCCGACCCGCCCTTGCCCGCAGCGCCCTTGCCGGACCCGCCGCCGGCCGTGGAGCCGCCGGCTCCCGCGCGCAGGGCCGCTTCGACGTCGCGATCGGTGCCCGTCGGCTGGGTCCGCGAACTGTTGGCGGTGCGTCCACGCACCACGCCGATGAACTCCTCGGTCGTCTCGGTGGCGTCCTCGTCACGCCAGACCAGCGCGATCTGGGTGCCGGAGGCGCCGAAGAGCGGGCGCGCGACGAGGTCCTTGCGGCTCGCCGCGCGGAAGAGCGACTGGGGGAGCACGACGACGCCGACGTTCGCCTCGACCAGGTCGAGCGCGGCGGCGATGTCGGCCGGCACCGGACCGGCGTCGACGACGTCCACCTCGGCGTCGGTGAGGTCCACCTCGGCCAGGTCGGCGAGGGGGGAGTCCTTCGGCATCGCGACCACGGCCGTCTCGGTCCAGAGCGGGATGGCGTTGTGGCGGTCGGAGACGGGCATGCGTGCGAAGACCATGTCGACCTCGCCGTCGAGCGTGTCGTCGACGTCGTCGGACCCGATCGGCCGCAGCCGCAGCTCGATCGAGGGGTGTCGATCCCGCCAGACACGGGCCCACTTGGCCGGGGAGACCCCGGGCACGAATGCGATGGTGAGTGCCGCGGTCATGCAGACGAGCATAGGGGCCGTACTCTAGGGGGCATGGCGCAGGAACAGACCATGAAGCCCGAAACGGCTGCGAAGAAGCTCGGCATCTTGCTGGCGGCCGCTCCGGAGTCCTTCCAGGGCGCTCCCGTCACACGGACCGCCTTCGACGAGCTCCGGACCGAACCCCCGACGTGGCTCGAGGACCTCCGACGCGACGGCCCGCACCCGCGACCCGTCGTGGCGCAGAAGCTCGGCGTCTCCATCTCGGGCCTGACCCGTGCGGGGATCGACGACGCGCTCACCACGGCGGAGATCAAGACGCTGCTCGAGCAGAAGCCCGAGTGGCTCGTCCGCGAGCGCGAGACCCAGGCCGCCGTGCACGCCGAGAACGCCCGTGTGAAGCAGGAGCGCGCCGCCAAGGCCGCTGCCCGCGCCGAGGACTGACCCGCCCGGCACCGCGCCGGGCGCACCTGAGGACCCGCCGTGCACGAGACCGTCGCCGACGCCATGCTCGTCGTGCCGCAGTTCGCGTCGGTGTGCTGCATCGTCGGTGACCGCTACCGACCGCGCCCCGGCGTGATCGTGCCGGCCGCGGTGATGCTCGTCGCGATGCTCATGCCCGTGGTGCACGCGGGCGCGGTGTGGACGCTGTTCGCTGCGACGCTCCTGCTGCTGCTCGCACCGCTGCCGGTGATGCGCCGACGCCGTGCGGACGGCCGTCGCGCCGAGCCGATGGACGTGCACCGCGCGCTGTCGGCGGTCGTGATGGCCGGCATGCTCCTGATGGGGCACGCGACCGGCGTTGCCGACGGCCACGCCGGGCACGGCATCGCCTTGTCCGCGGTGCTCGGTGCCGGCGTGATCGGCTACTGCGCGTTCAGCGGGTGGCTGCTGCGGCACGAGTGGGCGCAGGAGGACCGTCGGGCCGTGCGCAGCGGCGAGGTCTTCGCGATGACGGTCGCCGTCGTCGGCATGACCCTCGCGATGTAGCCCCGGAGCGCCGTCGGGGCTCAGTCGGTCGTGGCCGACGAGTCGCCCGTGTGCGTGACTCGGTCCTTCGCTGCGCGGATGGTGTCCTTCGGCACCGGCGGCACGCCCCGTCGGATGCCGCGGAGCCCGACCACGAACAGGATCGCGGTGACGACGGCGAACACGACGAACGTGATCCCCGTCGCGACCCAGATCGGCAGCGCGAGAGCCAGGAGCGCCACCACGAGGCCCGCCAGCAGCACGAGTGTGGTCAGCGCGAAGGCCACCGCGGCGCCGGTGAGCACCAGGCCGGCCTTCGCGCCGTTCGCCCGCTCGCTGATCTCCCGCCGAGCCGACGCCACCTCGTCACGGACGGCGCGCAACACGGGCTCCAGTGCCTTCTGCACCAGGCCGGCGGTGACGGTGTCGCGGAAGGACGGCTTGCTGCTGGTCGTGGTGTCGTCGTGGTCCGTGGTGCTCATGGGTCTCCTGTCCGGGGTGCGGTGATCGCGTCCACCTCCTGTGACGCGTCCGGTCCGATGATCGTCACGCCGGCGGCGGCGTGCTCGGTCGCTTCCCAGCTTGCGGAGCCGCCGGCGGCGGTGGGCGCGACGGCCGGGAGGCCCGCCCCGCGTCGACGACGCAGGACGGGCCTCCCGGGGTGGCCGGGCCGAGGGCCCTAGTCGGCGATCTCCTCGAGGTCGTCGATGCCACGGGCCGCCGCCGCTGCGCGGCGCGCGCGCATCGACGGGGCCGCGAGGGCGGCGAGCACGGCGAGGACCGCGACGCCGGTGCACGCCCAGAACCCGATCGTGAAGGCGTCGTCCGTCGGCAGGCCCTGCGGGGTGCTGTGCGAGGTGATGAGCGCCGCGATGACCGCGGTGCCGACGCTCGAGCCGATCGTGCGGACGACGGTGTTGGCGCTGATGGCCTCGCCCGTCTGGTTCGCGGGGACGCTCTCGATGATGGCGTTCGAGCACGCTGCGAGGGCCAGGCCGATGCCGATGCCGGTCAGGATGCCGGACACGACGACCTGCCAGAGCTCGCCGTGCGCGATCGCGGGCAGCAGGAACGCGGCGACGATGGCGATCCCGCCGAGCAGCATGGGCGGCTTCGGACCGACCTTGCGGACGAGGATGCCGGCGATCGGCCCGGCGACGATCATCATCAGGACGGTCGGCAGCAGGAAGAGACCGGCCTGAGTGACGTCCTTGCCGAAGCCGTAGCCGAGTGCGCTCGGCAGCTGCAGCAGGGTCGGCACGAGCACGAAGGTGCCGAACATCGCGAAGCCGAAGACGAGCGCGACGACGTGGGCCGTCCAGACGCCGCGGACGGCGAACAGGCGGACGTCGATGAGCGGTTCGGCGACGCGGAGCTCGACCAGGACGAACGCGACCAGTGCCACGGCGCCGAGGACCAGCAGGCCGATGGTCTTGCCGTCACCCCAGCCCCATGTCTCGCCCTCGCTGACGGCCAGCAGGATCGACACGAGCGAGACGGCGAGGACGAAGGTGCCGACCATGTCGAGGCGGCCGGGCTTGCGGACCGGCGACTCCGGCATGCCGAAGATCGCGCCGAGCAGGGCGATGACGACGAGCACGGCGGGCAGCCAGAACAGCCAGTGCCACGACAGGTGCTCGACGATCGGTCCGGCGGCGACGATGCCGACGCCGGCGCCGATGCCGAAGATCGCGGAGAGCAGGCCGATCGTGACGCTGACCTTCTCCTTCGGCAGCTCGTCGCGGACGATGCCGATCGACAGCGGCATCACCGCACCGGCGGCGCCCTGCAGCGCACGGCCGACGATGAGGACGCCAAGGTTCGGTGCCAGCGCGGCGAGCACGGCGCCGACGAGCAGGATCGACAGCACGACGATCAGGACCTTGCGCTTGCCGATCATGTCGCCGAGGCGGCCGAGGATCGGTGTGAGCACCGACGCGGAGAGCAGGTAGGCGGTGAGCACCCAGCTCGTCGCGCTCGTCGAGGCGCCGAGGTCCTGTCCGATGGTCGACAGCGCCGGGGCGACGAGCGACTGCAGGACCGCGAACGACAGACCGCCGAGGGACAGGTAGACGATGATCGCCGTGCTGTTCGGCCGGTGCCCTGCGGTGGCGGGGTGCGAGCCCGTGCGAGGGCTCTGCATGGTGTCGGTCATCGTGCTCCGTGTCTCGGGTGATGTAAACAGTTGCTGACTTGACGAGGGTACGCAGTTCTCACGCAATGTCAACACTTGCTTACATCCCGGGCCGGGCCGCTACGCTTCGACCATGAGCAAGGACGCCGCCGCCACCCGACTGCTGCTCGTGCGGGCGGCACGGCACCGGTTCGCGTTCGACGGGTACAAGGCGACGACGGTGCGGGACATCGCCGCCGACGCCGGGGTCAACGTCGCACTGATCAACCGCTACTTCGGGTCGAAGGAGGGGCTGTTCCGAGCCTGTCTCGACCGGGTGGTGCAGGACCTCGGAACCGAGCAGCCCGTCGAGCGTGGCCTCGAGCGCGCGCTGTCCGGTCTGGTCTCACACGTGGTCCGTACGCCGACCGACGACGACTCCCTCCAGCTCATGCTGCTGCTCCGGTCCTCCGGGGACGACGGTGCCGACGCCATCCGCCGCGAGACCCTCCGCCGGTACGCGGAACGGCTCGCCACGGCCGTCGGCGGCGAGGCCACCGAGGAACTGCTCGTCCGGGCCGAGATCGCGTTGTCGGTGGTGCTCGGGATGACGATGCTCCGGCGGTCCACCGCGGTGGAGCCGCTCGCGTCGGCCGACGACGACGTCGTGGCCGGGGCGCTCGACGACGCGCTCCGCGCCCTGCTCGCACCGTCGCGGTAGCGTCGACCCGTGTCCGACCGACCAGCTCGCCGTCCCGACCCCGCCCCGCGCCTCGACGAGGTCGACGAGCGCATCCTCTGGACCCTGGCCGGCGACGCCCGGATCCCGAACAACCGCCTCGCGGCCGCCGTGGGCATCGCGCCGTCGACGTGCCTGACCCGGGTCCGGGCCCTCGAGGACGCCGGGGTGATCCGCGGCTACCGGGCCGAGGTCGACATCGCGCGCCTCGGCTTCTCGATCGAGGCGATGGTCTCCGTCCGGGTCCACGCCGCGGCCCGCCACGAACTCCGCGACTTCGCGAAGCGACTGCTCCGCGTGCCCGTCGTGCAGGACGTCTCGTTCCTGGCCGGTGACAAGGACTTCCTCGTGCACATCGCGTGCGAGTCGACCGAGCAGCTTCGGGACTTCGTCGCCGACGAGCTCAGCGGTGACCCGTCGGTGGCGACGACCCAGACGAACATCGTGTTCGAGCGGCTCGTCGCCGACCGGTCCACGCAGGGCCGCTCGTTCGACGAACTCCGCCGCTGGCGCGCCTGACGCGCCGGTTCGCTCAGCGCTGCCGGGTCATCGGGACGTGCGGGATCCGGTCCTCGAGGTACTCGTCGCCGGACCGCACGAACCCGAAGCGGGCGTACCACTGCTCGAGGTGCGACTGGGCGCCGAGGGCGATGGCCGCGGAGCGGGACTCGGCGATCGCGGCCTCGATCAGCTGCCCGGACAGGCCCTGACCGCGGGCGTGCGCCGCCGTGACGACCCGCCCGATGCGTTCGGTGCCGTCGGGTTCGCGCAGGAGCCGGAGCGTGGCGTCCACCGAACCCTGGCCCGCCCAGAACTGCACGGTGCCGGGCTCGAGGTCGCGCCCGTCGATGTCGCCGTACGCGGCCCCCTGCTCGACGACGAAGACGTCCTGTCGCAGGCGGAGGATCTCGTGCAGCGTGACGATGTCGAGGTTGCGGGTCGGGGCGGAGAAGATCGAGACCACGGACGGCCTTTCCTGAGAATTTCTTCCAGAACGGGGTGCGTTCCGGAACGGACCGGCGTACATTGCCGGTCAACCACTCTACGTGCGCAGCCGAGATCAGGAGGTGAGCGCATGGACACGACGTCGCGCGCACCCTGGCTCGCGGTGCTCCGGATCGCCCTGGTGGGCGTCGGGACCCTCGCTGCCCTCGTGCTGCTGTCCCTGGCGTTCGGGGTCCGTCCGGCCTCGGCTGCCGAGGCAGCGTCCACTCCGTCCGCCCAGACGCAGCAGCGCGGGCTCGTCAGCGGTGTGGTCGAGGGGCTCGGCGAGACCGTGCACGACGTGTCCGGCGGCGTCGGACAGGTCGTCGGCGGCGTCGTGGATCCCGTCCGCACGGCGGTTGCGCCAGCTCCGAAGCCGGCACCAGCACCGGCACCGGCTCCGGTACCCCCGAAGCCGGCCCCGGCGGCCTCGGCGCCGGCGCCGGCTCCCGTCACCCCCGCCGCTCCGGCTCCCGCAGCTCCGACCCCCGCCGCTCCCGCAACCACGCCCGTGGTGCAGCCCACGACCGCCCCTGCGGCCGAGCCGGCCACGCACCCGGTGCAGGACGTCGTCGAGCACGTGGGCACCGCCTCCCGGCCCGTCACCGACACCGTCGCGACAGCGCTGCGTCCCGTCACCGGGACCGTGCAGACGATCGCCGACGCGCGACCCGTGACCACGGTCGTCGACACGGTCGACCACTCGCTCGGCAGCGTCCCGGTGGTCGGCCCCGTCGTCGGTGGCGACACCCTCGGCACGGTCACGGCTCCGGTCACCGGCCTGGTCGACGACGCCCTCGGGGGTGTCGGCACGATCGTCGGACAGGTCCCCGACGTCGTCGCAGGCGTGGTCCCGTCGGTCGGTGGCGTCCTGCCAGGAGGCACGGATCCCGTCATCGACGTCCCCGCACCTCCGGTCGTCGTCGGCACCACCCCGTCCGGCGTGCCCGGCTCGCCGGCCCCGTCCGCGCGACCGCCGCAGGCTGCCGCTCCGGCGACGACTCCGTCCGCGACCACGGTCGCGTCGACGGGTGCGGGCCCGACGTCCGCTCCCGACGCCGAGCGCCGGTCGGGCGTGACCGCGCCGTCCGCCCTCGTGACCGGACCGCTCGCCGGCACCCTCGCTGGTGCCGTGCAGGACGCGACCCTGGGCGGCACCGCCCTGCTCGTCCCCGAGCCGGGCGACGGCCACGGAACGCCGTCCGACGGCCCGGGCGGCGCGGGCGTCCTCGGTGGCAGTGCCACCTCGACTCCCGGCGGCGTCGCAGCCGTCGGCATCGTCGGCTCGACCGACGACATCGTCTCCCTCGCCGCGGGCTCTCGCGGCACGCTCTCCGACGACGCGGTCCCCGCATCGGTCGTCGGCGAGCACGACGTCGCCCCTGACTGAGATCGGTGCGCCTGTCAGGCACGGCAGGCACGCACACACACCGACCGCGACCGCGGTCGGCCAACGATCTCGATCAGGGAGTACGACCATGAACAAGTACGTCTCGAGAGGGCTCTGGTTCGCCCTCTTCGTCGGCGGCCTCACGCTCGGAGGGGCGGCAGCGGCGAACGCTGCCACGACCTCCGGAGCGGACGGCGCCGTGTCCGGAACCCAGGTGGTTCCGTCGGTGGACGCTCCGGTGTCCCTCACCGGCAACGCCCTCGGGGTGCTCGGTGACGCGGTGTCGTCGGTGACCTCGCCCGCCGCGGCTCCTGCAGCCCCAGCGGCCGCTCCCGCTCCCGCTCCGGCTCCAGCTCCTGCCCCGGCGCCGACGGTCGCTCCGGCTCCGGCTCCGGCTCCGGCTCCGGCTCCTGCCCCGGAGCCGACGACCTCGGGCGCCGACGGCACGGCATCCGGTACCCAGGTGGCGCCGGCCGTGACCGCCCCGGTCTCCGTCGGTGGCAACGCCGTCGCCGTCGGTGGCGACGCGGTGTCGACCCCGGCTGCTGCTCCGGCTCCGGTGGCGTCCGCGCCGGCGCAACCGGCCGAGCCCGCTGCTCCGGCACCGGTCACCTCGGGTGAGGACGGCACGGCCTCGGGGACCCAGGTCGCCCCGGTCGTGTCGGTCCCGGTGACCGTGTCCGGCAACGGCATCGGGGTCCTCGGGGACGGCACCGCTGCCGTGTCCGGCCCGGCGGCGACGCCGGCACCGGCCGCTCCGGCCACGACCACGCCGAGCACGTCCGGCGACGACGGGCTGCTCTCCGGCACGCAGGTCGGTGGACTGGTCGACGTTCCGGTCACGATCGGCGGCAACGGCATCGGGCTGCTCGGTGACGGCACCTCGGCGGGCACGACGCCCGCTGCGGGGACCGGCACGGCTGCCGATCCGGCTCCGTCCGCCGGTGGCACGACGGACGGGTCGAACGGCACGGCCTCGGGCACCCAGGTGTCCCCGGTGGTCGCGGTCCCGATCACGATCGGCGGGAACGGCATCGGCGTCCTCGGTGACGGCACCGCCACCACCCCGGCCACCGGCACCGCCCCGGGCAGCACGACTCCGTCGACCGGAGGCTCGACCTCCGGCGACGGCGGCCTGCTCTCGGGCACCCAGGTGGTCCCGATGATCAGCCTGCCGATCACCGTCGGCGGGAACGGCATCGGCGTCCTCGGTGACGGCACCGCCACCACCCCGGGCACCGGCACCACGCCCGGCGACGGCACGGACCCGGGTACCGACCCCGGCACGGACCCGGGCACCGACCCGGGCACGACGCCCGGTGACGGGACGGACCCTGGCACGGTCCCCGGTGACGGCACGGACGCCGGGAACGGCACCACGCCCGGCGTCGTGACCACCCCGGCCGGTGCCACCGGTGCGGACGGGCCGACCCGGGCCTCCACGACGGGTGTGGTGACGACCACGGTCGCGGCGACCGGCGGGGAGCCAGCCGTCGCGCGGACGGTGGCGGACACGGTCGCCAGCGGCGACGGCGCGACCGAGCTCGCCTACACGGGAGCGACCTCGCCGGTCGTCCCCCGCGGGTTCGCGCTCCTGCTGCTCCTCGCCGGAGCGGGGACCCTGGTGCTGCGCACGCGGCGCTGACACGAACGGGGCTCGAGGGGCACCGCACCTGCGGTGCCCCTCGTCGCCCTGCCCGCGGCTGGGAGGATCCCGCCAGGCCGCTGTGACCGGACGGTGGCGAACCTGTGCGCAGCCGAAGCGCCTCGGCGGCCGGCCAGCAGCGGGGTGACGCCACGATGAGATCGTGTTCCACGACCTGCTGCGCCTCCCAGTCACCAGCCGCGACGTCCTCGTCCCCGTGGACGTCCTCGCGGTGCTGCTCACCGCCTGGGTCGTCACGGCCCCCGTGCTCCGACGCACCCGTGCGCACCCCGTCCGCGCCGTGCTCGTCCGGCTCGCGGCGTTGCTCGTCGGCGCGGGGGCCGGGCTCGTCGCGGTCTGGTGGACGGGCGACGTCCAGGACCTGTTCGGGGTCGCGTTCACCCCGGTCACCCGGATGTGGATCGCCTTCGCGTTCGCCGCGGTCGCCCTGCTGCTCGTGGTCCTCGTGCAGGGCGGCTGGACGCTCCGGGTGGTCGCCGTCGGTGCGGCCGCCGCGGTCGCGCTGTCGGCCGGCCTCGGGGTGAACGTGGACTTCGGCTTCTACAAGGACCTCGAGCAGGCGGTCGCGACGAACCCGTACGCGACGCGGTCCCTCGCCGTCCAGCAGCACGGTGCGCACGACGGGGCGGTGGTCGACGCCGCGCGCTGGCGGGCTCCGGCGCGCATGCCGCGCGAGGGTGAGACCCTGAGCGTCCGGATCCCCGGCACGGTGTCGCACTTCCGCGCCCGGAAGGCCGTGGTGTGGCTGCCGCCGGCCGCACGGGTCGCCCACCCGCCGACCCTGCCCGTGCTCGTGGCGCTCTCCGGCCAACCCGGGCAGCCGGCGGACATGTTCCAGACCGGTGACCTCGGCCGGTACCTTGAGCGCTATGCCGACGCCCACCACGGTCTCGCCCCGATCGTCGTCTCCCCGGACCAGCTCGGTGCTCCGGAGCGCAACCCGATGTGCGTCGACTCCCGGCGCCTCGGCCGGAGCGCGACGTACGTGATGACCGACACCGTGCGGTGGATCCGGGAGCACCTGCCGGTCGCGACGGCGCCGAGCGCGTGGGGGATCGTCGGGTTCTCCCAGGGGGCGACCTGCGCGATGCAGTTCTCGACCGCGCACCCGGACGTGTTCGGGTCCGCGCTGGCGATCTCGAGCGAGGCCGGGCCACGGAACGGCACCCTCCAGAACACGATCGCCCTGGGCTTCGGCGGGTCGGCCGCCGCGTACCGCGCAGCGTCGCCGAGCGCCATCATGACCGCGCACGGCCGGTACGGCGACCACCTGACGGTCTTCGGGTTCGGCCAGGACGACGCTCCGTACCGGGCGTCCACCGATGCCCTCCGAGCGGTCGCCGAACGCGTCGGGATGCAGGCACCGCTCGTGGTGTCTCCGGGCTCCGCGCACGACTGGAACACCGTGCGGTACGTCCTGGCACACGGTCTGCCGACGGTCATCGCACACCTCGGGCTGCCCGCGACGACGGGCGCCCTGTGACCCGCACCGCGCGGGGCTGGCGCGGACCACTGCGGGCGGTCCGTCGCCACCCGGTGACGACCGCGATCGTCGTCCTCGTGCTCGCCACCTCGGCCGCGGCCGTCGTCCTCCGCGTCCTGCACGGCGGCGGACCGGTGTCGTACGGCCCGTTCCGGGTGTTCGCGGCGTCGACCGGGGTCGTGGCCCTGCTCGTGACGCTGGCCGGGGTGGTGGTCCTCGTCGGTGCGGCCGAACGGCTGATGGGGTCGTGGCGGACCGTCCTCGCGTTCGTGGTGACGACGACGGTCGGCACCGGGATCGGCGCACTCAGTGCCTTCGTCGACTCCGACGGGCGCGACGTCGGGTCCTTGCTGCTCGGTCGTGCGACGAGCTTCGACCCGTGGACCGCGATCGTCGGGACGATCGTCACCGCGAGCGCCTTCGCCGGACCCCTGTGGCGACGCCGGATCCGGGTGAACGCGCTCGCCGTGGTGGCCGCGCTGCTGCTGTACGCCGGACACGCCTCGGACCTCTACGCCGTGCTGGCCGCCGGTGCCGGCTGGCTGCTCGGCGAACTGCTCCGGCGGACGCCGAAGCGCAGCGGCTGGGTACGGAGCTCCCACCGCGAGACCCGGGTCCTGCTCGGCACCGTCGTGCTGGTGTCCGCCGTCGGCCCCGTCATCGCGCTGGTCTCGCGCGCACGGGTCGGCATCCTCGCGCCGATCGCGGCAGTGGTGGGCGCCGGTCCGGTCACGCCGGTGCACGGGTGCCGTGCCGACGGGGTCGCCGGGGAGTGCCTCCGCGCGCTGCTCGCGTACCGCGCGACCGACCCGTGGAGCCTCGTCCTCGCTGCCGCACCGCTCCTCGTGCTCGTCGTCGGCGGCCTCGGCCTGTTCCGCGGCAGCCGGTTCGCCGTGTGGCTCGTGGTCGTGGTCGACGTCGTCACGGCGGTCGCCGCGGCCGTCACGTACGGTGCCGTGCCGGGACGGGTCGAGCAGCTGCGCGGGTCGGAGGACCGGTTCGTCGTCGACGTGTCCATCGCCGCGTCGATCGTCGTCCCGCTCGCGACCGCCGTGGTGCTCGTGCTGCTCCGTCGGTCGTTCACCGTGTTGCCCTCCCGCCGACGGGTCGTCACCTTCGCGGTGACGGTGCTCGCGGCCGCGGGCGTCGTCGTGACCGCGGTCCTCGTCACGGCCGCCTCGTCGCCGCAGCACGTCGAGGACCCCCTGCGTCTGGCCGTGGCCGCGCTCGGTCCGATCGCGCCGGTGACGTTCTGGGACCGGCTCCCGTCACTGCACCCGACGCTCCGCGTCGTGATCGGCCTGGCCGGTCCGCTGCTCTGGTTCGTCATCGCGTTCGCAGCCGTCCGACCGACGGGGGCGGTCGAGCCCGATGCGGACGGTGACCGGGCCCACGGCGACCGTGAACGTGCCAGGGCGCTCCTCGAGGCCGGCGGCGGTGACGCGTTCGGGTGGATGACGACCTGGCGGGGCAACGCGTACTGGTTCGCCGCGGACGGCCGTGCCGGTGTCGCCTTCCGCCGGAACGGACGGGTCGCGGTGACGGTCGGCGGTCCGTTCGGCTGGCCGGACGCCCGCGCCGACGCCATGACGGCGTTCGCCAGGTGGTGCGACGACGTCGGCTGGACGGCCGTCTTCTACGGCATCGGGACGGACACCGCCGGCACCCTCACGGCGCAGGGGTGGAGCACGCTGCCGGTCGCCGAGGACGCGGACCTCGACCCGCGGGTCTGGACGACGAGCGGCAAGCGCAAGCAGGACGTCCGGACGGCCGTGAACAAGGCGAAGCGCGACGGCACGACGGCCACGTGGTCGTCCTGGCAGGAGCTGCCGGCCTCGACCACGCGGCAGATCGAGGCGATCTCCGAGGAGTGGGTGTCCGAGCGTGAGCTGCCGGAGATGGGCTTCACGCTCGGCGGCGTCGACGAGATGCGGGACCCCGCGGTCCGCGTCCTCGTCGCGCAGGACGCCGCGGGGACGGTGCTCGCCGTCACCAGCTGGCTCCCCAGCCACCGCGCGGGCCGCGTCGTCGGGTGGACGCTCGACGTCATGCGCCGGACCGGTGCGGCCCCGAACGGGGTGATGGAGTTCCTCGTCGCCAGCGCCGCGGAGCGGATGCGCGAGGACGGTGTCGAGCGGCTCAGCCTGTCGGCGGCGCCGCTCGCACAGGCGGGCGAGAACGCGGCACCGAGCGACGGGGTGCAGAGCCTGCTCGAGCTCGTCGGGGGCGTCCTCGAACCGGTCTACGGGTTCCGCTCGCTGCTCCGGTTCAAGCAGAAGTTCGGCCCCGACCTGCACCCGCTCGTCCTCGCCTACCCCGACCCGGTCGCGCTGCCGTCGATCGGCCTCGCGGTCGTCCGGGCGTACCTGCCGGACCTGTCGCTGCGGCAGGCGGTCGCGCTCGCGCGCGGACGCGGCTGAGGCGCACGGTCGGCGGGGTCGGTGCGGTGGACGCGACCGGGCGGCGGACGGGAGGCGCGGTGCGGGCCCGCCACGGGCCTCCCGGTCGTGCGCCGCGTCGCCCCGTTACGTGCCCCGCTCCGGCCCGACGCGTCGGTCACCGGTCTGGGGTATCGTTCCGACTACGCAAGCGCTCCGGGGTCGGTGCAATTCCGAACCGGTGGTGACAGTCCACGAGCTGATGACGGGTGCGAACCCGGCAGAGGTTGACTCGGTGAAACTCCGGGACCGACGGTGAGAGTCCGGATGGGAGGCGCGCTGGCGGACGAGACGACCCACCCTGCGTGGGACGACCCGTCCGTCGATGCCGACGATCGTCGAACACCCCCGGAGTCCCGTTGAGAGGACACCAGTGTTCACCGGCATCATCGAGGAACTCGGCACCGTCACCGCCGTCGAGCAGCACGGCGACTCCGTCGCGCTCACCGTCCGCGGGCCGATCGTGGTCGCGGACGCCAGCCACGGCGACTCCATCGCCACCAGCGGCGTCTGCCTGACCGTCGTCGAGCAGACCCCCGACTCCTTCACCGCCTTCGTCATGAAGCAGACGCTCGACATGAGCGCGCACGGAGCGTTGCGGGTGGGCGACCGCCTGAACCTCGAGCGCGCCGCGTCGGTCGGCGACCGGCTCGGCGGCCACATCGTGCAGGGCCACATCGACGGCACCGCCACCGTGCTCGAGACCGCGGACGGCGACGGCTGGCGCCGGGTACGGTTCTCGCTCGCGCCGGCGCTCAGCCCGCTCGTCGTCGACAAGGGGTCGATCGCGCTCGACGGCGTCTCGCTCACCGTCAGCGCCGTCTCGCCGGAAGACACCGCGCCGGACGCCGCCTGGTTCGAGGTCAGCCTCATCCCGGAGACGCTCGAGGCCACGACCCTCGGCCTGCGCGTGCCGGGGGACCGGGTGAACGTCGAGACCGACGTGCTCGCGCGGCACGTGCGCCGGATGCTGCGGCTCGACGCCGCCGTCGGCTCGCTCGAGACCGTCGGCTCGGAGGCCCGGTGATGGTCGCCGCGGTCCCGCAGACCCTCGGCTCGTCGAGCATCGAGGCCGCGATCGCGTCGGTCGCGGCCGGCCGCCCGGTGATCGTCGTCGACGACGAGGACCGCGAGAACGAGGGCGACGTCATCCTGTCCGCCGAGCTCGCGACGCCGGAGTGGATCGCCTGGACCGTGGCGCACTCGTCGGGGTTCATCTGCGCGCCCGTGAGCGCCGAGATCGCCGACGCACTCGACCTGCCGCCGATGGTCCAGCACAACGAGGACGTCCGCGGCACCGCCTACACCGTCACCGTCGACGCAGCCGTCGGGGTCACCACCGGCATCAGCGCCCACGACCGAGCGCGCACGCTGCGGGTCCTCGCCGACCCGACCTCGGTGCGCGACGACCTGCACCGCCCCGGCCACGTCGTGCCCCTGCGGGCACGACCAGGCGGGGTCCGCGAGCGTGCGGGGCACACCGAAGCCGCGATCGAGCTCGTCACCGCAGCCGGGCTCCGGCCCGCCGCGGCGATCTGCGAGATCGTCGACGAGGACGGCAGCATGATGCGGCTGCCGGCGCTCGTCGCACTCGGGGCGCGCGAGGGCGTGCCCGTCATCACCATCGCCGCGCTCGTCGAGTGGCTGGACGCGGCAGACCGGACGGCGGCAGCAGCTGCCCTGTCCACGGAAGGAACAGCACGATGAGCGGAGCAGGCGCGGCGGACCGCGACCACGTCGACGGCACCGGGATCCGGGTGGCCATCGTCGCCGGGCAGTGGCACGACACGATCGCGGCGGGCCTCCTCGCCGGGGCGCAGCGCGAGGTCGAACGGCTCGGCGCCACCGCGTCGGTGTTCCCGGTCCCGGGGAGCTTCGAGCTGCCCGTCGTCGCGAAGACCGCCCTCGAGGCCGGGTTCGACGCCGCGGTCGCGCTCGGCGTGATCATCCGGGGCGGCACCCCGCACTTCGAGTACGTGTCCGACGCCGCCACGAGCGGGCTCACCCGCGTGGCGATCGACACCGGCAAGCCCGTCGGGTTCGGCGTGCTGACCCTGGACGACGAGCAGCAGGGCATCGACCGTGCCGGGCTGCCCGGCTCGAAGGAGGACAAGGGCGCCGAGGCCGTGCACGCCGCCGTCGCGACCGCGGTGACGCTGCGCTCGTTGCGCGTGCTCGCGTAGCGGCTGGCGGCTGGCCCGCGCGGCGCGCTCGCGCGGCGCGCGGGTCTGGCGCTCGTCGCGGCTGGCGCGGCTGCGCTGCGCACAACCACGATGCGCCCGAACCGCGCAATGTCGCGGCGCGAGCGCACTGTGGTCGTGCAGCGGGCAGTGGACGTGCGCGACGGCGGACGGGAGGCCCGTGGCGGCCGCGCGCCGCGCCTCCCGTCCGTGGCGTCGCGCGTTCCGAGCACGTGACCGTTTGCGCAACCAACGTGCATCCGCGCCGCGTGGTGCCGCGGCTCGAATGCACTCTGGTTGTGCACAGCACGCTGCCTGCGGCTGCGGACGCCGGCACGCAGAACGGCCCCGCACCTCGAGAGGTGCGGGGCCGTTCTGCGTGGCGGAGTGGTTACCGCTTGCCGAACACGTGGATCGGCAGGAAGAAGGAGAGGGTCATGAGGATCAGACCACCCATGAAGATGAACGCCTGGCCCGAGTCGACCTGGAACGCGAACCCGAACAGGTACATCGACACCAGCAGCAGCAGGATCGAGAAAACAGCGGCGATGACGCGGCCCACGGGATACCTCCGGGTGTCGACGAGTGGAACGTCGCCAAGTCTATCCCCAGGAACGGGGATGGTCGTTCACGCGCCGGGCTTCGTCGCGATCAGACGGTCGACGACGGCGAGGAGCGCCTCCATGTCGACGGTGCTGCGCTTCGGTCGACCGTCGCTCGCGGCGCCGAGGGAGGCCTGGTGGTACAGGCCGTCACCGAGGAGCTTGACCGCCTGGGCGGTGGGTTCGTCGTGGAGCGCGTCGACGAGGGTCTCGAGCCACGCGTTCTCGGTGTCGTCGAGGGTCCGGCCCGCTTCTTCGTAGCCGGCCTGCTGCAGGCGGCTCGCGGCGAGGAGCGCGAGGTCGAGCTCACTACCGACGAACAGGCAGTTGCGGACGAAGTAGCGGGCGGCGCCGTCCTCGGCCTCGGCCATGCGCTCGACGTCGATGGCGGACAGGTCGGAGAGCCGTTCGCACAGCCCCTCGACCAGGGCCGCCTTGGAGCCGAAGTGGTACAGCAGCCCGCCCTTGGAGACACCGGCGCGGGCGGCGACGGCGTCGAGCGTCGCGGGACGTTCGCCGTCTTCGCACACGATGGCGACGAAGCTGTCGAGGACGCGGTCGCGGGCACTGGCCATGGGCACGAGTCTAGGAGGAGTTGTGCGCGAGCAGGTGCAGGCGTCGCGGGCCGTCCCGCGACGCCTGCACCCTGCCGGTCGGGGCGCTCGGTCCGTCAGCCCTTCAGCGCTCCGGCGGCGATGTTGGCGATGAAGTGGCGCGAGCCGATGATGAACACGCCGATGAGCGGGAACACGCTGATCACGGCGCCGGCCATCACCGCCGGACGAGTTCGTCAGGGTCCTTCGAGATGGCGGTGCTCGTGGAGCACCCGGCCAACAGGGCGGTGGCGGCGAGGGCTCCGAGGGCACCTGCGCCGGCGAGGAACCCCCGCCTGCTGAGACTGATCGATGGAGATGACGTCACGAAACTACCTGCTCTCGTCGTTGAGATCGGGTTGGACACAGCGATACCGGGTCCCCGGAGCGTTCGACCGTGAACGCTCACGAAGTGGTCCAGAGCATCCTCTGTGAGACACGCCGTGTCAAGCACTTCCGCATTGATCCGCCGGGCGTGTGGCACTAGCGTCGTCGTGACCGTGAAGGTTCACGAGACGACAAGGATCCGCATGTCAGCGCAGACCGCGAACACCGCCAGCACCCCGACTTCGACGGTCGCCGACCGCCCCGGCTGGGCCGTCCTCGGCCCCGGGGGCATCGCCCGCCGATTCCTCTCCCAGCTGCCCGCGAGCGGTGGTGCCCTGGTGGCTGCCGGCAGCTCGTCCACCGAGCGGGCGCAGACCTTCGCCGACGAAGCCGCGCAGCTCGGGTTCACCGACGTCTCCGCTGCGACGTACGACGAGGTCCTCGCCGACCCGCGCGTCGACGCCGTGTACGTCTCGACCGTGCACACCGGTCACGCGCGGCTCGTCCTCGCCGCGCTCGAGGCCGGCAAGGCCGTCCTGTGCGAGAAGCCCCTCGCCCCGAACCACGGCACCGCCATGGCGCTCGCCGATGCCGCACGACAGGCCGGCCTGCCACTGGTCGAGGCGTTCATGTACCGCTTCCACCCGCAGACCGCCGCACTGCTCGACCTCGTGCGGGACGGCGTGATCGGCGAGGTCACCCACATCGACGCCTCGTTCGCGTTCCGTACCGGTGAGCGGAGCGGCCGACTGTTCGACGTCGACACGGCCGGCGGCGGGATCCTCGACGTCGGCGGGTACCCGGTGACGATGGCCGCCGCGATCGTGCAGGCCGCGACGGGTGTCGCCGTCCCCGAGCCGACGGAGCTCACCGCCACCGGCACCCTCGGGCCGACCGGGGTCGACGAGTGGACCGTCGCCCAGTTGACCTACCGCGGCGGCATCACGGCGTCCGTCCGCACCGGCGTCTTCGTGCAGGATGACAACGCGGTCGCGGTGTACGGCACGCGCGGTCGCCTCCTGCTCGCCGACCCGTGGACCCTCGGCGCCGACCCGACGATCGAGGTGCACACCGTCGACGAGGACCCGCGCACGCTGTCCTTCGCCGGCGAGCACCCCTACGCCCGTGAGGCCGACGCCACCACCGACGCCCTGCGTGCCGGTGCGGTCGAGGCAGCAAAGATGACGATCGACGAGTCGCTCGCGACCGCCCGCACCCTCGACAAGTGGCGCGCCGCGATCGGCCTGCGCTACCCGTTCGAGGCCGAGTCCGCCGACATCCCCACCGTGAGCGGTCGGCCGCTCCGGGTGCAGGACGGCAACCCCATGCAGTACGGCGAGATCCCGGGTGTCGGCAAGCGGCTGTCGCGCCTGGTGAT
Organism: Curtobacterium sp. AB7; assembly: GCF_044909335.1. Taxonomy (NCBI): domain Bacteria; kingdom Bacillati; phylum Actinomycetota; class Actinomycetes; order Micrococcales; family Microbacteriaceae; genus Curtobacterium; species Curtobacterium sp. AB7. The sequence goes on along the minus strand of NZ_JBIYED010000002.1, from coordinate 254,894 downwards.
GGGCGTCGACAACCAGCCCGACCTGGCGCACGCCAGCGCGATCTTCGACCTGTTCGTCGAGCAGGGCGGCAACGTGTTCGACACCGGCTACATCTACGGCGGCGGTGTGCTCGAGGGCCGGCTCGGCAAGTGGATCCAGAACCGCGGCATCCGCGAGGACGTGGTCGTCATCACGAAGGGTGCGCACACGCCGTTCTGCGACCCGGAGTCCCTGACGAAGCAGCTGCTCGAGAGCCTCGAGCGCCAGGGCACCGACTACGCGGACATCTACATGATGCACCGCGACAACCCGGACATCCCGGTGGGGGAGTTCGTCGACGTCCTCGACGAGCACCGCCGCGCCGGCCGCATCCGCGTGTACGGCGGGTCGAACTGGACGCCGGCGCGCTTCGACGAGGCGAACGCGTACGCGCGGGCGAACGGCAAGCACGAGTTCGAGGTCCTCAGCAACCACTTCGGCCTGGCCGAGGCGTACGACGTGCCGTGGGACGGCTGCGAGCACGCTACCGACGCCGCGTCGAAGGCGTGGCTCGAGGAGCGTCAGGTCCCGTTGCTGCCGTGGTCATCGCAGGCCCGTGGCTTCTTCACCGGCCGTGCGACGCCGGAGGACACCAGCGACGCCGAGCTCGTCCGCTGCTACTACAGCGACGAGAACTTCGAGCGGCTCCGTCGCGCGCGGGAGCTCGGCGACCGGTTCGGCGTCCCCGCCACGGCGATCGCCCTGGCGTACGTGCTGAACCAGCCGTTCCCGACGTTCCCGCTCTTCGGACCGCGTACGATCGCGGAAGCCCGATCGTCCATGACGGGCCTCTCCGTCGACCTCACCCCGGAACAGATGGCATGGCTGGACCTCCGCGACTGACCCAGTCGCCACCGGACGGCCCGCACTCCGGCGGCCGCGCGACGATCATCGACGTCGCCGCGGCCGCCGGGGTGTCCCGGCAGACCGTCACCCGCGCGATGAACGGCATGTCCGGCATCAGCGCGACCACGAAGGAACGAGTGCTCGCCGTCGCGGCGTCGCTCGACTACCGGCCGTCCCGGTTCGGCCGCGGGCTGGTCACCGGCGGGGACCACCAGCTCGGGCTCGTCGTGAACGACCTGCGGAACCCGTACACGCCTCAGCTCGCGTCCGCCGTGTTCCGGCTCGCTGCCGAGCAGGGGTGGAACGTCATGCTCGCCGATGTCGACCTGGCGAGTGACGCCGACCGGATGGTCCAGGCGCTCGGCGCGCAGACCGACGTGGTCATCGGCTACCTCGGCTCGCGCCGGCACCGGTGGAGCGAGCTCCTCGGCAACGTGCCGATGGTCGAGCTCGACCCGTCTTCCGACCCGCCCACGGCAGCGGTGTGGATCGACCCCGCCGACGCGATCGAGGCCCTCGCCGACCACCTGGTGGCGACCGGGGTGCGGCACCCGGTCGTGCTCGACAACTCGTCGCCGGACCACACGAGCGCGCGCGGCCTGCTCATGCTGGACGCGCTGCGCCGCCGCGGCTACTTGCCGGAGCTCGTGCACGCGCCGCACGGCACCGCCGAGTGCGGTGCCGACGAGACGGTGCGGATCCTGGCTCGGAAGCGCCGGCTCGACGCGATCCTGGCCTTCAACGACGTGATGGCGCTCGGCGTGCTGCAGGCCTGCCGCCGCGCGGGCGTCGACGTCCCCGGTGAGGTCCGGGTCGTCGGCGTCGACGGCCTGCCGCTCGGCGCTCTGGTGTCGCCGATGCTGACGACCCTGGCGGTCGACCTCGACGCCGTCGCACGTGAGGCCCTCACGCTCGCGCTCGGCATGCTCGCCGGTGAGCTGCCGCGGCACGGCGCTGCAGTGCAGCGCACCGTGCGCCACAGCCTGCTGGTCCGCGACTCCGCCTGACGACGGCCGCCCCGCCCTGCAGCGCCCCGGTCCCGCCCCGCGCCTTCCCCGAGGTTCCGAGATCTCGGCATGTCGGCGCTCACGCCGCCCGACATCGGAACCCGGGCGGAGTCCACACGGCGTGTTGTGGAACCCCGGCACCGGAACCCCGGCACCCCGGCACCGGAACCCCGGAACCCCGGCACCCCGGCACCGGACGCAGGTCGTGCCGCCGCTCCAGCCGGTCGCTCTGGGCGGGACCAACCGTCGGACGGGAGGCGCGTGGCGAGCCCGCCACGGGCCTCCCGTCAGTCTGTTGGTTGCATTTGCAACCATCACCGTCCAGACGGTACACTGACGGAGTCCTGACGGGGCGCGTGTCCATCCCGCGTCCCGTCTCGTCTGCCCCACGCACCGCCCGCCGTCGACCAGGTCCGGCTCGAAGTCCCAGGAGTCCGCCGTGTCCGCACTGCTCACCAGTCCCATCGCCACCCGCGTCACCGGCAGCCGCGCTCGACGGTTCCTCGCGCTCGCCGTGCTGATGCTGCCGGTCCTGCTCATCTCGGTGGACAACACCGTGCTGAGCTTCGCGCTGCCGTCGATCAGTCGTGCGCTCAACCCGGACGCCACCACGCAGCTCTGGATCGTCGACGCGTACCCGCTCGTCCTGGCCGGGCTGCTCGTCGTGATGGGCAGCATCGGTGACCGCATCGGCCGGCGTCGGATCCTCGTGATCGGGGCCACCGGCTTCGCGCTGTTCTCCGTCGCCGCGGCCTTCGCGACCGACGCCTGGATGCTCGTCGCTGCCCGGATCGCGATGGGGGTCTTCGGGGCGATGCTCATGCCCGCGACGCTCTCGATCATCCGCAACGTCTTCGTCGACGCGGGGGAGCGGCGGATGGCGCTGGCCGTCTGGTCGACCATGTTCGCGGCCGGCAACGCCCTCGGTCCGCTCGTCGGTGGCACGTTGCTCGCGCACTTCCACTGGGGCAGCGTCTTCCTGGTCGCGGTGCCGATCCTCGTGCTCATGCTCGTCGGCGTCCCGTTCTGCGTGCCGGAGTCGCGCGACCCGATGCCCGGGCCCGTGGACGTGCCGAGCATGTTCCTGTCCCTCGGGGCGCTGGCGCCGATCGCCTGGGCGATCAAGTCGTTCGTGCACCCGGAGGAGCGCGGGTTCGCCGTCGCGATGCTCGCCGTCGGGGTCGTCTGCGGCATCGCGTTCGTCCGCCGGCAGCTGCGGTCGCGCACGCCGATGCTCGACCTGCGCCTGTTCCGCAGCACAGCGTTCACCGGCAGCGTGCTCATGAACCTGATGGCGATGTTCTCGCTGACCGGCTTCCTGTTCTTCATCGCGCAGCACCTGCAGCTCGTGGCGGGGCTCGACCCGTTCGCCTCCGGCGTCGTGCTCATCCCCGGCTCGGTGCTCACGATCGTCGCGGGCCTCGCGGTGGTGCCGGTCGTCGCCCGCGTCGCGCCGCGCTGGGTCGTGTCGGTCTCGCTGCTGTTCTCGGCGGCCGCGTACGCCCTGGTGGCGATCCTCGGACACCATGCGTCGATCGCGGCGTTGGCGTTCGCGTTCGTGCTGCTCGGCATCGGGATCGGCGCGTCCGAGACCGTCACGAACGACCTCATCATCTCGACCGCCCCGGCGGACAAGGCCGGTGCGGCGTCCGCGATGTCCGAGACGGCGTACGAGATCGGCGCGGTGCTCGGCACGGCTGTCCTCGGCACGATCCTGGCGAGCACCTACCGGGCGCACGTCGTGGTGCCGGGCGGACTGAGCTCGACCGCGCACACCGCTGCCCAGGAGACGCTCGGCGGTGCGGTGTCCGCCGCGTCGTCCCTCGGCGGCGGCGCCGGTCACGCCCTGCTCGAATCGGCGCGGGCGGCGTTCGACTCCGGCGTGACGATCACGGCTGGCGTCGCTGCGGTGCTCATGGTGATCGCCGCCGCGGGCGCCGTCGTCATGCTCAAGCGTCGCTGACGCGCGCCGCTGACGCGCGCCGCTGACGCGCGCCGCATCGTGAGCAGAAATGGTCGGGTCGCGCCACGAGACCCGACCATTTCTGCTCACGAAGTCATCGCCGCGGCGCGCCCGGGAGCGGTCGAACCTGTGAATCGTTGACCTCAACCATGGTTCAGGTCATACGTTGGGACATGGCCGCCCAGTGACGGCTCACCCCGCGCGAAGGAACGACGACGAACACCATGCCCGACGAAGCCCCGGCGAACATCGCCGAAGCGTACAAGTCCGCGTTCCGCGGGCACCCGGCCGGCGTCGCCGTCATCACCGCCGAGGGGCCCGACGGTCCGACCGGACTCACCGCCTCGAGCGTCGCGAGTGTGGCGGTCGACCCGCCGGTGCTCGTGTTCTCGCTCTCCACGAACTCCGGGTCCGCCGGGGTCGTGCTCGGCGCGCCGGTCTTCGTCGTCCACCTGGTCGACTCGCTGAGCGTCGCACTCGCGCGACGCTTCGCCTCGACCGGCAGCCCCACAGCCGACGACCCGATCTGGGGCACCCTGCCCTCGGGCGACCGCTACCTGCCCAGCGCCGCCAGCGCGCTCCGGTGCCGTCCGCTCTCCACGACCCCGATCGGCAGCTCGACCGTCGTCGTCGCCGAGGTCCTCGACATCGTCGTCGGCCTCGAGCACGGCGAGCCGCTGGTCTACCACAACCGGGAATTCCACTCCCTCACCGATCGTTCCCGGCTCTCGTGAGCCGCGGAATCCCATCCGCAACCCACTGATCGAAAGGACCTCACATGGCTGAGTACACCCTGCCGGAGCTGCCGTACGACTACGCCGCACTCGAGCCGCACATCAGCGGCAAGATCATGCAGCTGCACCACGACAAGCACCACCAGGCCTACGTGACCGGAGCGAACACCGCGCTGCAGCAGCTCGGTGAAGCGCGCGAGTCGGGCAACTTCGGTGCGATCAACAAGCTCGAGAAGGACCTGGCGTTCCACCTCGGTGGCCACGTCAACCACTCGATCTTCTGGACCAACCTCGGCCCGGACACCAAGGTCCCCGAGGGCGAGCTCGCCGCGGCGATCGACGAGTTCTTCGGCTCGTTCGACACCTTCAAGGCGCAGTTCGCCGCTGTCGCGAACGGCATCCAGGGCTCCGGCTGGGCCGTCCTGGCCTGGGACACCGTCGGCCAGAAGCTGACCACGTTCCAGCTGTTCGACCAGCAGGCCAACGTGCCGTTCGGTCTCGTGCCGATCTTCCTGCTCGACATGTGGGAGCACGCCTTCTACCTCGACTACCTCAACGTCAAGGCGGACTACGTCAAGGCCGTCTGGAACATCGTCGACTGGGAGAACGTCGCGGGGCGCTTCGCCAACGCGAAGTCGCAGTCGTTCGTGACGCTCTGACCCACCGACCGCGGGTCGCGTGACGCGACCGACGGACGAACGGGAGGCACGGTGCCAGCTGGCACCGTGCCTCCCGTTCGTGGATCAGGCCGCGGGGACGGCCGCGCCCGCGGCGAGCTGGTCGGCGATCGCGCGGAGTACGGCGTCGGCGTCGGTGCGCTCCCGGTCGACGATCGCGCTCCACTGCGCACCGCGCGCGGCCATGACGGCGTCGTGCGCGGCGCGGTCGGCTGCCGCGGCGTCGTAGCCGTGCGCGAGGCACCACGCGGCGACCGCGGCGACGCGGTCTCGGTGCAGACCGCGTTGTCGGGTGCGGCCGTCCAACGCCTCGACCGAACCGAGTTCGAAGGTGAGCCGCGCGGCGAGGGCTCGGTGCGGATCGCCGAGCCCGCCGAAGGTGGTGACGAGGTAGTCACCGAGCGCGGCGCGGTCCGCGCCGGGATCGAGCACGGCGCGGCAGACCGTGTCGGCCAGGTGCTCGACGACCGAGTCGATGAGCGCGTCACGTGAGCCGAAGTGGTAGACGATCGGGTAGGCGCTCGTGCCCAGGACACGACCGAGGCTGCGCACCGAGACGTCCTCGAGCTTGGTGTCGAGCAGGTGCAGGGTGACCTTCTCGAGGATCGCCGGCTTGAGTGTCGGGTCGGGCTTCCGGGGCATGGCTTCTCCGTCGGATCGGCGGCGGCGGTCACGCGATCGACCGCCCGGTGTCATGGAGTATGTTACCGGTCGCTCGGTGGGGGAGTCACCTGCTGTGACCGCCTGTACCGGCCTGAAAACGGAGCAATACTCGGTTCCCCGTACACTGGGGCAGATGTCCATGCCGCAAGAGGGCTCCGTGCCCGTGTCGCAGCCCGAGGGGACCCGTGCCGGACGGGTGGTCGCGGGGCGCCGTCGGGGAGCCGGAAAACGCTTCCTGGTCGTCGGCGACGTCCTGGACGGCGTGCTCGTGCAGACGACCGCGCACACCATCGGCGTCCACGATCCCGCCGCCGTCATCCGTCACCGACCGACCGGTGCTGCCGGCAACACCGCCGCCTGGCTCGGCTGGCTCGGTGCCGAGGTCGACCTGGTTGCGCGGGTCGGCGTCGACGATGTCTACCGCCACGAGCGGTCGCTGGAGGACGCCGGTGTCCGTCCGCACCTGCGGTACGACGCGATGACCTCGACCGGGGTCGTGGTGTCGGTGCGCAACGACAGCGGCCGCACGGCGATGTCCGACCCTGCCGCGAGCGGGAAGCTCACCGCCGCGGACGTCCCCGAGGCCGTGGCCCGACGCGCGGACATCGTGCACCTGACCGGGCACGCCATGCTCGGAGGCGGCGCCGACCGTATCGCGTCCCTGGTCGCCCGTGCTCGGCTCGGGTCGGCCCGGGTGTCGCTCGACCCGTCCTCGGCAGCGATCGTCCGGTCGGTCGGTGCCCCCGCCTTCCTCGAGGCCCTCGTCGGCGTCGACGTCCTCTTCCCCGGCGGGCAGGAGGCCCTCGAACTGACGGGCACGACCGACCTCGACGACGCAGTGCGGCGACTGACCGAGCACGTACCGCTCGTGGTGGTCACGGTGGGCGCCGACGGCGTGCTGGTGGGGCGACGCGGACGGAGCGTCCACCGCGTCCCCGCGACGCCGGCCACGGTCGTCGACACCGTCGGCGCCGGTGACGCGTTCGCCGCGGGCTTCGTGCGGGCGTGGGCGACGGATCCCGTGCGGGTCGGAGCGGCTGCACGTGAGGGCACCCGCGTCGCGGCCCGAGCACTCGGGTTCGTGGGTGGTCGCCCTCCGGTGTGACGAGGAAGGAGCGCGGCGCGGACCTGGCCGGCTTCTCGCGTGCGCTCCACCACGTCAGTGCTCGGCGGGCTCCGCCACGACGGTGAGGGTCTGGACGCGTCCGGCCGCGGCGGGGGCGAGCCGGATCTCGACGCGCAAGCGCCCGCAGGTGCCGGGCAGCCACCACCGGAGGTGCGACGGCGTCGACGACTCCTCGGCGACGGGAGCGGCGGTCAGGTCAGCGCCCACCTCGGCCACCGCCGCGGCGATCGCACGACGGCGACGGTCGTAGGGGACGTCCATCGCCACGTTCGGCGTGCAGACCGCGTCCGCCACGGCGTCCTGCCAGTCGGTCAGGAGGCCCGTCACGGCAGCCTGCGCCGCTCGCGTCGCGCGGATGGTCGGCTCGGCGCCGGGGCGGCGGACCGGTCCGGTCGTCGTGTCGGCGTGCCCGTCGGACGCCGCCGGACGCGCTGCATCCAGCAGGAGGTCGTGCGCCTGCTGGGCTGCGGCGGAGACCTTCGCCTGCGTGGCGTTCTCGAACGCGACGACGCCGAGCCCGGTCTGGGCAGACCAGCGCATGTGCGCCGAGAACCCCGGGTAGCCGCCGGAGTGCGAGAGGAGTTCGCCGAACCGGGCGTCCTGCTCGACGAACAGCCCGAAGCCGTACGCCGTTGCGCGTGACGAGCCGGGGATGACGGACGACGGCACGACCCGCATCGCCTGCTGCATGAGACGGCGGTCCGCGGGGGAGACCGGGCCGGGTTCCGGAGCATCGGAGGACGCCGACCCGAGGTGCGTCGCCCACCGTGCGAGGTCGCGGACGGTGGAGAACAGGCCACCGATCGACGAGAACGCCCCCGGGCCGGTCATCGGCAGGGGCTCCCAGTCGCCGTCGTTCGGGCGGAACCCGGTGACGACCGGTCCCAGCGCCTCTGCCGCGCTGAACACCGTGTGGTCGAGACCGAGCGGACGGAGCACGGTGTCGCGTGCCGCCTCGGTGAACGGACGGCCGGTGACGACGGCGACGACCCGCCCGAGCAGGGCGTAGCCGAGGTTCGAGTACGCGAACCGGGTGCCGGGCACGGAGTCGAACAACAGCCCGCGGCGCAGGACGTCGTCGAGCTCGGTGTCGCTGATCGACTCCTGCCGGTCCGCCCAGGGGTCGTCGGTGGGGAAGCCGGCCGACATGGTCAGCAGCATCCGCACGGTCGGCACGGGGGAGTCCGGCGTGGGCAGGGGCACGGCGCCGAACGCCGGGACGAACGCGGTGATCGGCGCGTCGAGGTCGAGCCGACCGTCGGACACCAGCGTCAGCAGCGTCGCCGCGGTGACGCTCTTGGTGCACGACGCGATCCGGTAGACGGTGTCGGCGTCCGGCCGCTGTCCGTCGCCGCGATCGCCGTGGCCCCCGGAGGCGACGAGGCCCTTCCGGTCGAAGACGCCCCACGCACTGCTCGGTGCGACGCCCCGGTCGACACGGTCACGGAAGAGCGCGTCGACCTGCGTGACGGCGGTGTCCCACGGGCTCATGACCGGCGCATCTCGGCGTAGGCGTCGAGGGCGCGCTGCCGGGTCACCTTGAGGTCGACCATCGGCTCGGGCCGGAGTTCCTCCGACGGCACCCACCGGTGCACGTACTCGCGGTGCGGGTCGAAGCGCTCGAGCTGCCGGTCGGGGTTGAACACCCGGAAGTACGGCGCCGCGTCGAAGCCCGACCCGGCGACCCACTGCCAGTTCGCGGCGTTGTTGGCGGAGTCGGCGTCGACGAGGGTGTCCCAGAACCACTGCTCGCCCACGCGCCAGTCGACGAGCAGGTTCTTGACGAGGAAGCTCGCGGTCGCCAACCGGACGCGGTTGTGCATGGCGCCGGAGTGCCACAACTCGCGCATGCCGGCGTCGACGAGGTCGAACCCGGTCGTCCCGGTGCGCCACCGGTCGACCTCGGCCGCCGGGGCGTCCCGCCACGGGAACGCGTCGAACTCGCGACGCACGTTCACCGTCGTGATGTCCTCGCAGTGGAAGTACTCGTTCCAGTTGAACTCGCGCCACGCCAGCTGTCGCAGGAAGGCGGAGGCGTTCTGGCGCTGCTCGGGCTCGAGCGCTCCGTGCAGCCGGTGCCACACCTGGTACGGGCTGACCTCGCCCCAGCGCAGGTGCGGGGACAGGTCGCTCGTGGCGGCCATGGCGGGTTCGTCGCGCTGGTCGTAGTCCTCGAGCGCGTGGGTGACGAAGTGCTCGAGTCGCTGGTGTGCGCCGTGCTCGCCGGGCTCCCAGGCGTCGCGGAGTCCGCCGGCCCAGTCGGGACGGGTCGGCAGGAGGTCCCACTGGCTCAGGTCGTCGCTCGCGACCCGCGCCGGAGCGGGCAGGTCGCGGGGCTTCGGGAGCGGGTGCCGTGGTTCCGGCATCGCCTGGGCAGCACGCCAGAACGGGGTGAACACCTTGTACGGCTCGCCCTGTCCGGTGCGGACGGTCCACGGCTCCCAGAGCAGGCTCGCCGCGAAGCTGTGGGCCTCGATGCCGCGGTCGTGCAGGGCGCTCTTGATGCCGGCGTCGACCTCGCGCTCGGCCGGACCGTACCGACGGTTCCAGAACACGGCGTCGGCACCGGTGTCGGCGACGAGGGCGTCGATCACCGCGGCGGCCGCACCCCGTCGCAGCACCAGCCGCGAGTCGCGGTCACGGAGTTCGCCGTCCAGGGCGGTGAGCGAGTGGTGGAGCCACCAGCGGCTGGCGGCGCCGGCGGGACGGATGCCGGGGGATTCGTCGTCGAGGACGTAGGCCACCGTGACGTCGCCACCGTGGTCGATCGCGGCACGCAGCGCGGGGTTGTCGGCCAGCCGCAGGTCGTCGCGGAGCCAGACCAGTGCGCCGCTCACACCGGTGCCGGGTCCGACTCGGAGACCGACCGCGTGACGGATCGTCGGCCCGGTGCGGTGCCGACCGCGAGGCGAAGCTTCGTGCAGAGCTCGGTGAGGGTGCGGAGTTCGGCGTCGGACAGTCCGGCGCCGACCTGCTGCGCGATGCTCGCCGCGTGCTGCACGGCCACCTGGCGGTAGACGTCGAACCCGTGCGGGGTGAGTGCCACGATCACGCCGCGGGCATCGGACGGATCCGGCTGCTTCTCGACGATCCCGCGAGCGAGCAGGCGATCGACCAGACGGCTCACGCTCGGCTGGGTGAGGAGCAGGTGACCGGTGAGGTCACGCATGCGGCAGCGTCGGCCGGGTTGCGTCGACAGGTTGAAGCAGACGTCGTACTCGTTGAAGGAGATCTCGCCGCCGGGGAAGTCCGCGTTGAGGCTCCGCATCACGGTGACCTGGGCGCGGAACAGTGATTCCCAGGCAGCGACGGCGGTCGCCTTCTCGCTGCGGCGTGACTCGCTCACGATGGCGCTCCCTCTGGTCGGACGGTCCGTCCACACTACCGACGGCCCCCGACAGGCGCGGGTTCGACATGCAAGCGCTCGGACATGCACGAGGGCCGGCCGCTCTTCCGAGCGACCGGCCCTCTCCCTTGCACCAAGAGTTTCCTGCAATCACATTCCGCAGGCGGTGCCACAGCAAACACCGTCTGCACGACCGACTGTATAACGAAGCGGTAACGGCGCGCTAGCTTCCCCGTGCGTTGTTCGCTGCGAGTTCACCAAGAGCGACCGATCAGGATCAGAAGAGGTCGGGCGACGGCGTCGAGGCGTACCGCACGGCCACGTCGGCGTGCCGGTCGAACCGGTACCCGACGCCGCGGACGGTGCGGACGATCTCCTCGAACGCGCCGAGCTTGGAGCGGAGACGACGCACGTGCACGTCGATGGTGCGCTCGTTCGGGGTCTCGTCCTCGCCGTCCGACCACAGGCCGTCGATGATGGCCGAGCGGTCCACCGTCTGGCCCTCGCGCAGCACCAGGAACTGCAGGAGTTCGAACTCCTTGTAGGTCAGGGGAGCTGCTTCGCCGTCGAGTGTGACGCGCTTGCGGGAGATGTCGATGACGACCCCGGTCTCCTCCGGCTCGGGCTTCTCGGCCTGCTTGCGGGCGGCGACCGCGGACCGGTCCTGCAGGGCCAGTCGGACGACGTCGACGTCACGGCCGCCGGACTGCTCCGCGGCGACGGCGACGGCCGCGTAGGTCTCCGAGCTCGGCACCAGCTGCGCGGTCAGTGCCTTCAGCTGCTCGACGACGGCTGCGAGCGTCGTGCCGGCCGCTGCCGCCTTCGCCTCGTCGATCCCGACGTAGAGCGCGAAGCCACGGGCCTCGGTGCCCTCGGGCAGGGAGCGGTTGCGCGGCGGTGCGACGACCGGGCTGGTCGGCACGCTGGTCTGCCCGGTCGTGGCCGGTGTCGCGGGACGCGGACGGATCGGGGTGACCGTACCGAGGTCGGTCGGCGCCGGAGCGGCGGTGCGAAGCGCGGTGCGGGGCTGGGCGATGGTGAGCGACATGGTGGTTCTCCGGGCGATGTGGCCGGTGCGCGTGTGGCGCTGGCGGCGGTGTCGAATGCGTCGACCCGGGTACGGCTGGATGCCGATGTGCCCTGCGGTCCTGCTGCGGACCGGGGCGGACCCGGGGGAACGGGAGACAGACCTCGTGACGTGGTGCGCGTCGCCGACGGTGTCCGTCACCCGGGGATCACACGCTCGCGACCGGGGTGGTGTCGCGGGGGATCCGGCTGGAACGGGTGCCGATCAGGCACACATTCGACAACGCATGACGGCGACCGGCATCATCATGCCGGCAGTCCCCTGGACCTCGGAGAGGACGCGGGTGGACACGGTTGCAGTCATGGGACGAGTATCGGCGGTATACCAAGGCGGTGTCAACCGTCCGGGCAGACGGTGCGTTCCGCGCACCGGTGGCGGTGGACCGGGCTCACGGACGACGGGAGGCCCGTGGCGGTGTCGCCACGGGCCTCCCGTCGATCGTCGGTGACGTCGACTGCCTACTCGGCCAGACCGTAGAGGCGGTCGCCGGCGTCGCCGAGACCGGGCACGATGTACCCGTTCTCGTCGAGCTTCTCGTCGAGGGCACCGAGGACGATCGAGACGTTGCGGTCGCCGACGGCCTCTTCGACCATGGCGAGCCCCTCCGGCGCACCGAGGATGCACACGCAGGTGATCTCCTCGGCGCCGCGGGCGAACAGGAAGTCGATGGCGGCGGCGAGGGTGCCGCCGGTGGCCAGCATCGGGTCGAGCACGAAGCACTGTCGGCCGGACAGGTCGTCGGGCAGGCGCTCGGCGTAGGTCTGCGGCTCGAGCGTCTCCTCGTTGCGGGCCATGCCGAGGAACCCGACCTCGGCCGTCGGTACGAGCTTGACCATCCCCTCGAGCATGCCGAGGCCGGCACGCAGGATCGGGACGACGAGCGGACGCGGCTTGGCGATCGAGACGCCCATGGTGTGCGCCACGGGGGTGTCGATGGGCGTCGCGGTGACCCGGACGTTCCGCGTGGCCTCGTACGCGAGGAGCGTGACGAGCTCTTCGGTCAGGGCGCGGAACGTGGGGGAGGGTGTGGTCCGGTCGCGGAGCACCGAGAGCTTGTGGGTGATGAGCGGGTGGTCGGCGACGTGGACTCGCATAGGGTCGAGCCTACCGTGCTGCCGACCACCTGGAGGTCCCGTGGAAGCGCCCGCTGCCCGCCCGTTCGTCCCGGCGATGGAGCGCGCGCTCGACGAGGCCCGGGCCTGCCTGGCGACCGGCGACGTGCCCGTGGGGGCAGTGGTGCTCGACCGAGACGGCGTGGTCGTCGCCGTCGGCCGGAACGAGCGCGAGGCGCTGCAGGACCCGACCGCCCACGCCGAGGTGCTCGCGCTCCGTGCGGCAGCCTCGGTGACGGGGGACTGGCACCTCGACGAGCACACGCTCGTCGTGACGCTCGAGCCGTGCCCGATGTGCGCCGGGGCGATCCTGGCCGCGCGCGTGCCGCGGGTCGTGTTCGGCGCGTGGGACCCGAAGGCGGGCGCGACCGGCAGCGTCTACGACATCGCCAGGGACCGCCGGCTGCCGCACCGCTCCGAGGTCGTCGGCGGCGTGCTCGAACGCGAGTGCGCCGCGCTGCTCGACGCGTTCTTCAGTCAGCGGCGAGGATGACGATCGCCTCGGTCGGCGGGCGCGGACCGGTGCGGAGCACGTCGGGCTCGACGTAGATGACCCGGGCGATCGGCACCGCGGAGCGCACCCGGTGCTCGACCGTGTCGATGCCCGCGGCGACGTCCCCCAGGCGGCGGTCGCCGTCGACGGCGACCTTCACGCCGACCATCAGCTCGTCCGGGCCCAGGTACAGGGTCTTGATGTGGATGATCGAGTCGACCTCCGGGCCGTCGAGCACCGCGTGCTTGATCCGCTCGACGTCGGCGGCGGTCGCACCCTCGCCGACGAGCAGGCTCTTCGTCTCGATGCCCAGGACGACCGCGACGGCGATGAGCAGGGCGGCGATGAAGATCGTGCCGATCGCGTCGAACACCCCGTTGCCGGTGATCGCGGTCAGTCCGACGCCGAAGAGTGCGAACACCAGGCCGAGCAGTGCCGCGGTGTCCTCGAGCATGACGACGGGGAGTTCCGGCGCCTTGGCGCGGCGGACGAACTGGACCCAGCTCTGGGAGCCCTTCTGCGGCCGGGCCTCCTTCAGGGCGGTGCGGAGCGAGAAGCCCTCGAGCCCGATCGCGATGACGAGCACGAGGAGCGGCAGCCACCAGTTCTCGAGCGGATGTGGGTGGGTGAGCTTCTCGATGCCCTCGTAGAGCGAGAAGACGCCGCCGACGGAGAACAGGATGATCGAGACGACGAAGGCGTACACGTAGCGCTCGCGGCCGTAGCCGAACGGGTGTTCCTCGTCGGCGGCACGGCGTGCCCGGCGTCCGCCGAGCAGCAGGAGGAGCTGGTTCGCGGAGTCGGCCAGGGAGTGCACGCCCTCGGCCAGCATCGACGCGGACCCGCTGATCGCCGCCGCGACGAACTTCACGATCGCGATGCCGACGTTCGCACCGAGTGCGGCGAGGATCGCCTTCGTGCCTCCTGAAGCGCTCACAGCTGTCCCCTTCTCCGGATCTGGAAGACGATCCTAGGCGAGGCCGGTCGGTAGGGTCGGGAGCATGACGATCGACCTGCCCCGTACCGCCCTGCTCGGCGTCGGCTCCATGTCCGGCTCGGTCCTCGACGGCCTGCTCGCCGCCGGACTCGACCCGGCAACCGTGACCCTCACGACGAAGTCCGAGGCGTCGGCGGCCGCCCACCGCGAGCGCGGGCTCGACGCCACCGCGAGCGACACCGACCCCGGCGCGAACCGCGCGGCCGTCCGTGGTGCGGCACTCGTCGTCGTCGGCGTGAAGCCGTACATGATCGCGGACCTGCTCGACGAGGTCGCCGCCGAGCTGGAGCCCGGCGCGGTGCTGGTCAGCGTCGCGGTCGGCACCACCACCGCGAGCATGGAGTCGCGGGTGCCGGACGGGGTCCGCGTCGTCCGTGCGCTGCCGAACACGCCGATCGGCGTCGGCCACGGCGTCACGGGGATCAGCGCCGGGGCCTCGGCGGACGCCGATGCCGTCGCGCTCGCGTCGTCGGTGTTCACGGCGTCGGGACGGGTGATCGAGGTGCCCGAGGCGCAGCTCGACGCCCTGTCGGCGGTGTCCGGCTCCGGCCCCGCCTACGTCTTCCTGCTCGTCGAGGAGTGGCAGCGCGCCGCCGAGGCGATCGGCTTCACCCCGGACCAGGCAGCCACGATGGTGCAGGGCACGCTCCGGGGCGCCGTCGAGCTGCTCGACCGGTCGGATCGCGGACCCGCCGACCTGCGGCGCGCCGTCACGAGCCCGAAGGGCACCACCGAGCGGGCCGTCGCGGTGCTGCAGGACGCCGACCTGGCCGACACGTTCCTGCGCGCGTCGCGCGCGGCGATCGCGCGTGCGGAGGAGATCGCGGCGTCGTAGGCACGGCCGGCGCGGCAGGCTCGACCGACGCCGAGCGCGCTACTCGTAGGCGGCGAATCGCTCCAGGTCCGTCTCGGACCCCGAGACGATGATCACGTCGTTCTCGCCGATGATGCTCTCCGGGGTCGCCGGCACGAACGGGCTGCCCGGCGGCTTGATGCCGAGCACCGTCAGACCGAACCGCGTGCGGATCACCGTGGTCGCGAGGTCCTTGCCGCGCACCGCCCGCGGCGGGAACATCTTCACCACCGCGAAGTCGTCGTCGAACTCGATGAAGTCGAGCATGCGCCCGGACACCAGGTGCGCCGTGCGCTCGCCGGCCTCGCGCTCCGGGTAGACGACGTGGTTCGCGCCGATGCGGGACAGGATCGTGCCGTGCGACCGGCTGATGGCCTTCGCCCAGATCTGCGGGATGCCGAGGTCGACCAGGTTCGCGGTGATCAGCACGCTCGACTCCAGGTCACTGCCCGTGCCGACGACCGCGATCGCGAAGTCCTGCGCACCGATCTGGCGCAGCGCGTCGATGTCGGTCGCGTCGGCCTGCACGGCGTGCGTGACCCGGTCGGACCACTTCTGCACGAGGCCCGGGTCGGTGTCGACGACCAGCACCTCGCGGTCCTGGCGCTCGAGCTGACCGGCGGTGGCGGCGCCGAACCGGCCGAGGCCGATGACGAGCACGGGTGCGTCGTGACTGATCGCACCCATCGGGTGCGGGGGACGGGTTCGGTCAGCCAACGATCGGCCTCTCCTCGGGACGGCGGAACAGTTGCCGGCTCTGACTCGCGGCCAGGGCTGCGGCGATGGTCACTGTACCGACCCGGCCGAGGAACATGGTGGCGGCCAGGACGTACTTGCCGGACTCGGGCAGGTTCGCGGACACGCCGGAGGACAGCCCACTGGTCGAGAACGCCGAGATCACCTCGAACAGCACCCGGTCGAGCGAGTCGTCGGTGATCTGCAGGAGCACCACGGTTGCGACCGCCACGATCGTCGCGCCCCAGAGCACGATGGCGACCGCGACCCGCAGCACGTCGCTCGGGATCCGGCGGCCGAACGCCTCCATGCTCTGGCGGCCGCGCGCCTCGGCGACCGCGGCGAGGAACAGCACGGCGAGGGTCGTGACCTTGATGCCGCCGGCGGTCGAGGCCGACCCACCGCCGATGAACATGAGCATGTCGGTGACGAGCAGGCTCGACCCGTTCAGCTGGTCGAAGTCGACGAGCGAGAAGCCGCCGGACCGGGTCATCGTCGACAGGAAGAGCGCCTGGAACGCGGTCCGGCCGGCTCCTTCTTCGCCGAAGGTCGTCGGGTTCGACGCCTCGAGCGCGGTGTAGACGATCGCACCGCCGACGAGCAGGACGGCGCTCGTGGCCAGCGTGAGCTTGACGTGGATGGGCCACCGGCGCGGGGTGCGCAGCTGCTTCGTCAGGGTGCGGATGACCGGGAAGCCGATCGACCCCGCGACGACACCGATCATCAGGAGCGTCAGGAACCAGTAGTCGTGGGCGAACGGGTCGAGGCCGTCCGCGTTCGGCGAGAAGCCGGTGTTCGTGAACGCCATGGCGGCGTAGTAGAAGGAGTCGCCGACCGCGGTCCAGAACGGGATGCCGGCGATCAGCACGGACGGCAGCAGCAGCAGGCCGAGGACGATCTCGATCGACAGGGTGCTCACCGCGACCGTGGCGAGCAGGGTGCCGACCTCGCCGAGGCGGACGGCCTGCCCCTCGGGGACGGCCCCGTGGTGGGTGCGGAGCGGGTTCGAGTCGCCGGCGGCCATCAGCTTCGCGCGGAGCCCGAGCTTGCGGGTCACGAAGAGCCCGAGGATCGACGCGAAGGTCAGGACGCCCACCGCACCGATCTGTGTCCCGATCACCACGAGGACCTTGCCGAACACCGACCAGTGCGTGGCCATGTCGACGGTCGCGAGGCCCGTGACGCAGACCACCGAGGCCGCCGTGAACAGCGCGTCGGAGAAGTGCGTGCCGGTGCCGTCGGCCGCCGCCCACGGGGTCATGAACAGCGCCGTGAACACGAAGATGAGGGCGACGAACACCAGGATCGCCAGACGTGACGGCGACGAGCGCAGGACCGTCGCGATCCGTCCGCCCCGTCGTCGGGTGACGGTCACGTGCCGCGGGAGCGGCTCGGTACGGTCGAGCATCGTATGCCTCCGAGGACATGGGCCGGGACGGTTCGTCATGGTACATCCGTGGTGCCCCGGCTAGCCTTGCCCGCATGGCCGACATCTTCTCCGTCGTGGCGGACCCCACGAGGCGCGAGCTGCTCGGGACCCTCCTCGCCGCGTACGGATCGGACGTCACCGGCGGGGAACTCAGCGTCGGGCAGCTGGTGGAACGGCTGGGCGTCAGCCAGCCGACGGTGTCGAAGCACCTCCGGGTCCTGCGCGACATCGGACTCGTCACCAGCCGTGAAGAGGGGCAGCACCGCTTCTACCGGCTCGACCCGGAACCGCTCGTGTCGCTGGAGGACTGGGTCCTGCCGTTCACCGGGGCGGTCGACGCCGACGGCATGCCCGCGACCACGGCGTGGACCCCCGACGGTCAGCCCGTGTCCGTCCGCCGGAGCGGTGCGGCCGGCAAGACCACCGTCGAGGTCGGGACCGAGCTCGGGCGCGTCATGGCCGAGGCGTCCTACCGGGCCACCGCGGCGATCTCGGGCGCGCAGCAGGGCTGGGAGCGTGTCGTCGACCGCAGCCGCAAGCGCTTCACCCGCCGCGGCGACGAAGACTGAGCCTGGACACTGGGTCGCACGCGCCTCTACAGTTGCCGGTGACCACACAGGTCACACCAAACCCGTGCGCGGATCGCGTGCGAGCCACCGAAGGCGGATCATGACCGGCAGTTTCGACGACGTGCGCTTCCTCACCGTCGCTGAGGTCGCCGAGATGATGCGTGTCTCGAAGATGACCGTGTACCGCATGGTCCACGCCGGTGAGCTCCCCGCCATCCGTTTCGGCCGGTCCTTCCGTGTCCCCGAGTCAGCCGTCGCCGACGTGCTGCGCGGTGGCATCGCAGACGTCGGCTGAACGCACGCACGTCCGTTCCGGGCGCGTTCGACATCGCGTCAGCCCTCCGGTAGACTCGGCCGGGTTGATTTTCCGCGGTCTCGACGGCCCGGTGTCCGATACATCAGCACAGTCCGAGCGAGGTCCACATGGGTTCTGTCATCAAGAAGCGTCGCAAGCGCATGGCGAAGAAGAAGCACCGCAAGCTCCTTCGCAAGACGCGTCACCAGCGTCGCAACAAGAAGTAGATCGAGAGAGGTCTGCACGTGAAGCCCCGGTTCGCCGGGGCTTTTGCGTTCCCGGGCTACGCTGGAGCCATGCCCGCAGTGACGTTCCTGACGAAGCCCGGATGCCACCTCTGCGACGACGCACGGCCCGTGGTCGAACGCGTCGTCGCCGAACACCCTGGCGTGACCCTGCAGGAACGCTCGATCCTCGACGACGACGCCCTCCGCCAGGAGTACGCGGAGGACATCCCCGTCGTGCTGGTCGACGGGCACGTCCACAGCAACTGGCACGTCGACGCCGACCGGCTCGCACGTGCCCTCGAGAAGGCCGGTTCCCCCGCATGATCTCCCACGTCGTCGCCTGGACCCTGCGCGAAGACCTCGACCGCGCCGCGACCATCGCTCGGATCCGCGAACTCCTCACCGGCCTGAGCGGCACCATCGGGTCGATCCGTTCGCTCGAGGTCGTCGAGAACGTCGCCTACCCGGAGAAGAACAGCGACGTCGCCGTCGTCGCGTCGTTCGACGACCTCGCCGGACTCGACGAGTACCAGGTGCACCCGGACCACCAGGCTGCCGCAGCCGAGATCCGTGGACTGGTCACGGGGCGGGCTGCCATCGACTGGCAGAGCTGAGCCGGGCCTCCCGTCCCGCCCCCGGCGCTGCGTGCGCTGCGGCGCTTCGTGAGCAGAAATGGTCGCCTCCCACATCGGGAGGCGACCATTCCTGTTCACCAAGTGCGCTCGCGCGGGGAGACGCGTGACGCGACTACGGGGTCAGGCGCGTCGGTCCACGGAAGAGGTACGTGACCTCGCGGATGGACGGCTCACCCAGCATGAGCATGAGCACGCGCGCGAGGCCCATGCCGAACCCACCGTGCGGCGGTACGCCGTAGCGGAAGAAGTCGAGGTACCAGCCGAGCTCCTCGGGGTCGAGGCCCTTCTCGACGGCCTGCGCCTCGAGCACGTCGACGCGGTGCTCGCGCTGCGCGCCCGTGGAGATCTCCGCGCCGTTGAAGATGAGGTCGTAGCTGTTCGTGAGCGACGGGTCACCCGGCTTGCGCATGTGGTAATACGGCCGGATCGAGGCGTCGTACTCGGTGACGAACACGAACTCGGAACCGTGGTGCTCCTTCGCCCAGGCGGCGACGCGGCGCTCGCCCTCGGGGTCCAGGTCACCGTCGGCGCGGACGACGTCGTGTCCGCTGTCGGCCACGATCTTCCGGGCCTCGGCCAGGGTCACGCGGGGGAACGGCGTCGCGGGGACCTGCAGCTCGAAGCCGAAGACCTCCTCGATGTCCTTGCCGTACTTCTCCTTGACGGCGGTGATGCCGGCGACCAGGACCTCTTCGTGCATCGCCATGACGTCTTCGTGGGACTCGATCCACGAGAACTCGGCGTCGACGCTCGTGAACTCGGTCGCGTGGCGGCTCGTGAACGAGGGGTCCGCGCGGAACGCGTCGGCGATCTCGAACACGGCGCCGAAGCCGGCCGGCTGCGCCATCTGCTTGAAGTTCTGCGGCGACTGCGCCAGGTAGGCGGTCGTCTCGAAGTACTCGAGCTGGAAGAGTTCGGCGCGCGACTCGGACGCCGACGCCATCAGCTTCGGCGTGTGGATCTCGATGTAGTCGCGGTCCACCCAGTAGGTGCGGAACGCGTGCTCCAGCGTCGTCTGGATGCGGAAGATGAGGTTCTGCTTGCGGTTGCGCAGGTCGAGGAAGCGCCAGTCGAGCCGCTTGTCGAGCGACGAGTCGTCGGCGATCGGCGTCTCCGGGATCGCGGCGCTCACCACCTCGAGCGTGCCGACCTTGACCTCGAGCCCGCCGAGCTTGACGCGCTCGTCGTGCTTCAGGGTGCCGGTGGCGTGGATGAAGGTGCCGTGGGCGAGGGCCGAGATCTCGGTGGTGGTGGCGAGCGCGGCCTGGGCGGCGTCGTCACCGTCCTCGGCCTCGCGCGTGGCGGGGTTCACGAGCTGGACGGCGCCGGATTCGTCGCGGAGGACGACGAACTGCACCTTCTTCTGGTCTCGGACGGTCTCGACCCATCCGGCCACGGAGACGGGGCCGTCGGGGAGGGCAGCGAGGTCGGCGATGCGGGTGCGTTCGATCACGGTGGTCGAGTCTAACCGTCTGCGTCCGGCGGCGTCGGTCCGCAGGGTGTTCCCCTCCACAGGGCGGCCTGCGCTCGGCGTCGTCCACAGGTCTGACCGGGAGGCCCGTGGGGCGTCGCGTGGGTCCGTAGCGTTCTCGACGTGGCCGGGTCGCGGGACGAGAGGGGGACCGGGTGGGGAGGGGGACGGGGGAGCTCGCGACCTGGCCGCCTGCGGCGGTCGCGGGCGTGGCAGCAGCGCTGTGCACGGCGGCGTTCACGCTGCTCGCGGCGTTCGTCGGTGGGCGGTGGGCGGTCATCCGGTGGCGGCGGGACGTCGCGCGCGAGCAGCGGGACCGAGCTTGGTCGCGCTTCGTCTGGACGGTGGACCAGACGTGTGCCGACGACATCGGTCGCGCCGAGCTCGGTCGCGCCAGCGCGAAAGCGATGTACGAAATGCAGATTCTTCGGGACGACGACGAGGCGGTGGGCAACATCGTGTTGGAACTCATCACGGGAAGAGAGGCAACGTGGACGAACACGGAGTGACGGAGCGTGATCCGGTGGTCGAGCTCTTGGAGCGTCGAGAGGCCGAGTGGCGAGAACGCATCAGGCGGAAGTACCGGTTCAGACCGAGGAAGGCGCGCCGTGTCATCTGGGAGCACGACGAGATCCGGCGTCGCTTGCGCGAATGGGACGCAGCCCATCACGAGCGCGCGCGGCTCCGCGCCGAGCGCGCGCGCCCGGGGGCCACCGCGGCGGTGGGCGCCGCACGGTCAGGGGAGCGAAGCGCGGAGTGACCCCAGGGTGCCGATGAACTCCTCGGCCATGCCGGCGCGCTCGACGAGCTTGGCGTGCCGGGCCCGGGCGTCGTCGAGGTACTCGTCGAGGCGTGCAGCCAGCGCGGGCTCGTCGTCGGGGTCCTTCGCCGCCAGCGCATCGACGACCCGCAGCAGGTCCGCCATCTCGTCGAGCGTGAACCCGAGCGGTTTCATGCGGCGGATCACGAGCAGCCGGTCCAGGTCCTGCGCGGTGTAGACCCGGAACCCGCCCGTGGTGCGGCCGCTCGGCACGAGCAGCCCGACCTCGTCGTAGTGGCGGATCGTCCGCAGGGACATGCCGGCACGGTCTGCCAGCTCGCCGATGTGCATCGTGTCCGGGGTGTCGGTGGTGCTCACGGTGCACAACTCTACCCTCACGTGAGGGTAGAGTTCCCATCGATGTCCGTGATCACACACGCGCCGGCGGCCCCGAGCGTCCTCACCACCCTCCGCTCACCCCGCATGCTGACCCGCGAACTCCTCGCCGGGGTCGTCACCGCGCTCGCGCTCATCCCCGAGGCGATCTCGTTCTCCGTCGTCGCCGGGGTCGACCCCGCGGTGGGCCTGTTCTCGAGCGTCGTCATCGCGGTCGTCATCTCGATCGTCGGCGGCCGTCCGGCGATGGTGTCCGCCGCCGCCGGTTCGGTGGCCCTGGTCATCGCGCCGCTCGTCCGCGAACACGGCATCGAGTACCTCGTGCCCGCGATCGTGCTCGGTGGCGTGTTCCAGCTCGTGCTCGGGTTCCTCGGGGTCGCGCGCCTGATGCGCTTCATCCCGCGCAGCGTCAACGTGGCGTTCGTCAACGCGCTGGCGATCCTCATCTTCACCGCGCAGCTGCCCAACCTGCTCGGCGACGACGTCCCGTTCGTCGTCTGGCCGCTCACCGCCCTCGGCATCGCGATCATCGTCGGCTTCCCGTTCCTGACCAAGGCGGTCCCGGCGCCGCTCGTCGCGGTCGTCGTGATCACCGGCATCACCATGCTCTTCAGCGTCGTCGTCCCCACGGTCGGCGACGAGGGCGAACTGCCCACCGCGCTGCCCGGGTTCACCGGCATCGTCACCCCGTTCTCCTTCGAGACGCTGCAGGTCATCGCGCCGTACGCGTTCGGCGTCGCGATCGTCGGCCTCATCGAGACCCTGTTGACCGCGCAACTCGTCGACTCCATCACCGAGACCGGCTCGAGCAAGTGGCGGGAGTCCTGGGGGCAGGGCGTCGCGAACATCGCGTCGGCGTTCTTCGGCGGCACGGGTGGTTGCGCGATGATCGGCCAGACGGTCATCAACGTGAAGACCGCGGGCGCACGGACCCGGATCTCGACCTTCGTCGCCGGTGCATCCGTGCTCGTCCTGACGATCGTGCTGCACGACCTCGTCGCCCAGATCCCGATGGCCGCGCTGACCGCCGTGATGCTCATGGTGTGCGTGGCGACCTTCGACTGGCACAGCATCCGTCCGCGCACCCTGCGGCGGATGCCGCTCGGCGAGACCGCGGTCATGCTGATCACCGTCGTCGTGGTCGTCGTGACCGAGAACCTCGCGACCGGCGTGCTCGTCGGGGTCGTCGTCGCGGCGCTGGTCTTCGCGCGCCGGGCGGCGCACGTCGTCACCGTTGTGCGCGAGCCGGTCGACGAGCACACCGTGCGGTACCGGGTGCGCGGCGCCCTCTTCTTCGCGTCGTCGAACGACCTCGTCACGCGGTTCTCCTACGCCGAGGACCCGGAGCACGTGGTCATCGACCTGTCCGACGCGCACGTCTTCGACGCCTCGACGGTCGCGGCCCTCGACGGGGTCGAGCAGCGGTTCGCCAAGCACGGGTCCACGGTCGAGGTGGTGGGCCTCAACACCGGGTCGGTGGCCATCCACGGGCGGTTGTCGGGCGAGCTCGGCTGAGCGCTTCCGCATCCGGTGAATCGGCTGTGGGGCCGGTGAGCACCGGTGGGCGACCTACACTGGAACCCATGCCCGCCACTCGACTCCACCTCGTCCGGCACGGCGAGGTGCACAACCCCGACCGCGTCCTGTACGGGCGGCTCCCGGGCTTCGGACTGAGCGACCTCGGCAAGCAGATGGCCCTCGCCTCGGCGACCGCGTGGAAGGACGCCGGTGTCGACGTGCGCCGGATCGTCGCCTCGCCGCTGCAGCGCACGCAGGAGTCCGCGGCGCCGTGGTCGGCCGCGTACGGGCTCGACGTCACGCTGGACGAGCGCCTCATCGAGCCGACGAACCGGTACGAGGGGCAGCCCCCGGGTTTCACGAAGCGTTCGCTCGGCCGTCCGGCGGAGTGGCCCTGGATCGCGAACCCCTTCCGGCCGAGCTGGGGCGAGGCGTACGAGTCGATCGCGAACCGCATGCTCGCCGCGATGACGACGGCGTGGGAGAGCGTGGACGGCGGCGACGTCGTCCTGGTCAGCCACCAGCTGCCGATCTGGACGGTCCACCGCAAGCTCGCGGGAGAGTCGCTCTGGCACGACCCACGCAAACGTCGCTGCGACCTGTCGAGCATCACGACCGTCGAACGGGTGCCCGCCACGTCGACCGGTCGGTTCACCGAGGTCGGGTACACGGATCCCGCGCAGGAGCTGCGCGCGACCGCCGTCGACGAAGGAGCAGTGTGAGCGTCATCAGCAAGCGGTTCGCCGTCCTCGCAGCGACGGCGGTCGCCGCGGCGCTCGTCCTGTCCGGGTGCTCGTCGGACAACGGTGGCCTCGCGAAGCAGTACGGCAACGGCACCACCCAGAACTACATCTCCGGCGACGGCGCGGTGACCGAGGTCACCGCCGACAAGCGGTCCGACGCGGTCGACTTCGAAGCGAAGGACTCTGACGGCGACACCGTCTCGTCGAAGGACCTCAAGGGCAAGGTCGTCGTCCTGAACTTCTGGTACGCGAGCTGCCCGCCGTGCCGCGCCGAGGCGAAGTACCTCAACGAGGTGCACGAGTCCTACGCCGGTGCCGACGACGTCGCGTTCATCGGCGTCAACGTCCGCGACGAGGCAGCGACCGCAGCCGCCTTCGAGCGCACCTTCGGCGTCGACTACCCGACCGTCCTCGACCAGAAGACCGGCACGATGCAGCTCGCCCTGTCCGGTCAGATCGCCCCGAACGCCGTGCCGGCCACGATCGTCCTCGACACCAAGGGCCGCGTGGCTGCCCGGGTGCTCGGCGCCGTCGACGGCACGAGCATCCTGAAGACCCTGATCAGCGACGAAGTCGACGCCGGCAAGGCCTCCTGACCCGTGGCCTCCAACCCCTTCGCCGAGGCGATCCTGAGCGGCCAGATGGCCGTCGCGCTGCCCGTGGCGGCGCTCGCGGGGCTCGTCTCGTTCCTGTCGCCCTGCGTGCTCCCGCTCGTGCCCGGCTACCTCGGGTACGTCGGCGGGATCGCCGAGGGCGGGCAGCGCCGCGGACGGGTCGTGCTCGGCGTGCTCCTGTTCATCCTCGGCTTCACGGCGGTCTTCGTCGCGTACACGACGGTGTTCGGGGCGCTCGGGTTCTGGCTCGTGCGGTGGCGCGACCTCATCACGCAGATCCTGGGCGTCGTCGTCATCGCGATGGGGCTGGTGTTCGTCGGCCGGTTCACGTTCATGCAGCGCACCATCAAGCCGAGCTGGACACCCGCGACCGGACTCGTCGGCGCCCCGCTGCTCGGCA
The DNA here is from genome assembly GCF_044909335.1 of Curtobacterium sp. AB7. Taxonomy (NCBI): domain Bacteria; kingdom Bacillati; phylum Actinomycetota; class Actinomycetes; order Micrococcales; family Microbacteriaceae; genus Curtobacterium; species Curtobacterium sp. AB7. The sequence goes on along the minus strand of NZ_JBIYED010000002.1, from coordinate 230,179 downwards.
TCGTGTTCGGGCTCGGTTGGACCCCGTGCCTCGGTCCGACCCTCGCCGCCATCAACCTGCTCAGCGTGCAGTCGGGCAGTGCCTGGCAGGGCATGTGGCTCGGCGTCGCGTACTGCCTGGGCCTCGGCATCCCGTTCGTCCTCGTCGCCCTCGGGGCCGGCTGGGCGACCGGTGCGATCCGCGCCGTGAAGCGCCACATGCGCACCGTCAACATCATCGGAGGAGCGATCCTGATCGTCATCGGTCTGCTCATGGTCACCGGAATCTGGTCGGCCGTCATGTCGAGCGTCGGGGCGGTGATCCAGAGCTTTGTCCCCGCGGTCTGATCCCGAAACCGAAGCGACGGGCGCCGACACCGCGTCGGACCCGCAGCGACCGTCCGACCACGTCGACGGCTCCGGACCCGGCGACGCCGGCATCAACCAGCCGAAGCTCGGCTTCGTCGGCACCCTCCGGTTCTTCTGGCGACAGCTCACGAGCATGCGCACCGCGCTGTTCCTGCTCATGCTGCTCGCCCTCGCGGCGATCCCGGGCTCGCTCGTGCCGCAGCGCACCGCCGACCCGAACGGTGTCGTCCAGTACAAGGCCGACCACGCGACGCTCTACCCGATCCTCGACAAGCTGCAGGTCTTCGACACCTACACCTCGGTGTGGTTCTCGGCGATCTACCTGCTGCTGTTCGTCTCCCTGATCGGCTGCATCGTGCCGCGCACGAAGCACCACTGGCAGGCGCTCCGCACCCGTCCCCCCCGCACCCCCGTCCGCCTGACGCGACTGGCGGGCTTCCGCACCGTGGCGGTGCAGCCCGAGGCGATGATCGACGGCACCACCGGGATCGACGCGGCCACGGGCCTCCCGTCCAGCGAGCACGCGGTGACGCGCGCGATGGCGATCCTGAAGCGCTCCGGGTACCGCGTCGAGCGCTTCGGCGACTCGGTGAGCGCGGAGCGCGGCTACCTGCGCGAGACCGGCAACCTGGTGTTCCACGCGGCGCTCGTGGGCGTCCTGCTGGCCGTCGGTGTCGGCGGCGGGTTCGGGTTCACCGGTCAGCGGCTGCTGGTCGAGGGGCAGACGTTCTCGAACGTCCTCGGCTCCTACGACTCGTTCAACCCGGGTCGCTGGTTCCAGCAGACCGACCTCAAGGGCTACAACCTGACGCTGGACAAGTTCGTCACGAAGTACGAGGAGCGCAACCTCGACGCCCTCGGCCAGGCGCTCGACTACTCGGCGACCGTGACGAGCAAGGAGAAGGGCGGCGAGGCGACGACCAGCCGTCTGGGCGTGAACGACCCGCTGCACGTGGGCGGCACCAACGTCTACCTGCTCGGCAACGGCTACGCGATGAACGTCACCGTGCGCGACGGCGAGGGCAACGTGGCGTTCCAGGACGTCGTGCCGTTCCTGCCCGAGGACGCCAACTACACGTCCACGGGCGTCATCAAGGTGCCGGACGCGCTGCCGGACCAGCTCGGCATGGTCGGGTTCTTCTACCCGACGGCGTCGAAGCTCGCTTCCGGCGCGTACACGAGCGCCTACCCGGACACGCAGAACCCGCTGCTGACGCTGCAGGTCTACACCGGTGACCTCGGGCTCGACAGCGGCGTGCCGCAGAGCGTCTACACGCTCGACACCAAGGGGCTCACGCAGATCGCCGGCCGTCAGTCCGACACGGCGAGCATCGCGCTCGAGCCCGGGCAGACCAAGAAGCTGCCGAACGGTGCGGGGTCGATCACCTTCGACGGCGTCAAGCGCTACGTGTCGCTCGACGTGCACCACGACCCGTCGCAGGCATGGGTCGCCGGCTTCGCGCTGCTCTCCACCCTCGGGCTGCTCACGTCGCTCTTCGTCCCGCGCCGACGCGTGTGGGTGAAGGTCGTGCCCCGGAAGGGCGCAGCGAACGGCGAGTACGACCTGGAGTACGCGGGTCTCGCCCGTGGCGAGGACCCCAACCTCGAGCGGGCCGTCGGGGACATCGCACAACGCCACACGTCGGACCTCGGAGTTAGGATGCCCCAGTGAACGACATGACCACGAACCTCGCGACCTACTCGGTCGTGCTGACGTACTCCGCGATGGCGGTCTACGTCATCGCGTTCATCTCGTTCGCGCTGGACATGGCGAAACGCTCCGGCGAGGTGACAGCGGCGGCGAAGAAGACGGGTGCGGACTCGGACGACGCAGCGGCGACGGGCTCGGTGGACGCGGCGCGCTCGGTGAAGACCGTCGCCACCGTCCGGGGCGGCACCGTCGTGCTCGAGCCGGTCGCGGCACCTCCGGCGAACGCCGGCGGCTCCGCCGGGCGGGGCACGAAGTTCGAGCGCGTCGGCATGGCCATGACGGTCCTCGCCCTGGTGCTGCACATCGGCTCCGTTGTCCTGCGCGGCATCGCGGCCGACCGGGTGCCGTGGGGCAACATGTTCGAGTTCTCGCTCACCGGCACGGCGCTCATCACGCTCATCTTCCTGCTCGTGCAGTTCTGGCAGAACCTGAAGTTCCTCGGTGTCTTCATCACCGGGCTGACGATCATCCTGCTCGGCATCGCGACGGTGAACTACTGGGTCCCCGTCGTCCCGCTGCAGCCGGCGCTGCAGTCGTACTGGCTCGTCATCCACGTCTTCGTGGCGATCGCCGGCACCGGGTTCTTCGCACTCGGTGCAGGGCTCGCGGTGGCGCAGCTCGTGCAGACGTACCGCCAGGGCCGGACCGCGTCGGGCAAGCTCCGCTTCATGGCGACCCTGCCGGACGCCGACCGCCTCGAGGTCCTGACCTACCGCGTCCTGCTCGTCGGCTTCGTCCTCTGGACCTTCACCCTGATCGCCGGTGCGGTCTGGGCGGAGCGTGCCTGGGGTCGGTACTGGGGCTGGGACACCAAGGAGGTCTGGACCTTCATCATCTGGGTCGTCTACGCCGGGTACATCCACGCCCGTGCGACGCGTGGCTGGCGCGGTGCGCGGTCGTCGTGGCTGGCGCTCATCGGCTTCGCTGCCGTGATGTTCAACTTCTCGGTCGTGAACGTCTTCTTCAAGGGCCTGCACAGCTACTCGGGTCTGTGAGCGACGCGCGTCACTGACGCGACCCTGGTCGTGACCAGGACCGGACGGGAGGCACGGTGCCAGCTGGCACCGTGCCTCCCGTCCGTCGTCCGGTCGCGTGCAGGGACAGGAAGACGGGTCTACGCGGCGGACAGTACGGCGTGTACCCGCTCGAGGCGCGCGAGCCACCACGCCGTGCGCTCCGGGGACGCCGCGTTCCGGTCCAGCAGGCCCGCCGACACCGTGGCACGGCGCACCGGCACGCGGCCCCCGACCGGCAGCAGTGGGTCCGCGGTGACGTCGGACGCGAACATCGCGGCCGTCCCGAGCCCGGCGGCGTAGCCCGGGGACATCGCGGCCGCGGCGAGGAACGCCCCCATGCCGAGTCCCACCGAGGTGTCGAGCGCGCTGGAGACCACGCACGGCAACCCGGCCTCGGCGATGACGGCGCGTGCCGCGGTGACGCCTCCGAGGGGTTGTGCCTTGACGACGAGGACGTCGGCCGCTCCGGCCCGCGCGACGGCGAGCGGGTCCGCGGCCTTGCGGACGCTCTCGTCCGCGGCGATCCGGAGGCCGAGGCCGTCGATCCGTGACCGCAGCGCGGCGAGCTCCGGCACGGTCCGGCAGGGTTGCTCGGCGTACTGCAGGTGGAAGGGGGCGAGGCGTTCGAGTGCCTCGGTGGCCTGGTCGACGGTCCAGAGCCCGTTGGCGTCCACCCGGACGGCGGCTGCGGGGCCCATCACCCGTCGGACCTCGGCGACCCGGGCGACGTCGTCGTCGATGGTCGTGCCGGGTTCGGCGACCTTGACCTTGGCCGTGGTGCACCCGGGGTAGCGCGCGAGCAGTGCGGCGACCTGGTCCGGGGCGATCGCCGGCACGGTGGCGTTCACGGGCACCGAGTCCGCGGCGGCCTCGTGCGTGGTCCAGCCGAAGTCGATGGCGCCCCGGAGCCACGCGGCGGCCTCGGCGTCGTCGTACTCGACGAACGGCGAGAACTCGGTCCACCCGGAGGGCCCGCGGAGGACGACTGCCTCGCGCGTCGTGATGCCGCGGAACCGCACCCGCATGGGCAGGGCGACCACGTGCGCGTCGGCGGTGAGTTCGGCGAGGTCAGGGAGCACGTCGGCCATCCTCCCACCGCACCCAGGGCACCTGCCGGTTCCTCGGAGGGGACCGCCAGGGCAGGGCATTAGCATGCATCGGTCGGCCCAGGTCGGCACTGGTCACGACCCGGATCGAACCGTCCGGAACGAGGGAGGCGCGGTGGCGCGGGAACCGCAGCGGCGTGCGCAGCGCCCCGGTCGCGACACCGACGAGTTCGCGCGGCTCATGCAGCAGAACACCGTCGACGTCCGCCAGACGGCGGTTCGTCAGCGCCGCAGCCCGATCGTCGGCAAGATCGCCCTCGGCCTTGCCGTGGTGTCCACCGCGGTGGACGCCAGCGCCTTCGCGGTGTTCATGGGCGGCGACACCGAGTTCGCGTTCGGGATCTGCTTCGTCGTGGTCTTCCTGACCCTCATCGCGGCGGTGCTCGGCTTCGTCGCGGCCGTCGGTGGCCTCGGCCGGTGGTACGGGGCGATCGGTGTCGTGGTGGCCTTCTTCGCCAACCCGGTGATCCTCATCGTCATCCTGGTGTTCGTCGCACCCGAGGTCCTGACCGACATGGGCGCCTGACCGGCGGCGGTACGTTGGGGGCATGGATGATCCCGTCTCCGACCTGTTCGACCCCGACGTCTGGACCGCGGCTCCGATCGCGGAGCAGTTCACGGACATCACGTACCACAAGCACGTCTCGAAGGGGATCGTCCGGGTCGCGTTCGACCGGCCCGAGGTGCGGAACGCCTTCCGTCCGCGCACCGTCGACGAGCTCTACCGGGCGCTCGACGACGCCCGCCAGGACCCCCGCGTCGGCGTCGTCCTGCTGACCGGCAACGGCCCGAGTCCGAAGGACGGCGGCTGGGCGTTCTGCTCCGGCGGCGACCAGCGCATCCGGGGGCGCAGCGGCTACCAGTACGTCGGTGACGAGGGCGCGCCGCCCGAGGGCGTCGACCCGGCGGCCGCGCAGGCCTCGATGGGACGTCTGCACATCCTCGAGGTGCAGCGCCTGATCCGCATGATGCCCAAGGTCGTCATCGCCGTGGTCCCCGGTTGGGCAGCCGGCGGCGGGCACTCGCTGCACGCGATCTGCGACCTGACCATCGCGAGCGCCGAGCACGGCAGGTTCAAGCAGACCGACGCCGACGTCGGGTCGTTCGACGGCGGCTACGGCAGCGCCTACTACGCCAAGCAGATCGGCCAGAAGTTCGCGCGCGAGGTCTTCTTCCTCGCGCAGGAGTACTCGGCGCAGCGTGCGTACGAGATGGGCGCCGTGAACGCGGTCGTCCCGCACGAGGACCTCGAGCGCGAGGCGATCCGCTGGGGCGAGATCGTCCTCGGCAAGTCCCCGACGGCGATCCGGATGCTCAAGTACGCGTTCAACGCCGTCGACGACGGGATGGTCGGCCAGCAGGTCTTCGCGGGCGAGGCGACGCGGCTCGCCTACGGCACCGACGAGGCCGTCGAGGGCCGCGACTCGTTCCTCGAGAAGCGAGCCCCCGAGTGGACGTCGTTCCCGTGGCACTACTGAGCCCGGCGGTGCCGGCATGACCCGTCCGCTGGTCGCGCTGGGCACGTCGGATCCGCTCGTGGTGCTGCGCGGTCTGGAGGCAGCGCTCGCCGGCGGTCCCGCGCTGCTCCCCGTCGCCGAAGGGGCACCGGCGCTGCCGACCCCGCCGCCGGCCGACGTCCGGCAGGGGGTCGCCCTGGTGGTCGAGACGAGCGGGTCCACCGGTACCGGCAAGCGCGTGGCCCTCTCGTCCGAGGCGCTCCTCGCCGGTGCCGCAGCGGCGGACGCAGCGCTCGGCGGACCGGGTAGCTGGGTGCTCGCGCTGCCCACGCACTACATCGCGGGCCTCAACGTCCTGACCCGGTCGATCGCCGCGGGGACGACGCCGGTCGTCGTGGCACCGGGCCACTTCGACGCAGCGGCGTTCGCGGACGCCGCGGACCAGCTCGTCACCGGTCCTGCCTCCCCGCGTCGCTACACGTCGCTCGTCCCCGTGCAGCTCGCCCGTGTGCTCGACGACGACCGCGGGGCGGCCGCACTGGGCGGGTTCGACGCGGTCCTCGTCGGCGGCCAGGCGACCCCGGCGGCGCTCCGCGAGCGGGCGGTCGCCGCCGGCGTGCGCATCGTGACGACCTACGGCGCCAGCGAGACGAGCGGCGGCTGCGTGTACGACGGCGTGCCGTTCGGGACCGTCCGCACCGCGGTGGTGGACGACGAGCTCCAGTTGTCGGGTCCGATGCTCGCCGAGGGGTACCTCGGCGACGACGACCGCACGGCCGCGACGTTCGTCGAGCGCGACGGCCTGCGCTGGTACCGCACGGGTGACGCCGCCACGGTGTCGGACGGGGTGGTCCGGGTGCTCGGACGCCTCGACGACGTGGTGATCTCCGGCGGCGAGAAGGTCCGGCTCGGCGCGGTGGAGCGGCTCGTGCGCGACCTGCCCGATCAGCACGGTGCAGTCGTCACCCGACGGGCCTCGGGGGAGTGGGGCGAGGTGCCGGTCGTCGTCACCGAGCAGCCGCTCGACCTCGACACCGTCCGGTCCCACGTGGGCGATGCCCTCGGCCGCGCCGCACGTCCGGCCGCGGTGGTCGTCGTCGACCGACTGCCGATGCTCGCGTCCGGCAAGCCCGACCGGCGGGCGATCCAGGACCTCGCGGCACGGTAGGTGCGCTCGACGGCACCGCGGTGCAGTGCGGCGCGGCGCGGATAGGATCGGTGGTCGTGGCACGAACGAAGAACACGACGCACAAGCAGGGCCGCTCGGGCAACCCGGCCAAGGCTGCGGCCCCGGTCCGCTCGAAGCGGCGGGCGACCGCGCGGGACTGGATCGGCGGGGCACGACTCCGCACCCTGACGCTCGGCGTCGTCCCGGTGGTGCTCGGCACCACCGTGGGCTTCGTCGACAGCGGCACCACGGGCGACTTCGGTGCGTTCCTGGCGCAGGACGGACACCTCGCCATCGCGCTGCTCGCCCTCGCGGTGGCACTGTTCCTGCAGATCGGCGTGAACTACAGCAACGACTACTCCGACGGTGTCCGCGGCACCGACGAGTACCGCGTCGGCCCGGCTCGCCTGACGGGAGCCGGCCTCGCGAAGCCCCGGACGGTGCTGACCGTCGCGCTGACGTTCTTCGGGCTGGCCGCGGTCGCCGGGATCGTCATCGTGGTGCTCACGCAGCTGTGGTGGCTGCTGCTCGTCGGCGCCGCCGCCATCGTCGCCGCGTGGTTCTACACCGGCGGTAAGAAGCCCTACGGCTACAACGCGCTCGGCGAGGTCTTCGTCTTCGTGTTCTTCGGCCTCGTCGCCGTGCTCGGCACCCAGTACGTGCTCATCGGCCAGGCCACCACGAGCGGGTGGGCCGCCGCGGTCGCCGCCGGGTTCTTCGCCTGCGCGGTCCTGATGGTGAACAACATCCGCGACATCGACGAGGACCGTCTCGCCGGCAAGCGCACCCTCGCGGTCGTCGTCGGCCGACCGGTGGCACGGGTGCTGTACGGCCTGTTCCTGCTGCTGCCGTACGTGGTGCTGCTCTGGTTCGTCCTGCTCTACTTCCGCACGGGCTTCACGTACTTCTCGCTGCTGCTGGCCCTGCCGGCGCTCGCGATCGGGGTGTCGTCGCGCAAGCCCCGTGAACTCATCACGGCACTGCAGCTGTCGTCGTTCGCGTCGCTGGTGTTCGGCGTGGTGCTCGGCATCACGCTCGCCGTCCAGCCGTAGGACTCCGCCGGACTACTCCGCGTCGGCGTCCCGGCGCGCGGCGTGCCGGTCGGCGTCCGAGACCGGGCGCACGGTCGGGGCGTCCGCGGCGTCGGTGTCCGCCGCGTCGACGAAGTCGTCCTCGAAGTCGGTGTCCGCATCGCGCTCCGGGCCACCGCGACGGTTCGCCAGGCTCAGGGCGACCGTGGCACGGAGCTTCGCGAGCGCGATGTAGGAGATCAACAGCCCGACGAGGGCGGCGATGATCGTCGCCCAGTACCAGGGCATCGGGGTCAGGAGCAGGAGCAGCACGAGCGCCGCCGCGAAGATGCCGAGCCGGGCCAGGGTGTACAGGAGCCACGCTTTCACCCTGCGAGTCTACGGACGGCCGACCGGCAGGGTCGTCACAGGCTCGCGACCTAGACTCCCGAGCATGGTCCGCTTGTGGTTGATCGTCGTCGTCGCCGCTGTCGCCTTCACGGTGTACGCGGCCATCGACTGCGCGACGATGCCCCGCGAACGTGTCCGATCCCTCAGACGCGGTGTCTGGATCCTCCTCGTGATCGTCCTCCCCGTCCTCGGCGGAGTGCTGTGGTTCCTGCTCGGCCGCTCGCCGGCGTCCCCGGGCACCACCGCCCGGTACCGTGGACCAGAAGACGACCCGGACTTCCTCGGCACCACGCCCGTTCCGGGGGACACCCTCACGGACAAGGACCAGGACGACGCGACCCTCCGAGACCTCGAAGACCAGTTCCACGACCGAGACGACGACGGCCGCACCGATCGCTGACGGTCCCGTCGGATCGGGCAGCCCGGCGACGGACGCCGCCCTGACGCTGCTGCAGGAACTCGTGCGCGCCGGCGTCACCGACGTCGTCGTCAGCCCGGGCTCGCGCTCCCAGGCCCTGGCGCTGGCGGCCGTCGCGCTCGAGCGAGCCGGCGGCCTGACCGTCCACGTCCGGCTCGACGAGCGCACCGCCGGGTTCTTCGCCCTCGGTCTCGCGGTGGAGTCCGGTCGACCGGCGGCGGTCGTGACGACCTCGGGCACCGCTGTCGCGAACCTCCACCCCGCGGTCCTCGAAGCGCACCACTCCGGCGTCCCGATGCTCGTGCTGAGCGCCGACCGGCCGGACGAACTCCGCGGCATCGGCAGCAACCAGACCACCGTCCAGCCGGGGATGTTCGGCGACGCGGTCGCCTTCGTCCGCGACGTCGAGGCGCCCTCCGCGCACGGAGCCGACGCGTCGGTGCGTGCAGCGCTCCGCGACCTCGCCCGCCAGGCCGTGGCCGCGGCCGCCGGACACACCGGACAGCCGGGGCCGGCGCAGCTCAACGTCGCGTTCCGTGAACCCCTGTCCGCCGGCCTCGACGCCGAGCACGTGGAGGGCGTCCCCGACGACGAGGTCGACACCGCGTTCGCCACCCGTCGGGCGCACGGCGGACTCCCGGTGGCCGAGCTGTCGCCGGACGACGAGCCGGGCACGGTCGTCATCGCCGGTCACGACGCCGGCGAGGACGCCGAGCGCATCGCGTGGGAGCTCGGGGCGCCCCTGCTCGCCGAGGTCTCCAGCGGCGCACGGTTCGGCCGGAACCTCGTGGTCGCCTACCGCGAACTCCTGCGCGACGAGGGCTTCGGCGGGGCGGTCCGTCGCGCCGTCGTGCTCGGCCACCCCACCCTCAGCCGTGAGGTCCCGGCGCTCCTGCAGCGGCAGGGGGTCGAGACGATCGTGGTCCGCGGACACACGGCCGACCCCTTCGACCCGGCCCGCGCCTCTCCCCACCGGCACGGCCCGGACGCCGCTGGCGCGTCGTCCGGGAACCGGCGGCGTGGGCCCAGCGAATCGTTGACCACCTTCGTGTCCGACGTCCGCGTGACGGGCCGGACCCGGCCGGAGCACCGCGCGTGGGTCGGTCGCTGGGTCGGCGCGAGCCGTTCACTGCTCGGCGACGGTGACGCCGGACCCGACCTCGGCGCCAAGCGGTCCCCGGACCGCGCCGAACGCAACAAGTTCCTGCGCGACGAGGTCGCCCTCCGCCGCCGACCCGTCGACCGTGCGATGCTCGCCGACGCCGTGTGGGGCGTGACGTGGCCGCACGACCGGCTCGTGTTCGGTGCATCGCAGATCATCCGCGTCGCCGACGGGCGGGTGCTCGGCAAGAAGATCCGGGTGCACGCGAACCGCGGGCTCGCCGGCATCGACGGCACCGTGTCGACGGCCCTCGGGATCGCCGCAGCGCTCGAGCAGTCGTCGGCGTCGGTCGGCACCACGCGCGTGCTGCTGGGCGACCTGACCCTGCTGCACGACCTCGGGGCGTTCGTCACCGGCACCGAGGAACGCACGCACCGGGTGCAGGTCGTCGTCGGCAACGACCACGGTGGCGCGATCTTCCGCGGGCTCGAGGTGGCACGCACCACCCCGCCGGAGGACATGCGGCGGATGATGTCGACGCCGCAGCACGTCGACGTCGAACGGGTCGTGACCGGCCTCGGCTGGGAGTACCGCCGCGCGGAGACGTGGGGCGACCTCGAGCGGGTGCTCACCGACCCGGCCGAGCGCGTCGTGATCGAGGTGCCGCTGGCCGACTGACGCGGCGCGGGACCGACGCAACGTGACCGCGTGGCCGCAGCGCCGCGACCGCGGGACCGACGCAACGCGACCGCGTGGCCGCAGCGCCGCTCAGGCCAGCGCGTCCGTGACCGGTCGGAACTTCAGGGCGGTCTCGGCGACCTCGCGCGCCGGCTCCGACCCCGCGACGACGCCCGCACCCGCCCAGGCCCGGACGGTGCCGTCGTCGTCGATGCGGGCGCTGCGGAGCGCCAGCATCCACTCGCCGTCGCCGGTGGCGCTCATCCAGCCCACCGGACCGGCGTAGCGGCCGCGGTCGACACCCTCGAGCTCGGCGACGAGCCGGACGGCCACGTCGGTGGGGGTGCCCGCGACGGCGGCCGTCGGGTGCAGGGCGTCGGCGACGTCGAGCGAGGTGGTGTCCGGCGGCAGCGTCGCCTGCACGTCGGTCGCCAGGTGCCACAGGTTCGGCAGCTGCAGCCGGAACGGCTCGGGGTCGGCGCGCAACTCGGTCACGAGCGGGCGGAGCGAGGCGAGCAGACTGTCGATCGCGAACGCGTGCTCCTCGACGTCCTTCGCGCTGGCGGCGAGGGCCTCGGCAGCGGCACGGTCCGACACCTCGTCGGCACCGCGTGCAGCGCTTCCGGCCAGCACCCGCGCCGTCAACCGGGTGCCGTCGGTGCGGGCGAGCGTCTCGGGGGTCGCACCGACCAGGCCGTCGACCGCGAACGTGACGCACTGCGGGTAGGCGGCGGCGAGGTCGAGCAGCACGGCACGACGGTCGGCGCCCGCTGGCAGCATGCCGACGAGGTCGCGAGCGAGGACGACCTTCTGCGCGCTCCCGGCGGCGATGCGCCGTACGGCCTCGGCGACGTTCGCGGCGTAGGCGGCCTCGTCGATCCGGCCGGGGCGCAGTGCGACGGAGACGTTTGGTCCGACGTGGGGGACCGGCACCGAGGTCCGCGTGAATGCGAGCGGCTCGGCGCCGACCGTCGTGTCGATCGCGGTGAGCCAGGCCTTGCCGCGCCGACGGCCGATGACCACGCGCGGGACGATCAGGACGCTCTCGTCGGCGGAGTCGTCGGCGAAGGCGAAGGAGCCGAACGCGACCAGACCCGAGCCGCGCAGCTGCACCGGGTCGTCGACGACGGCCGACTCCACGACGGTGCGCCACACCGCGGCTGCGTCGCGCATCCGGTCGGCGCCGGTGAACGTGAACCGCAGCGCCTCCCCGATGCCGATGATGCCGTCACCGTTCCGGACGAATGCCAGGGGACGGTCGCGCAGGGTGTGGCGGAGGACGGTGCCCGGGTCGTCGAGGATCCGGGTGGAGACCGTCAGCGGGGGCGCCGCCGTGGTGGTTCGGGTCACGGCTCCGATGCTACGCGCGGTTGGTGGACCACCCGGCCGGGCGCTCGTCGCGCGGCCGTTGCTGCGAGTCCGGCGCGGGCCGTTGCTGCGAGTCCGGTGAACGTACGGTCGGGACCTCTAGGATTGGTCGGGTGAGCAGAGCGGACCTGAACAAGCGGCCGGACGAGGTGGCGGCGATGTTCGACGACGTCGCGGCCAAGTACGACCTCACGAACGACATCCTGTCGGCGGGCAACGCACCGCTGTGGCGTGTCGCCACGGTGCGGGCCGTCGATCCGCAGCCCGGCGAGAAGGTCCTCGACATCGCCGCTGGCACCGGGACGAGTGCCGCGGCCTTCGCGAAGAAGGGGGCAGAGGTCAGCGCGCTCGACCTCTCCGCAGGCATGATCGCGGTCGGTCGCGAGCGACACCCCGAGATCACCTTCGTCGAGGGCGATGCCGAGCACCTGCCCTTCGACGACGACACGTTCGACGCCGTCACGATCTCGTTCGGGCTGCGCAACGTGAACGACCCGAAGCAGGCGCTCACCGAGATGCTGCGGGTCCTCAAGCCCGGCGGCCGTGTGGTCATCTGCGAGTTCTCGACCCCGCCGCGTGCGCTGCTGCGCCTCGGCTACGGCACCTACCTGAAGCGCGTGCTCCCGGGCATCGCGAAGCTCTCGAGCAGCAACCCCGCCGCCTACCGCTACCTCGCCGAGTCGATCGACGCGTGGCCGGACCAGCAGGTCCTCACCCAGTGGCTGCGCGGCGTCGGGTTCTCCGTGGTCGCCTACCGCAACCTCACGGCCGGTATCGTCGCACTGCACCGTGGCCGCAAGCCCGTCGCCGACACGGTGCGCGAGTCCGCGGCCCGCCGTGCGAAGGCACGCCGCGACCACCAGACCACCGGCGAGCAGCCGCGCGTCGACCCGGCCGACGACTGACCGGTCACCATCCCCCGAAGACGGAGCAGCACTTGAATCCGAGCGTCCCGGTCGCACGTCGCGCGCCGAGCCTCCGCGCCTCGCTGGGCATCGGCGAGCGGTTGTTCGCCACGCCCGCCGACCGCCGCTTCATCGCCGCAGTCGACGACGGTCTCGAGCTCGTCGAGCAGGGGCTCGAGGACGCCATGCGTTCCACGGACACCCTCGCCGACACCACGAGTCGCTACCTGCTGTCCGCTGGCGGCAAGCGGATCCGCCCGACGCTGACGCTGCTCATCGCGCAGCTCGGCGACGGGGTCACCGACGCCGTGGTCAAGGCCGCCGTGAGCATCGAGACGACCCACCTGGCGTCGCTCTACCACGACGACGTCATGGACGAGGCGCCCGTCCGCCGCGGGGTCCCCGCCGCGCAGATCACGTACGGCAACAACGTCGCGATCCTGACCGGCGACCTGCTCTTCGCGCGCGCCAGCCTCATCACGGCCGACCTCGGCACCGAGGGCATCCGGATGCAGGCCGAGACCTTCCAGCGCCTCTGCATGGGGCAGCTGCACGAGACCACCGGCCCGCAGCCCGACGACGACCCGGTCGAGCACTACATCCAGGTGCTCAGCGACAAGACCGGCTCGCTCATCGCGACCGCCGCCCGCGCCGGTGTCATGTTCTCCGGCGCCGACCGTGCCTACCTCGACGCCGTCGGGACCTTCGGCGAGAAGGTCGGCGTCGCCTTCCAGCTCGTCGACGACGTCATCGACCTGGCACCGGCGACGGACAAGACCGGCAAGATCGCCGGCAACGACCTCCGTGCCGGCGTCGACACGCTGCCGATGCTGCACCTGCGTCGGCACGCGGCGACCGACCCGGAGGCGCAGGACCTCGTCCTGCGCATCGAGCGCGACGTGAACGGCGCTCCGGACGACGCGGTCGGCTCCGTCCCGTACCAGTCGGCCGTCGCCGCACTGCGCGACCACGAGGCGACCGCGTCGACGCGCACGGTCGCGGTCCGCTGGGCCCGCGAAGCCGTGGACGCCCTCGCCCCGCTGCCCGACGGCACCGTGAAGCGAGCACTCACCCGCTTCGCCGACTCCGTCGTCGACCGCAGCCGCTGAACACCACCCGCGACCGGATGACCCCACGGTCGCCGCGCGGGACGCACCACCGGGAGCACCCCACCCGAACGAACTGGAGACGATCAGTGCCCACCCTCCGAATCGCCATCGTCGGCGCCGGACCCGCCGGCATCTACGCCGCGGACATCCTGCTGCGCGAGGCCCACGGACACGACGTGTCGATCGACCTGTTCGAGCAGCTCCCCGCGCCGTACGGACTCGTCCGGTACGGCGTCGCCCCCGACCACCCGCGCATCAAGGGCATCGTCAACGCCCTGCGTGACGTGCTCGACCGCGGTGTCGTCCGGCTGTTCGGCAACGTCCGCTTCGGCGAGGACATCACCCTCGAGGACCTGAAGAAGCACTACAACGCGGTCGTCTTCTCGACCGGGGCGATCAAGGACGCCGACCTCGACATCCCCGGCGTCGACCTGCGGGGCTCCTACGGTGCCGCCGACTTCGTCAGCTGGTTCGACGGCCACCCCGACGTCCCGCGCACCTGGCCGCTGACCGCTGAGAGCGTCGCGGTGATCGGGGTCGGCAACGTCGCCCTCGACGTCTCCCGCATCCTGGCGAAGCACGCCGACGACCTGCTGCCGACCGAGATCCCGGCGAACGTGTACGAGGGCCTCAAGGCGTCGCCCGTCACGGACGTCCACGTCTTCGGCCGCCGTGGTCCTGCCCAGGTCAAGTTCACGCCGCTCGAGCTCCGCGAGCTCGGCGAGGTCCGTGACGTCGACATGGTCGTCTACGACGAGGACTTCGACCACGACGAGGCGTCGAAGACCGCAATCGCCACGAACAAGCAGGTCATGGTCATCAACCGCGTGCTCGAGCAGTGGCGCACTCGCGAGACGGGCCAGGCGAGCCGGCGGCTGCACCTGCACTTCTACGCGAAGCCGACCGAGTTCGTCGGCGACGAGCAGGGCAACCTCACCGCGATCCGGTACGAGCGCACCCGGCCGAACGGCGAGGGCGGTGTCGAGGGCACGGGCGAGATCCGCGAGATCCCGATCCAGGCGGCCTACCGTGCCGTCGGCTACTTCGGCTCCCCGCTGCCCGGGCTGCCGTTCGACGAGCGCCACGGCGTCATCCCGAACCACGAGGGCCAGGTCCTCGACGACGACAACCAGCAGATCCCGGGCGTCTACGCCACCGGCTGGATCAAGCGCGGTCCGGTCGGTCTCATCGGCCACACGAAGTCCGACGCCATGGAGACCGTGCAGCACATCGTCAACGACCAGGCGAGCTGGTGGACTCCGGAGGACCCCTCCGAGGGTGCGATCCCGGCGCTGCTCCGCGAGCGTGGCGTCGAGTACACCGACCTCGAGGGCTGGCACCACCTGGACACCCACGAGCTCGCGCTCGGCGCTGCCGAGGGCCGTGAGCGCATCAAGGTCGTGCCCCGCGACGAGATGATCGACGTGTCGCTCGGCCGCGTCGACGCGCCCACCAACTGACAGCGATGGCCGACACGCGCCCCGTCCCGCCCGCGGCGGTGCGGGGCGCGTCCGCGTCCGCTGCGCGACTGCAGGGCGTCGACGTCGCGCGCGCCGTCGCGCTACTCGGCATGATGGCCGCGCACATCGGCGGCATCGCGGAGCAGCTCGACTGGGTCGACCCGACGACGTGGTCCGCGGTCGCGAACGGGCGGCCGTCCGCGCTCTTCGCGGTCCTCGCCGGGGTCTCGATCGGCCTGACGAGCGGTCGGACGACTCCGCCGGGTCCGCCGACGATCGGCCGAGTGCGGGCTCGCCTGGTGATCCGTGCCGCAGCCGTCGTCGCCGTCGGCTTCGTGCTCATCGCGCTGGAGACACCGGTCTACGTGATCCTGCCGACGTACGGAGTGCTGTTCCTGCTGGTGATCCCGGTGCTCCGGGTCCGCCCGGCGTGGCTCCTCGCCATCGCGGGCGCCTGCGCCGTGCTGTCGCCGATCGTCGCCGTATCGACCGCACCGGCCTACGCCGACGCGGGCATGGTCGGCGTGCAGCTCGGTCTGGTCTACCCCGTGGTCACCTTCCTGGCGTACGTCCTGGTCGGTCTCGCGGTTGCCAGGTCCGGTCTGGGCCCACGCCGCCGGTTCCCGGACGACGCGCCAGCGGCGTCCGGGCCGTGCCGGTGGGGAGAGGCGCGGGGCACGCAGGTCGCGCTCCTCGCCTCCGGCGCACTGGTCGCCGTCGCCGCGTACGTCGTCGGCACGGTCATCGCGCCGCTTCCGTCCGGGGCCGCGTTCGCGTTCCCGGGGGTCCCGTACGCCGCGGAGGGCAGCACGCCGGCCGAGGCCCTCGCCCAGCTCTTCCTGTCACCGCGCGACCACTCGTCGACGACGGTCGACGTGGTCGGCACCGCGGGCGTGGCGGTCGCGGTCATCGCGCTCTGCACCCTGCTGTTCGACGGCCGCGGGCGGGTCGCCGAGCGGATCGCGTTCCCGCTCGCCGCCGTCGGGTCGATGCCCCTGACGATCTACTCGGGACACCTCGTGGTGATCGCGATGCTGCCCGAGTACCCGGAGTCGGCGTCCGCGTGGGGTTGGTTCGCGCTCGGTTCGATCCTGTTCGCGATGGTCTGGCGCCGGTTCCTCGGCCGGGGCCCGCTCGAGCGGGCCGTCGCGGCCCTGGCGTCCCTCGTTCCGATGCGCTGAGCGCCCTGCCGGGCTCGACCCGGCCCGGAGCGCTGCCGCACGGTGCCGGGTTGTTCGTCCGGTGCGAGCGTGCTCGCTGGGTGCCCCGCTGTGGCGACGCACCGAGCGGCCAAGGTCGCACCGGGTGGAGGACGGCGCACCGTGCGGGGCGGGCGCGCACCGCGCCTCCCGTCCGACAGCGCGGCAGCCCGCCAGCGCTCGCTACTGCAGCGCTGCCGTGAGCCGCGCGACGTTGTCGAGCACCTTGGACCGGCGCGGACGGTCGTCCCACTCGTCGAGCGTCAGCTCGAAGCTGTGCTCCTTGTAAGCGTCCTGCACCTTGCGCAGGGCATCGACGAAGCGGTGCCCCCGGACCATCACGGAGACCTCGAGGTTCAGGCTGAACGAGCGCATGTCCATGTTGCTCGACCCGATCACCGACACCTCGTCGTCGATGGTGAAGTGCTTGGCGTGCAGGATCGTCGGTGCCCGGTACAGCCAGATCTTCACACCGGCGCGGAGCAGTCCCTCGTAGTACGAGCGCTGCGCGTGCCAGGTCATGGCGTGGTCGCCCATCTCGCCGACGAAGAGCTCGACCTCGACGCCGCGTTGGGCGGTCGTCGTGATCGCGTAGAGCATCGAGTCGTCCGGCACGAAGTACGGCGACGTGATCGACACCTTCTTCTGCGCCGAGTAGAGCAGCGCGTTGAACAGGCGCAGGTTGTTCTCGCCGTCGAACCCGGGCCCGGACGGCACGACCTGGCAGTCGAGGGCGTCGCCGCGGTCGGCCCGCTGGACGGGGTCGCTCTCGCGCAGCAGCAGTTCGTCGGTCTCGCTGTACCAGTCGGTGACGAACAGGGCGTTCAACCCCGCGACGACCGGACCCTCGAACCGGGCGAACAGGTCCTTGTAGACCATGCCCTTCTCGATGTGCGACTTGATGTCGTACGAGGCGTCGATCAGGTTCTGCGACCCGGTGAAGGCGACCGAGCCGTCGATGACCATGATCTTCCGGTGGTTGCGGAGGTCGGGGCGCTGGAACTTCCCCTGCAGCGGCAGCAGCGGGAGCATGAGGTGCCACTCGATGCCCGCGCGGTCCATGAACGCCAGCGTGTCCTTGTACCCGGGGTAGCCGCGGCTCGCCCAGTGGTCGAGCAGGAACCGGACGGTGACGCCGCGGGCCTGTGCACGGGCGAGCGCGTCGAAGAACGGCCGCGTGGTGTCGTCGAGCGTCGCGATGTAGAACTCGACGTGCACGAACCGACGCGACTGGTCGATCGCCCGGGTCATCTCCGCGATCGACTCCTCGGAGTCGGGGTAGAGCTCCGCCGAGTTGCCACCGACCAGCGGCATGGCACCGAGTTCGCGGTTCAGCGTGGTGATGCTCTCGAGCCACAGCGGCCACGGGTGGTCACGCCGCACGCGTTCGATGCCCTCGGTCTGTTCGAGGATGTACGCGTTGATCTCGGTCTGCTTCTCACGCCGGGCACGCGGCAGCTTCGTCGACCCGATGACCAGGAAGACGATGAAGCCGATGTAGGGGATGAGGAAGATCGCCAGCAACCAGGCGGTCGCCGTCTGCGGCTTCCGGTTGATCGGGACGTAGATGATCGAGAAGGCGCGGATCGCCAGGTCCAGCAGGACGGCCAGGACGGTGATCGCGACGGTGAGCCAGTGCTCCACGGACGTCAGCGGAAGTTGATGTACTGCAACGGGACGTCGAACTCTTCACCCTTGAGCAGCTGGATGGTGTTCTGCAGGTCGTCGCGGCTCTTCGAGGACACCCGCAGTTCGTCGCCCTGGATCTGGCTCTTCACGGTCTTCGGGGCGTTGGCCCGCAGGAACGCGCCGATCTTCTTCGCGACGTCCTGCTCGATGCCGTTCTTGAACTTCACCTCGATGCGGTACTCCTTGCCCGAGGGGTAGGGGTCGCCGGCGTCGAGGCTCTTCAGGCTGATGTTGCGCTTGATCGCCTTGCTCTGCAGGACGTCGAGGACGGCCTTCGCGCGCTCTTCCGAGTTCGCCTTGATGAGGACGTCCTCGCCGCTGAAGGCGACCGACGCGTCCGCGCCCTTGAAGTCGTACCGCTGCTCGATCTCCTTGGCCGCCTGGTTGAGGGCGTTCTCCGCCTCCATCTTGTCGACCTTGCTCACCACGTCGAAGGAACTGTCTGCCATGCCGCACAGCCTAACGGCGGACAGGAGGCCCGGTTCGGCTCCGGCGGTCGGCCGGCGGTGGTCACGACCACCGTTCTGGATCCGCTATGCTTTTGTGCGCGCCTTCGGTTGGTGATCACACCGGCTGGGTGCGCATGGCAAGTTACCCAAGCGGCCAAAGGGATCTGACTGTAAATCAGCCGGCGTAGCCTTCGGGGGTTCGAATCCCTCACTTGCCACCATCGAAAAGCCCCGTCCGACCCGGACGGGGCTTTCGTCGTCCCTGGCAGGATCGGTGCATGGCATCCGACCGCACACCGTCCCAGTTCGCCGACCTCGCCGAGACGATCGCGCGCGAAGCGGCCACGCTCGCCGCACGACGACGGGCCGAGGGGGTCGAGGTCGCCGACCGGAAGTCGAGCATCGTCGACGTGGTCACGGCTGCGGACCGCGAGGTCGAGGCGCTCATCCGGGCCCGTATCTCCGAGGCCCGGCCGGACGACGCGTTCCACGGTGAGGAGTCGGGGTCGGCGTCGGGCGAGTCGGGCATCACCTGGGTCGTCGACCCGATCGACGGCACGGTGAACTACCTGTACGGCAGTGCCGAGTACGGCGTGAGCATCGGCGTCGTGCGGGGCTCCGCCGACCCCACGACGTGGGAGCCGATCGCCGGCGTCGTCGTCGCCCCCGCGACCGGGGTGGTGTTCCGTGCCGCCGCCGGACAGGGCGCCACCCGTGACGGCGTGCCCCTGTCCGTCAGTGCTCCGGCCTCGCTCGCCGAGACGCTCGTGGCGACGGGCTTCGGGTACACGGCGGACCGGCGCCGCGAGCAGGTGTCCGTGCTCGCCGGGTTGATCGGCGAGGTGCGGGACATCCGGCGCGGGGGAGCGGCGTCGCTCGACTGCTGCGCGGTCGGGACCGGGGTTGTCGACGCCTACTACGAGCGCGGGATCAACCCGTGGGACATGGCCGGCGGCTCCGTCGTCGCGCGCGAGGCCGGGGCGTCGATCCGCATCTGGGAAGCCGGCGGGACCCGTTCCTTCCTGTTCGCGAGCCCCGCGGTGGCCGACGACCTCGAAGCGCTGCTGCGCGGGCTGGAAGCCGAGGCGCTCGGCGTCTGAGGTCCGCCGGTCCCTCGCTCTGGGGGTGCCCGGTGGACGCGACCACGACTGGCGACGTGCGACGACGTTTGCTACCGTGCTCAGGTCCCGTTATCTGCTCGTTACCAACGAGCGCGCCCCTTCCCCGATCAGGATCGCCACCGCACGCATGCCCCACTCCCCACTGACGTCCGTCCCCACCGGTCCCGTCGACGCCGCCACCCCGGTCGTCCACCTGACCCGACGAGCACGGATCGAGGCGGAGCGAGCGGCTGCGAAGGGCGCCCCCGTCACGCAGGACCACACGCAGGACGTCGCGCCTGACCGTGCCGCGGGCCCGTCGTTCGACGAGGTCGTCGGGCTCACCACGCCGTCGTCGGCGGCCGCCCCCGCGTCGCCGATCGACCTCGCGCCGGTCTCGCCCGCGCTGCCCGGGTCGGCGGTCCGTCCGGCGCAGCGCATCACGACGCCACCGGCTCCCACGTCGCCGGACGTCCGCGCCTCGGCACCGCGCACCGCGCCGGCCGCTGCGGAGCCCGTCGCACCGCAGCCCCGCCGTGTCATCGGCCAGGTCCCGGCGTCCCGTCGGCGGACCGGCCGTGCCGCATCGGCCGCGCAGGTCGACCGCGCCACCCGGCACATCGCGGCCGGCCGCACCGCTGCCGCGCCCGCCCCGGCTCCTGCCGCCCGGACGCAGGGCGCCTCGTTCCGCCGTGCGGCCTCGCGCGTCACGGCCGTCGGTGCGCTCCTCTTCGTCGCTGGTCTGGTCGTCTCGACGTCGCTGCCCGCCCAGGCGCTCTACGTGCCGGAGACCGGCTCGACCGCGGTCCGGTCGACGGCGAGCGGTGCAACCCAGTCGATGAGCGTCGGCGCCGCAGCCGACGGGTCGACGACCCGCGACCAGTACACGGTGTCGGACGCCACGCAGTACAAGAACGTCGACGCCTCGAGCTTCACCAACGACCCGACCGGCACGATCCAGTGGCCGTTCCTCACCGGCGTCCCGATCACCTCCGGCTTCGGCGGTCGTCAGGTCGCGGGCTGCTCGTTCTGCTCGACGAACCACATGGGCGTCGACTTCGCTCCCGGCGAGGGCACCCCGATCCGGGTCATCGCCGCCGGCACCGTCATCAAGGTCCAGGCGAACGACGGCGGCTTCGGCAACGACGTCTGGGTGGAGCACGACGTCGACGGCAAGCAGTTCGTCAGCGTGTACGGCCACATGGAGGACAACTCCTTCAAGGTGGTCACCGGTCAGCAGATCGAGGTCGGCGACGAGCTCGGTCTCGTGGGCAGCACGGGCAACTCCACGGGCCCGCACCTGCACCTCGAAGTGCACGTCGACGGGGTCCCCGTGGACCCGCTGGCCTGGCTCCAGACCAACGCGAACTAGCGGTCGCCGACGCGGCACGCCCGGGCGTCTCGCCCGGTTCCGGAGCGGCGTCGGAGGTCTGCTATCCTCGTGTGGTGCCGTTCGCGGCACATCGCCCCGATAGCTCAGTGGTAGAGCACCTCCATGGTAAGGAGGGGGTCGTCAGTTCAATCCTGACTCGGGGCTCCGACCCGGTGCGCGTGTCGCTCCGGATCTCTGGCGGGGTAGCTCAGTTGGTTAGAGCACACGACTCATAATCGTGGGGTCGCGGGTTCAAGTCCCGCCCTCGCTACAGCAAGCCCGGCGATCTGTTCGCCGGGCTTTCGTCGTTCCCGGGCGCGACGGCGTTCCGGTCGGGAGGCGCGTGGCGGACGTGCCCCGGGCCTCCTGTCCGGTGCGCGGCCGGGTCCAGTGCGGCTGTCGCGCCGCACACTCGATCAAAGTGCGTCCGTGCCGTGGGTTCGGGTGGTGCAGATGCACTTGCGTTGTGCGCCGGTCACGTCGCGACCGCGCGCCGACCGCGCGCGACCCGCGCGCGCCTACAGCGCGGAGTGCGACCCGGTGTCGGTGCGCGTCTGCAGCACGCCGGCCGCGCGCAGGGCGCGCTCGATCGCAGCGTTCACCTCGTGCCATGCGGCTCGTCGACGGCTCGCGCCGATGCTGCCGCCGGAGACGGCCGTGCCGTGTCCGCTGTGCCGCAGCGTGATCGTGGTGGACGCTCCGGTGACGGTCGTCGACAGCTCGTAGCGGCGGAACTCGCGGGACGGGTGCACGAGCGCGCCGAGCAGGATCGTGAGCAGCCGGTTGCCGGTCGTCGCGGTGAGGGTCCCACCGGTCGACTCGACGTGGTGTCCCGCCGTGCGGAGTGCCGCGCCGGCGACCTCCATCGCGGTGCAGCGGTCGCCCGTGTGCACGGCGAAATCGGTCCTGGTGTCCATGGTTGCTCCCCCGTCCCCTGATCCGGTGTCGCGACCGGACCGCCGATTCCCCCGAACCGGCGCGGCCAGCCTAGCCGATGCATCCTCAGCATCGACAGGCCCCAGGACGGGCGTCGGTAGACTGCCGACGTGTCAGTGAACCCCGAGCTCGTCGGCAGGACGTTCCCGCCGGCCCAGCCCTACCTGGTCGGTCGCGAGAAGGTGCGCGATTTCTCGCGCGCGGTGTTCGCGACCAACCCCGTCCACCACGAACCCGATGCGGCCCGCGCCGCCGGGTACGCCGACGTCGTCGCCCCGCCGACCTTCGCGGTCGTCGTGCAGGAAGCCACGCTCGCGCAGCTCCTCGCCGAGCCGGACGCCGGCATCGACTTCTCGCGTGTCGTCCACGGCGAGCAGTCCTTCACCTACGACCGGCCCATCGTGGCCGGCGACGAGCTCACCGCGACCCTGACCGTGACGAGCGTCAAGACACTCGGCGGCAACGCGATGGTCACGGCCCAGAGCACCATGAACGACGCCTCGGGGGAGCACGTCGTCACGGCGACGTCGACCCTCGTGGTCCGAGGAGACGACGCATGACCGCCGCACCCGCCACCGCGATCGAGGTCGGCACGGTCGTCGCCGAGCGCGAGGTGCACGTCACCCGCGACTCGCTCGTCCGCTACGCCGGCGCTTCCGGTGACTTCAACCCGATCCACTACCGCGACGACGTCGCCGCCTCGGTCGGCCTGCCCGGCGTCCTCGCGCACGGCATGCTCACGATGGGCCTCGCCGTGCAGCCGGTCTCCGAGTGGCTCGGCGACAGCGGCTGGGTCGCGGGCTACGGCGTCCGCTTCACCCGCCCCGTCGTCGTGGACCCGGAGCAGGGCGCGACCATCGGCATCGTCGCGAAGGTCGGCACCGTCGACGACGACGGCCGACCGAAGCGCATCGACCTCACCGTGACCGCCGGCGGGCAGACCGTGCTCGGCAAGGCGCAGGTCACGGTGACGTTCCGCTGACCGTGCACGAGCCGGTGCTCGCCGACCTCACGACGCTCGGCGTCGGTGGGGCGGCCGCGCGGCTGCTCACGGCCACGACGACCGACGAGCTCGTCGACCACACGCGCTCCGCGTGGGACGACCACGAGTGGCTGGTCCTCGGCGGCGGCAGCAACGTGCTGGTCGCCGACTCCGGCTTCGACGGCACCGTCGTCCTGGTCCGCACCACGGGGGTGGACGCCGACACGGACGCCGACGGCGTCACCGTCCGCGTCGCGGCCGGCGAATCCTGGGACGCGTTCGTCGCCACCACCGTCGCGAACGGCTGGACCGGCCTGGAGGCCCTCAGCGGCATCCCGGGCACCGTCGGCGCCGCCCCCGTGCAGAACATCGGCGCCTACGGGGTCGAGCTCTCCGACGTGCTCACCCGGGTCGAGTTCCTCGATGCGGCCACGGGGGAGCGCACGTGGGTGCCCGCGGCCGAGCTGGCGCTCGGCTACCGCACGTCGACCCTCAAGCACGGACGCCGTGGTGTCGTGCTGACGGTCGAGTTCCGACTCGGTGCAGCGGGTGAACACGGTGTCCCGGTGCGGTACGCCCAGCTCGCCGGTTCGCTCGGAGTGTCCCTCGGTGCCCTCGTGGAACCCACGACGGTCCGCGACGAGGTCCTGCGTCTCCGCGCCTCGAAGGGCATGGTGCTCGACGCCGACGACCGGGACACCTGGAGCGCCGGATCGTTCTTCACGAACCCGATCGTCTCCGCTGCCTTCGCCGAGACCCTCCCCGCCGACGCGCCACGGTGGCCGGCGGGCGACGACGTCAAGCTCAGCGCGGCCTGGCTCATCGAGCACGCGGGGGTGCACCGTGGCTACGCCGTGCCGGGGTCGCGTGCGGCGATCTCGTCGAAGCACACCCTGGCCCTGACCAACCGTGGCGGCGCGACGGCGGCCCAGGTGGCCGAGCTCGCACGGTACGTGCAGGTCACGGTCCTGAACCGCTTCGGGGTGTCGCTCGTGCCGGAGCCCGTCGTGGTCGGGGACCTGCTCGACTGAACCCACTGGCACGACCCGGCCACGGGCCTGCCGGAACGCAGAACGGGCCACCTCGACGAGGCGGCCCGTTCTGCGTGGGGCGGGGTTACGCGAAGAACTCCGCCAGGCGGGCCACGCCCTCGGCGATGTCGTCGTCGCCGAGGGCGTACGACAGGCGCAGGTACCCGGAGGGGCCGAAGGCCTCGCCCGGGACGACCGCGACCTCGGCGTGCTCGAGGATCAGGTCGGCCAGCTCGAGGGTCGTCGTCGGGGTCGAGCCCGCCCACTCACGACCGAGCAGTGCGGTGACGTCCGGGTAGACGTAGAAGGCGCCCTGCGGGGTCGGCGTGACGAAGCCCGGGATCGCGTTGAGCCCGGCGACGATGGCCCGCCGACGGCGGTCGAAGGCCTCGCGCATGGCCGCCACCGGCTCCTGCGGCCCGGTCAGGGCGGCGATCGCGGCGCGCTGGGACACGTTGGAGACGTTCGACGACAGGTGCGACTGCAGGTTCGACGCGGCCTTGACCGCGTCGACCGGACCGATGAACCAGCCGACGCGCCAGCCGGTCATCGCGTAGGTCTTCGCGACGCCGTTGACCAGGATCGTGGTGTCGGCGAGGGCCGGCACGGCGTCGAGGATGCCGGTGAACCGCAGTCCGTCGTACACGAGGTCCTGGTAGATCTCGTCGCTGATCACCCAGATGCCGTGCTCGAGTGCCCACTCGCCGATGGCCTTGGTCTGCTCGGCGGTGTACACGGCGCCGGTCGGGTTCGACGGCGAGCAGAACAGCAGCGCCTTCGTCTTCGGGGTGCGCGCGGCCTCGAGCTGCTCGACCGTGACGAGGTAGCCCTGGTCGCTGCCGGCGAAGACCTCGACCGGCTCGCCACCGGCCAGGCGGATGGCCTCGGGGTAGGTGGTCCAGTACGGGGCGGGGAGCAGGACCTCGTCGCCGGCGTCGACGATCGTCTGGAACGCCTGGTAGACGGCCTGCTTGCCGCCGTTGGTGACGATCACCCGCGACGGCTCGACGGTGATGCCGGACTCGCGTGCGGTCTTCTCGGCGATGGCCTGCTTCAGCTCCGGCAGCCCGGTCGCCGGCGTGTACCGGTGGTTCTTCGGGTCCTGTGCGGCCTCGACCGCGGCGGCGACCACGTGGTCGGGCGTGGCGAAGTCGGGCTCGCCGGCGGCGAAGGAGATGACGGGTCGGCCCGCGGCCTTCAGGGCCTTGGCCTTCGCGTCGACCTTGAGCGTCGCGGACTCGGCGATCGCCGCGATGCGGGACGCGATGCGCGGCCGATCGGTCGGCGCGGCGGCGGGGGTTGCGGTGGACTCGGGGCCGGGGGCTGCGGTGCTCACGGGTGCCAGCCTATCGGCGCGGCACGCCGTGGAGGGGGTCAAGTGGACACCGTGTGACGGACTCCCGTACACTCGACCACCGGAACACGATCGGTGACGGACGTGCTCTGAAGGGCGGTGGCTCAATTGGTAGAGCAGCGGTCTCCAAAACCGCAGGTTGCAGGTTCGAGTCCTGTCCGCCCTGCAACTCTGGAAGGGTAGAAGTTGGCGAGCAAAGACATGGAGACGACGGCGGACGACGTCGTCGCCAAGGCGAAGCAGGACCGGGCCGAGCGCCGGGGTCCGATCGCTGCCATCGTGCTCTTCATCCGTCAGGTGATCGGCGAACTGCGCAAGGTCGTGACCCCGACCCGCAAGGAGCTCTTCAGCTACACGCTGGTCGTGCTCGTCTTCGTCGTCGTGATGATGATCCTGGTGTCGATCCTCGACTTCGTGTTCGGTCTCGGCGTCGGGTACGTCTTCGGCAACGGGCCCACGGCCTGACCCGGACGTCGACTGCCGAGTGCGGCAGTCCACTGGAGTACGGTCGCCCGAGACGGTGCCGATCGTGACCAGGACCGTCCGCCATCCCGACCCGCACCACCGAACGGAAAGAATCGACTGTGTCTGACTACTCCCGCGACGACATCGACCTCGCGACGGCTGCCGAGCAGTCCTCCGAGGTCGAGGAGAACCAGGAAGGCGACGTCGAGACCGGCGAGGAGCGCTCCGCCGAGTCCGCCGAGGAGCGCGCGATCTCCGTCGAGTCCGAGGACGACGAGTCCCTCGGCATCGACGAGGAGCTGACGGCACTGCAGGAGTCCAAGGACCCCGAGGCCGACGCCGTCGTCGAGGACGCCCTCGAGATCGACTCGGCTGACGAGGCCGAGGCCGCCGTCGAGGCGGTCGAGGACGAGGAAGAGATCGAACTCGAGTCCGAGACCGCCGAAGAGGCGAACGAGACCCTCGCCGCCGACGAAGCGATCGACGCCGAGGACGACGACGCCGAAGAGGCCGAGGTCGACCCGTACGAGGCCTTCAAGGTCGAGCTGCGGATGAAGCCGGGCAAGTGGTACGTCATCCACTCCTACGCGGGCTTCGAGCGCCGCGTGAAGTCGAACATCGAGAACCGCATGGTGTCGATGTCGATGGAGGAGTCGATCTACCAGGTCGAGGTCCCGATGGAGGACGTCGTCGAGATCAAGAACGGGCAGCGCAAGCTGGTCACCCGCGTCCGGATCCCCTCGTACGTGCTCGTCCGCATGGACCTCAACGAGGACTCGTGGTCCGTCGTCCGGCACACCCCCGGTGTCACCGGCTTCGTCGGCAACGCCCACAACCCGACGCCGCTCCGTTTCGACGAGGCGTTCGGCATGCTCAAGTCCCTCGTGCAGGTCGCCGAGGCCGCCCCGACCAAGGGTGGCTCGAAGTCCGGCGGTTCCCTGCAGGCGCAGCCCGCTGCCGAGGTCGACTTCGAGGTCGGCGAGACGATCACCATCAAGGAAGGCTCGTTCGCGGGCCTGCCGGGTTCGATCTCCGAGATCAAGCCGGAGAGCGGCAAGCTCACCGTCCTCGTCTCGCTGTTCGAGCGCGAGACCCCGGTCGAGCTCAGCTTCGACCAGGTCACGAAGCTCTAGTCCAGGTCTCCCCGTTCGGGTAGACTCATCGAGTTTGGGCCCGCACGCCTCGTGCGTGTGGGCCTTCACCGCGGTCCGGAACGGCCGGACCAGCGGGAGAGTGCACGGATCCCCGTGCGTTCGATTCCAGGAGGAAGACAAGTCATGGCACCGAAGAAGAAGGTCACGGGCCTGATCAAGCTGCAGATCAACGCGGGAGCCGCCAACCCGGCCCCGCCGATCGGTCCGGCACTCGGTCAGCACGGCGTCAACATCATGGAGTTCTGCAAGGCGTACAACGCGGCGACCGAGTCGCAGCGTGGCAACGTCGTGCCGGTCGAGATCACCGTCTACGAGGACCGTTCGTTCACGTTCGTCCTCAAGACCCCGCCGGCCGCTGAGCTCATCAAGAAGGCTGCTGGTGTGCAGAAGGGGTCCGCGACCCCGCACACGGTCAAGGTCGCGAAGATCTCGATGGACCAGGTCCGTCAGATCGCCGAGACCAAGCAGGCCGACCTGAACGCCAACGACATCGAGCAGGCCGCGAAGATCATCGCCGGCACCGCACGCTCGATGGGCATCACGGTCGAGGCCTAAGCACCGATCGGGCTCCGGCCCACACCCAGACACCTTTCCGTGGGAGAGCCGCGCCGGCTCGTCAACCACGTATCTCGCAAGGAGACCACCATGGCGAAGAAGTCCAAGGCCTACGAAGCCGCGGCCGCGAAGATCGAGGCCGACAAGTTCTACACCCCGACCGAGGCAGTCGCCCTGGCCAAGGAGACCGGCTCCGCGAAGACCGACTCCACGGTCGAGGTCGCACTGAAGCTCGGCGTCGACCCGCGCAAGGCGGACCAGATGGTCCGCGGCACGGTCATCCTGCCGCACGGCACGGGCAAGACCGCCCGCGTCATCGTGTTCGCGACGGGTGCAGCGGCCGAGGCCGCGATCGCAGCCGGCGCCGACGAGGTCGGTGGCGACGAGCTCATCGCGAAGGTCGCCGAGGGCTACACCGCCTTCGACTCCGCCGTCGCGACGCCCGAGCTCATGGGCAAGGTCGGTCGTCTCGGCAAGGTGCTCGGCCCGCGTGGCCTCATGCCGAACCCGAAGACCGGCACCGTGACCCCGAACGTGGCGCAGGCCGTCAACGACATCAAGGGCGGCAAGATCGAGTTCCGCGTCGACAAGCACGCCAACGTGCACTTCGTCGTCGGCAAGGCCTCGTTCACGCCGGAGCAGCTCGACGAGAACATCTCGACCGCGCTCGAGGAGATCAACCGCCTCAAGCCGAGCTCCTCGAAGGGCCGTTACGTCATGAAGGGCGCCGTCTCGACGACCTTCGGTCCCGGCATCCCGCTGGACGTCAACAGCATCTGAGTCCACTGACTCCGAGTCACTGACTCACGGAGGGGCCCGCACCGGTAACGGTGCGGGCCTTTCTCGCGTGCAGGCGCGCGCGTCCCGGTAGCGTGGTGTCGTGCGCACCCTCGTCAACTCGCTCCGGTTGATCGCCGTCATCGCCGTCGTCGTCGCGATCGTCGCCCAGTGGCTCGTCAGCTCGAAGACCGACGCGTACAACCCGTGGAACTTCTTCGGCTACTTCACGATCCAGTCGAACGTCATCATCGCCGTGGCCCTGGCGGTGACCCTCGTCGCCTCGGCCCGCCGCAAGCGTGGGGACCTGCGGGTGAGCCTGCTCCGGGGCGCCGGCACGGTTTACATCGCCACGACCGGGATCGTCTACAACACCCTGCTGACGAACGTCGACGTGTCGACGAACGTCCAGTGGTCGAACGACGTGCTGCACAAGGTCATCCCGGTGTACGCGGTCCTCGACTGGCTGCTGTTCTCGGACCGGTCGAAGCTGCTCCTCCGCCACGTCTGGTGGTTCTTGATCTACCCGGCGGTGTGGACGATCGTCATCCTGATCCGCGGCGCGACCGACGGCTGGGTGCCGTACCCGTTCCTCGACCCCGCGCAGGGCTACGGCGTCGTGGCGATCTACTGCGTCGGCGTGGGCGTCTCGATCGGGTTGCTCGGCGTCCTGGTCGTGGGGATGAGTCGGCTGCGGCTCGTCAAGGTCTAGGAACGGAAGTCGCGCAGCTTGTCGAGCACCAGGTCGGCGAGCTGCACGAGCCCGCGGATCTGGTCGTCGTCGCGGTCGACCCAGCGGCACTCGGGCTCGTCGGCGACGGGGACGAAGCCGTCGTGGCGCTCCCAGACGAACAGGGTGCGATCGGCACCGAGGACGTACTGCTGCCACCAGATCTGCCGCAGGTAGTGCCGGGGGATGCTCCGCCAGCCCTTCGCGGTGGTCTTGATCTCGGCGAGCACCACCCGCGAGCCCTGGACCCCGACGCCGTCCGGGGTGGCGAGGTGCGCCCGGTTCGCAGCGGCGTGGAACAGGTGCGCCGAGGGCTGGATGCCGTGCGTGGCCGCGACCCAGGCGGCGATGTGGGGCTCGCGGTCCTTGCCGTGCTCGGTGAACGCGTTGCCGGAGAACCGTGAGCCGTAGCGCTTCTCGGTGACCACGGCCTCGACCGCGTGCAGCGAGGCGAGCCGTGCGACGTCGGTCGCGGTGATGCCCGCGGCGCGGGCGCGGAGCCAGGCGAAGCGGTCCGAGGAGTGCGCGACGATCCGCTCGGTGTGGCCGCGCAGGGCGGTGAACGCATCGCGCCCGGGGACCGCAGCCGGCGTGGCGGAGGCAGACAGCTCCTCCAGTCCGGGGTCCAGGTCGCCCCACAGGGTGGGCTGCACGATCGTCACCCGACGATTCTCCCCCCGACCACCGGCAGGACCGAATCCGACGCGCTCACGAGTGCGGCGTGTGCGTCAGGAGACCAGCTCGCGCCCCTCGGCGTACGCGACCAGCTCGTCCACCCCGGCGGGGGAGAGCGCGTAGCCGATCGCGAGTGCCGCTGCGCCCTGCAGCGCGGCGAGCGACCCCGCACGCGACTGGGCGATGACGAGGTGTTCGGTGGCGAGCGGTATCGACCGCGAGTAGACGACCTCGCGCACGCCGGCGAGCAGGTGCTCCCCGGCCTGCGTGATCGAGCCGCCCAGGACGATGACCGACGGGTTCATGAGCGAGACGCAGGTGGCGAGGACCTCACCGATGTCGCGGCCCGCCTGTCGGACGGCGTAGATCGCGTCGAGGTCGGACCGGTTCACCAGGTCCAGCACGTCGGCGCCGGTGTGGGCGTCGTGCCCCTTCGCACGCAGGGCACGGGCGATCGCCGGACCGGACGCGACCGCCTCGAGGCACCCGGTGTTGCCGCAGTGGCAGGGGACGTCGCCGGCGCGGGACACCCGCACGTGGCCGATGTCACCGGCGGTGCCCTGGGCGCCGCGTTGCAGCGCGCCGTCCGACACGATGCCGGACCCGATGCCGGTGGCGACCTTGACGAACAACAGGTGGTCGACGTCGGGCCAGCCGTGCTCCCGTTCGCCGAGGGCCGCGATGTTCACGTCGTTGTCGAGCAGGACGTGCGCCGCGATGTGCTGACGGAGCCACGACGGCACATCGAAGCCGTCCCACCCGGGCATGATCGGCGGGTTCGCCGGGCGTCCGGTCGAGAACTCGACCGGACCGGGCACGCCGATGCCGATGGCGATGACGTCCTGTCGGGCGCGGCCGACCTCGTCGAGCAGCTCGTCGATGGTGGCGACCAGCCACGACAGGGTCTCCACCGGGCCGGCGGCGATGTCGATGCGTGCTTCGCGGGTGGCGAGCGGGGCGGCGACCAGGTCGGTGACGGCGACACGGCCGTGCGAGGCGCCGAGGTCGGCGGCGATCACGAGTCGGGCGCGGGGCTTCAGCGCGACCTGGGCCGGCGGCCGTCCTCCGGTGGAGACGGCGGTGTCGACGGGGCCGACGAGACCGACCTCGATGAGGGCGTCCAGGCGCACGCCGATGGTGGAGCGTGCGAGTCCTGTCAGTGCGGCGAGCTCGGCCCGGGTCCGCGGCACGCCGTCGCGGAGGATCTGGAAGAGCTCGCTCGTCCCGACCGGAGGCGACGCTGCCGTCCGAGTCAAGTCGACCATGGGGGGAGTGAAGCACACATCGAACGCGCCACGCAACGAAGTTCGTCGACCTTCCACGAACTTCTGCTTGACCGCCGACAGAAGTGGTCATAGTGTGACGCTCGGTCAGTGACGACCGCACCATCTCGACGAGGAGAACCCCTGGTGACCCAACCGATCTCGGTTCAGCTCTACACCGTCCGCGACGCCCTCTCGGCCGACCTGCCCGGCACGCTCCAGCGCATCGCCGACATCGGCTACACGAACGTCGAGGCCTTCGGCTTCGTCGACAACGCCGACGAACTCGCCGCCGCGCTGCGCGACGCCGGCCTCGCCGCCCCGAGCGGACACGCACGACTGCTGGACGCCGGCGAGCAGGACCTCGAGCGGATCTTCCACGCGAGCGTCACCGTCGGACTCGGCACCCTGATCGACCCGCACATCGACGAGGCCCGCTGGACCACCCGCGAGGACGTCGAGGCCATCGCCCGCGAACTGAGCGCCCTCGCCCCCCGCGCCGCCGACCACGGCCTGGTCCTCGGCTACCACAACCACGCGTTCGAGTTCTCGAACCGCATCGACGGCGTCAGCGCCTACGAGGTCTTCGCCGACGCGCTCTCCGACGACGTCGTGCTCGAGCTCGACACCTACTGGGTCACGGTCGGCGGTGACGACCCGGTGGCGATCATCGGCAAGTACGGCGACAAGATCGAGTTCCTGCACGTCAAGGACGGCGACGGCTCGCACGACGACGACAAGCAGGTCGCCGTGGGCAACGGCATCATGCCGATCCGCGAGATCCTCGCCGCCGCACCCGACGCACTCCACGTCGTCGAGCTCGACGGCCACGAGGGCGACGTCTTCCAGGCGGTCGCCGACTCCTACACGTTCCTCGAGGGGGCCCGCGCATGACCGACACCACGGCGTCCACCGCCCTCGACAGCAGCACCCGGACCGGCCGCGTCGGCGTCGGCGTCATCGGCGCCGGGGTCATCTCCGACCAGTACCTGTCGAACCTCACCGTCTTCCCCGACGTCGAGGTCCGCTTCATCGCCGACATCGACCTGCCGCGCGCAGCCGCCCAGGCCGAGAAGTGGGGCGTCGCCGGGTCGGGCACCGTCGAGGAGCTCCTGGCCGACGACGACATCGAGATCGTCGTCAACCTCACGATCCCAGCTGCCCACGTCGAGGTCGCCCTGCAGGTCCTCGCCGCCGGCAAGCACGTGTGGGGCGAGAAGCCCTACGCCCTCGACCGCGAGAGCGCGACCGAACTCCGTGACGCCGCACGCGCCGCGGGCAAGACCGTCAGCGTCGCACCCGACACCTTCCTCGGTGCCGGCCTGCAGACCGCGCTCCGCACCATCCGCGACGGCCGCATCGGCAAGCCGCTCAACGGCCTGACGCTCTTCCAGAGCCCCGGCCCGGAGTCCTGGCACCCGAGCCCCGAGTTCCTCTTCGCGTACGGTGCCGGCCCGCTGTTCGACATCGGCCCGTACTACATCACCACCCTGGTGCAGACGTTCGGCCCGGTGAAGAAGGTCACGGCGACGGCGTCGAAGTCCCGCGCCACGCGCACGATCGGCTCCGGCCCGAAGGCGGGCACCGTGTTCCCCGTCGACGTCCCGACGAACCACTCCGCGCTGATCGAGTTCGAGGACGGCGGGAGCGCGCAGAGCGTCTTCTCGTTCGAGTCGGACCGCGGCCGCACGGGCGTCGTCGAGATCGCGGGCGAGACCGGCACCGTCGTGTTCCCGGACCCGAACAACTTCGACGGCGACACCGAGCTGTACGCGCTCGGCGCCGAGGAGCCCGAGACGATCCCCGCGGTCGGCTCCACCTACTCGCGCGGCACCGGCGTGGTCGACCTCGCCCGCTCGCTCCGCGCAGGCGACGAGAACCGGGTCCCCGGTGCCCTCGCCTTCCACGTCCTCGACGTGATGGTCTCCATCGCCGAGGCGGCAGAACGTGGCGAGGCGGTGCTCGTCGAGAGCACCGTGTCGCCCTCCCAGACCCTCCCCGAGGGTTGGGACCCCGCGGAGCAGACCCTGGCCTGACCGGCTCGGATCCGCCCCGCACACCACAGCAGCACCCGACGTTCCACCCCGCACCACCCCTGCACCATCCCTGCACCATCTCAACGACGAGAAAGTAGAGAGTCATGCGCACTGCCATCCGCGCACTGGCCATCACCGCGGCCGCCGCACTCACCGTGACCGGCCTCGCAGCCTGCTCCTCCGGATCGTCCGGTTCCTCCGGCGACTCCAAGACGCTCACCTACTGGGCGTCCAACCAGGGCACGTCGCTCCAGAACGACAAGGAGGTGCTGACCCCCGTCCTCAAGGAGTTCACGAAGGAGACCGGGATCAAGGTCGACCTCCAGGTCATCGGCTGGAACGACCTGCAGACGAAGATCCAGACCGCCGTCACCTCGGGCCAGGGCCCGGACGTCGTCAACATCGGCAACACCTGGGCCACCTCGCTCCAGGCGACCGGTGCGTTCCAGGAGTACGGCGACTCCGAGATGAAGGCGATCGGCGGTGCCGACAAGTTCGGCAAGGTCGCGCTCTCCACCGGTGGCGCCCCCGGCAAGACCGTCACGAGCGTCCCGCTCTACGGCCTCGCGTACGGCCTGTACTACAACAAGTCCATGTTCAAGGACGCCGGCCTCGAGGCACCGACCACGTGGGAAGACCTCACGGCGGACGCCAAGAAGCTCACCACCGGCGGCAAGTACGGCTTCACCATCGCCGGTGGTTCGTACACCGAGAACTCGCACTTCGCGTTCATCACCTCGGCGCAGAACGGTGGCGAGTGGTTCGACAAGGACGGCAAGCCGACCTTCACCGACAAGGCGAACGTCGACGGCATCAAGCGCTACCTCGACCTGATGCAGTCCGACAAGGTCGTCAACACCTCGAACGCGCAGTACGACAACGGCACGCAGGCCGTCTCGGACTTCGCGAACGGCAAGGCCGCGATGATGCTGACGCAGAACAACGCGAACGCGACGATCACCTCGCAGGGTATGAAGACGGACGAGTTCGGCGTGGTGCCGTTCCCGACCACCGCTGACGGCGAGGACATCGCGTCGTTCCCGGCCGGCATCAACCTGTCGATCTTCAAGAACACGAAGAACAAGGACGGCGCGCTCAAGTTCGTCAAGTACATGACGAGCGCGGACACGCAGACCACGCTCGACAAGCCGTACTCGGCCCTCCCGGTGCTCGCCGCCGCGGCTGACTCGGTCACCGACGAGCAGACGAAGACGTTCCTCGACATCTACAACAACAAGGCCAAGCCCCTCCCGCTGGTCCCCGCCGAGGACCAGTTCGAGTCCACCGTCGGCAAGGCGATGAACGACATGTTCGCCAAGATCGCCACCGGCGGCACCGTGTCCGACAGCGACATCAAGACCGCGCTGCAGACCGCCCAGGACCAGGTGTCCCAGGCGAACGGCTGATCCAGCCAGGAGGACCCGGGCGCGTCCGCAAGGACGCCCCCGGGCCTCCACCCCTCGCGTCCACAGCCGGACGCGCCGGGGCAGGCCCCCCGGGCCTCCACCCCTCGCGTCCACAGCCGGACGCGCCGGGGCAGGTCGTCACCGGCCCCACAGCCCCAGAGCCGGCCATCCGCCGGCAGTGAGCGTCCCGCCTCACGCACGCCGTGCCTCCCGTCCGCTGCCACGGACCGGGGTGCGAAGCACCCGAACCCCCTCCTGCCGAAAGGCCCCCGCCCATGTCCACGACGGTCCTGCCCGATGCGGAGCGCATCGACCTGACGCACACGAAGGGCTCGACGCTGTCGGGCCGTCCGCCAGGTCGCAAGCGCAAGACCAACTGGCTGCCCTACGCGCTCGTCGCGCCGGCCATCCTGTTCGAGCTGCTCATCCACATCGTCCCGATGCTCACCGGCATCTGGATCTCGTTCATCCAGCTCACCAAGTACTTCATCGCCAACTGGGGCGCTGCACCCTTCGCGGGACTGCGCAACTACTCGGTCGTCGTCGACTTCGACCAGGCGATCGGCAAGGGCGTCCTGCACTCCTTCCTGATCACCTGCGGGTTCACGGTGCTGGTCGTCGGCCTCTCCTGGACCTTCGGCATGGCGGCCGCGGTCGCGCTGCAGAAGCCGTTCAGGGGTCGCGGTCTGTTCCGCACCCTGTTCCTCGTGCCGTACGCGCTGCCGATGTACGCCGGCATCATCACCTGGAAGTTCATGTTCCAGCGTGACTCGGGCGCGGTGAACCACGTCCTGGTCGACCAGCTGCACCTGTTCAACGGCACCGGCCCGTTCTGGCTGATCGGCTCGAACGCCTTCGTCTCCGTCGTCGTCGTGGCGATCTGGAAGACCTGGCCCTTCGCGTTCCTGATGCTGATGGCCGGACTGCAGTCCGTGCCGAACGACGTGTACGAAGCCGCCTCGGTCGACGGTGCGAAGCCGTTCCGGCAGTGGCGCTCGATCACGCTGCCGATGGTCCGCCCGGTCAACGTGACGCTCGTGCTCGTGATGTTCCTCTGGACGTTCAACGACTTCAACACGCCGTTCGTGCTGTTCGGCTCGACCGCACAGCCCCCGGCCGCGGACCTGCTCAGCTTCCACATCTACAACGCGTCCTTCATCACCTGGAACTTCGGCTCCGGTGCCGCGATGAGCGTCCTGCTCCTCATCTTCCTGCTCATCGTCACCGGCATCTACCTCGCCGTGACCAACCGGAGGTCCGTCCGTGCGTGAGACATTCGGCGCCAAGTCCTTCAAGGTCGTGACCCTGGTCATCCTGACCCTGTTCACGGTCGTGCCCCTCTACGTGATGATCACCACGGCCATCAAGCCGCTCGGTGACGTGCAGAACGACTTCACGTGGATCCCGACCAACATCACCATCCAGCCGTTCATCGACATGTGGTCGACGGTGCCGCTCGGCAAGTACTTCGTGAACTCGCTCGTCGTCTGCACGGTCGCCACGGTGTTCTCGCTGATCATCGCGACGTTCGCCGCCTACGGTGTCTCGCGCTGGAACTTCAAGGGCAAGAGCACCTTCACCACCGCGGTGCTCTCCACCCAGATGTTCCCCGGCGTGCTGTTCCTGCTCCCGCTGTTCCTCATCTTCACGAACCTCGGGAACTCGCTCGGCATCCAGCTCGTCGGCAGCTGGACCGGCCTGATCATCACGTACCTGACGTTCACGCTCCCGTTCTCGATCTGGATGCTCGCCGGCTACTTCGAGACCATCCCGCGTGAGCTCGACGAGGCCGCGATGGTCGACGGTTCCGGCCCGATGGGGGCCCTGTTCCGGGTCATCCTGCCCTCGGCCCGCCCGGGGCTGGTCGCGGTCGGCATCTACTCGTTCATGACGGCCTGGGGCGAGGTGCTCTTCGCCTCGGTCATGACCAACGGCGACGGGCAGACCCTGGCGGTCGGCCTGCAGCAGTACTCGACGCAGACGAACGTGTACTGGAACCAGATCATGGCCGCGTCCCTGGTCGTGTCCATCCCCGTGGTGATCGCGTTCCTCATCGTGCAGCGCCAGTTCGTCGCCGGTCTGACCGCCGGTGCCGTGAAGTAGGCGGTCCGGCCCCGAGACTCGGGCTGGGCGACAGTCCTCGTGCCATCGAGCACGAGCGACGTCGCTCAGCCCGAGTCTCGTCGTTCCGGGCAGGATGGGGCGCATGAGTGGAGCGCGTGGGCGGCAGCTGCTGCCGGGACAGACCAGCCGGGTGCACGTGTACGACATGGCGTCGCGGACATCGCGGCTGGTGTTCGAGTCGAGGACGGTGCTCGTCGAGGCGCCGAACGTGCTCGACGACGGCGCCCTGGTGCTGAACGGGAACGGCGACCTCTGGCTGCTGCCGCGCGCCGACGGCGCGCAGGTCCTCGACGAGACCGCGCTCGTGCCGGTGCCGATGCCCGGCGTCCCCGAGATCAACAACGACCACGTGCTCGACCCCTCGGGCTACTCCGTCGTGGTGAGCGGCCGCGACGGGGACCTGTACCGGGTGCCCGTGCCGGCCGGCGGAGCGGCGGCGACCCTCACCGACGTGACCACCGCGCTGCCGGTCGTCCGGAAGTTCTACCTGCACGGCATCGCCCCGGACGGGGAGACCCTCGCGGCGATCGTCGGGGAGCGCACCGAGGCGGGCGTCTGGACCACCGATGTCGCACTCGTCGACCCGGTCACCGGGGACCCGACGTTCCTGACCCGCGACGAGCACCCCGACGACGGCGTCTCGTTCGCGGGCGAGGTGCTCGTGTGGAACTCGGAGCGGTTCACGCCGGGCACCGCGCAGCTCGTCGCGCTGTGGCCAGGGGCGACCGACCCGGTCCGGATCACGAACGACGACCGGGTGAACTGGTTCCCGCACCTCTCGCCGGACGGGGAGCACCTGCTCTACCTGTCGTACGAGCCGGGGGTGCAGGGCCACCCGGCCGACCAGCGCGTGGAGCTGCGGCGGCTGCCCGGGGTGCTCGTCCGCGGCGCCCGGATCATGCCGGTGCCGGAGACCCTCGTCGTGCTCGACGGCGGCCAGGGAACGGTCAACGTCCCGCCGTGGTCGCCGGACTCCCGCTGGTTCGCCTACTGCGACTACCCGGTGGGTCGAGACTCGGACTGAGCGACAGTCCTCGGGCCCGTGGCCACGAGGACTGTCGCCCACCGCGAGACTCGGGTCACCTCAGACCTCGCGTACCTGCCCCTGCTTGAGGTGCAGGCGACGCTCGGCCCGCTTCGCCACCCACGAGTCGTGCGTGACGATGACGACCGTCAGCCCGCGTTCCTTCCACTGCTTCTCGATGAGCCCCATGATCTCGTCGCGGGTGCCCTCGTCGAGCGCACCGGTTGGCTCGTCCGCCAGCAGCACGCTGGGGTTCTTCACCAGGGCACGGGCGATCGCGACGCGCTGCTGCTGCCCGCCGGAGAGCTCGGCCGGCAGGTGCTCCATCCGCTCGCCGAGCCCGACCTCGCGGAGCGCAGCCGTGGCCCGCTCGCGGATCTCCGAACGTGCTCGGTTCGCGAGTGACCCCGCGAACGCCGTCTCGACGTTCTCGAGCGCCGTCAGCGTCGGGATGAGGTTGAAGCTCTGGAACACGAAGCCGATCTCCGTCGCCCGCAGGTCGGTCAGCGCACGGTCGCCGAGCTTCGCCACGTCGCGGTCGCCGCCGAGGTGGATCGAGCCGGCCGTCGGCCGGTCGAGTGCCCCGAGCATCTGCAGCAGCGTCGACTTGCCGCCGCCGGTCGGCCCCTGGATCGCCACGAGCTGTCCCTGCGGGATCGTCAGGTCCACGTTCGTCAGGGCGGTGACGGTGCGGTTCTTCTGCTTGTACGTCTTGCTGACGTTGGTCAGCCGGTACATCGGACTGGAGGCGCGGCTCGCCTCCGCCTGGCCGGGTGCGGTGTCGGTGCTGGTCACGGTCACTCCTTCTGGTCGCGTGCTCGGGGTCGGTGCGGGTCCGGCGGTCGGCACCGCGCCGGTGGCGGGGCCGGGCATCAGGCCACGCTCCGCAGTGCCTCGGCCGGACGGAGCTTGCTCGCGCGCCAGCCGCCGAGTGCGCCGGCGATGAGGCCACCGAGGATCGCGAGGCCGATCGCCAGCAGGATGACCTCGACGGTCACCGGGGCGTGCAGGACCACGTCGGTCGTCGACGCGGTGCTCGCGCCGCCGCCGAAGCCGCCGGCCGGGGCGCCGCCCGTCGTGCCGCTGCCCGCGGCCGCGGTCGCCGCGCCACCGGGCATGCCGCCGCCGCCACCCGCGCCGCCGCCACCGGTCGTGCTCGAGGCGCTCGCCGAGATGGTCGGGCTGATGATGTTCACCACGAGGATGCCGATCAGGCCGGCCGCTGCGCCGAGGACGCCGCCGATGAGGCCCTGCACGAGCGACTCGCCCGCGACCTGCCGGGTGATGCGGCCGTTCGACCAGCCGATGGCCTTGAGGGTGCCGAACTCGCGGGTGCGCCTCGTGACGCCGGAGATCGTGAAGAGGATGGCGATGAGGAACGCCGCCGCCAGCACCACGATCGACAGCCAGGTGCCGAGGTTCGAGACCAGGCTCGACGCGGTGCTCAGCGAACCGGAGACGCTCGACGCCAGGTCGGACTCGGTCGAGACCGTGGCGGTGGTGAGCTGCTTCTGCAGGGCGGTCTTGATCGTGCTGACGTCCGACGAGGACTCGGCGGAGACGTAGATCGAGGTGACCTTGCCGTCGAGGTCCGCCAGGGCCTGCGCGGTGTCGAGGGGGATGTAGGTGTTCGAGCCGGTCGTGGACGACGAACCCGTCGAGGTGACGATGCCGATGACCTCGAAGTCGGTGCCGCCGATGTCGACGGTGTCACCGACCGCCTTCGACTCGCTCTTCGCGTAGGACGCATCCAGCACGACGACGTCCTTGCCGGCGTCCTTCGCGGTGAACGTGCGGCCCTTGGTGAGCTCGGTGCTGGTCAGGGGCCCGACGGCGTCGCCCGAGACGGGGATGCCGGTCACGGTGAACGAGTCGACGTTGAACGAGCCGCCGCCGAAGCCGCCGCCCTGGCCGGAGTCGCCACTCGGCGGACCCTGCTGGGTGGAGCTGTCCGTGCCGCTGCTGTCGGAGCTGCTGCTGTCCGTGCTGCTGCCGTCGGTCGACTGCTGGACCTGACCCGAGAACGTGCTGTTCTCGAGGGTCAGCACACCCGTCGCCGCCTTGACGCCGTCGGTGCCGGTGACGGTGGTCAGGTTGGCGGCGCTGAGCGTGCTCGTACCGCGGGCGACGGCGAGCCGTGACTGCGACAGGTCGGTCGAACCGCTGCTGTCGCTGTCGTCACCGCTCTGGCTGCCGAAGTCGAAGCTCGGCCGACCGGAGCCCGACGCGCTCGGGGTCGTCGTCTTCGTGACGGTGATGTCGGTGCCGACGCCGTACACGGACTGCAGGACGCTGGACTGGGCCGCCTTCACGCCGCCCGCGATCGAGGACACGATGACCACGAGGGCGATGGCCAACGCCATCCCGATCGCGATGATGACGGTCTGCTTCTTGCGGTTCGTGAGTTCGCGCCTGAGGTACGTCAGGAACATGGTTCTCCTCGGTGGTGGCCGGCTGGGGTCACCGGCCGTGCAGAGCGCACGGCGGGGCCGACGGAGGAGAACGTAGGCAGCCGGTCAGTGGCCACCCCATCGGCAGCCTATGAGCTGTCTAAGGGGCGCTCAGCTCGCGTCGCCGTACGCCCGGCGCAGGTGCTCCGCGTAGCCGCCGGGTGTGCGGCCCGCGAACCGACCGCTCGTCACCACCGGCAGGTCGACCGTCGCGTCCACGCGGAACCCCATCGCTCGCGCCCGCTCGACGAGCCGGACGTCCTCGTGCTCGGGGACGGGGTCGAACCCGCCGAGCGCCAGGTACGCGGATGCCAGTACGCCGAGGTTCGCGCCGTGCACGTGCCCGAGCGCGGCTCCGGGCGGGTGCGCCTGCGTCCACCGGGCGAGCACGACCGGGTCCAGGTCGTCCGGGTCGGGGACGACGGCGCCGACGAGAACGTGCGCGCCGGACCTGAGGGCGCCGGCCTGCTGGACCAGCCAGCCCTCCGGCACCCGCGAGTCCGCGTCGGTGTGGGCGAGCCAGCGGGACACCGGGTCGGCGGGGTACTGCCGGAGGGCGTGCGTGGCACCGATGGTGCGCGCCCGACCGACCCCGACGTGGGCGGTCGCGACGACGTCGACGGGGAAGCGCTCGACGACCGTCGCCGTGTCGTCGGTGCAGCCGTCGAGCACGACGGTCACCGAGACCGCCACGTCCGGGTGTCCCGCGGAGAGTCGGGCGCGAGCAGCGAGCAACGCGTCGAGGCAGGCGGCGATGCGGTCCTCCTCGTCGTGGGCGGGCAGCACGACGTCGATGCGCGTGACGCCGGAGGACGCGGTCACCGGACCAGCCCCTCGGCCCGTGCGACCGACACGACGCCGGGGCCGGGCAGCACGCTCAGCACGAAGTCCGGTTCGACGTGCCGGACGAGCGCTGGCCGTGGCCACCGTTCCGCGAGCCGCGCGTCCACCGCGTGGCCGCTCGACACCGCCTCGTCGTCGGGGTGGCGCCAGTGGCACGCGACCAGCACGCCGTCGTCGTCGAGCGACGCCAGCACCCGGTCGATCGTCTCGTCGAGGTCGGCGGGGGACAGGTAGTAGCCCACCTCGGACATCACGACGAGGTCCCACCGACCCGTCGGCCACTCGGCGGGCAGCGAGGCCTGCACGAACCGGGCACCCGGCGCGCGGACGGCAGCCTGGGCCAACGGCGCGGCCGAGATGTCGGTGCCGAGCACGGCGTCGGCCCGCTCGGCGAGCGCTGCGGTGAGGACGCCCGTGGCGCAGCCGAGTTCGAGGGCGGACCGGTACCGCTCACGGGGGAGCGCGGCGAGCGTCACCGCACGCTTGCGGCGTTCGTACCAGGACCCTTCGAAGTCCCATCCCTCCGGCTTCCGCTCGTAGTGCGCGTCGAACGACTCCCGCGAGCGCGACGCCGTCGGCTCGGGCGCGAAGAACCACTCGGTCGACCGCAGGTGGTGCGCGGCGTGCCGGTCGTCCACGATCGCCTCGTCCCCGGCGGCACCTGACAGCGGTCGGATCTGCGAGCCGTAGGCGTCGAGGGCGGCACGCTTCCGCTCCCGGACGGCGTCGGGGAGTCGCAGGACCCGGGCTCGGTCCCACGGCTGTGCGGATGCGGACGGGTCGTCCCAGTGCCATGCCCAGATCGGGTAGGTCAGCAGCGACACCCCGGCCGCTCCGGCGGTGACCGCTTCGGCGACCTCGCCCGCGATGCGGTGGTCCCGGTGACCGTCCCCGCGCCACGGTGCCACCACGAGCGTCGGCCGCACGGCGTCGTCGAGCGCTCGCCGCAGGGCGTCGGTGACCTCGTCCCGGTGCTCCCGGGTGCCGCCATCGGGGATGCCGACCGACGACGCCGTCGCACCGGGGTGCAGAGTGGCCAGGGCGCGGGTGAACTCGGCGTCGCGCACGGCTGCGAGCTCCGGGACGGTCGTGGTGGGGGAGTCCGGGTGGGAGCGCTCGCCGCGGGTGAGGAGCAGGACGTGCACGGGGACCCCGGCGTCCGAGGCGCGCGCGATCAGGCCACCGGCGCCCAGGGTCTCGTCGTCGGGGTGCGGCGCGACGACCATCACCGAGCGGATGCCGTCCAGGTCCACCGGTGTGGTCGGCACCGAGTCGAGGAACGGGGTCCACGCCGCGGGGTCGGTGCCCGGCTCGCGGTGGTCGAAGCTCACCACGCGACACCGCCGCGCTCCGTGACCATCCGGCCGATCCGGGCGAGGTCGCGTGCCCCGTGGTCCTGCAGCACGTACAGCTCGAGGTCGGCGACCCGTGCCGCGACGGCGGGGTCCGAGGTCAGGGGCGCCGGGCCGACGGTGGCGACGACCCGCTCGCGCACGGAGTCCACACTCCGACGGACCCGGGAGCGCACCGTCTGGGCGAGCAGTGGCCAGTCGACGTCGGGAGCGTCGGGGTCCTCGGAGCGGTCGATGCGGGCGGCGGCGTCGGCGAGGGCGTCCTCGGCGTCCGCGAGGTCGAGCACGGTCGCACCGAGGGCGGCCTGCAGCAGCTC
Organism: Curtobacterium sp. AB7; assembly: GCF_044909335.1. Lineage (NCBI taxonomy): Bacteria > Bacillati > Actinomycetota > Actinomycetes > Micrococcales > Microbacteriaceae > Curtobacterium > Curtobacterium sp. AB7. Next base: position 187,631 of record NZ_JBIYED010000002.1, on the reverse strand, counting down.
GGACTCCGGATGGGCCGCGGCCAGCGCACGGAGGACCCGTCCGAGCCCCAGCGCACCGCCCCACCAGCACGCCGCGACACCGATGCCGCCCCACGCGAAACCCGGCCGCTGCAGGTACCAACCGGGTGCGCCGACGAGCCGTGCCGGAACCCCGTCGAAGTCCACCGGGCCGCTCGGTACGTCGGGCATGCCCCGGGCGACCCAGGCCTCGTCGTGCGCGGTGACGCCGTCCTGCCGCAGGTCCACCGTGACGAGGACGCGGTCGTCGCCGGCGTGCGCGGTCACCAGCGCGTGCGACAGCGTCGACGCGAGGGAGCACCACGGCTTCGTGCCGGTGAGGAGCGCCGTGCCGTCGTCCTGGAGCGCGGCCTCGAGGCGGAGTCCCGGGCCCTCGGCGGCGAAGACGCCCCAGGTCGAGTCGGCGGGGACCGGCACGTCGGCCTGCTGCAGGATGCCGAGCGCGTCGAGGTGGGGTTCGACGGTGCGGGCGGTCGCGACGTCGCCCGCGGCGACGGCGGCGAGCGTGGCGAGGAAACCGCCGGCGGTCCCCACGGACAGGAGCGGGGCGGTGGCGGCGAGCGTGCGCGCGGCCGTCAGACGGTCTGCCGGGCTCGAGCCGGGCCTCCCGGCCGTCTCCTCGATCCCCGCGGTGTCGACGTGCCTGGCGGACGGTGGCCAAGCGGAGGATCGCAACATCCGCCCAACCTACGAAGGAGCAGCCGAGTGCACTCGGAGCGATCCACAGAGCGCGGAGGGGCGGTCCACAGACGGCTCATAGGAATTCCTCGATACTCGAAGACGTGACCATCTCCCAGCCTGCAGCAGCCCCGCGCCTCACGCGTGCCGACGGAACCCCGTTGCGCATCCTGGTCGTCGACGACGAAGCCAGCCTCACCGACCTGTTGTCCATGGCGCTCCGCTACGAGGGCTGGGACGTCAAGAGCGCGAACGGCGGGCAGGACGCCCTCACGACGGCGCGGGAGTTCAAGCCCGACGCGATGGTGCTCGACGTGATGATGCCGGACCTCGACGGGCTGCAGGTGCTCAGCCGGTTGCGGCAGAACAACGACGACACCCCGGTGCTGTTCCTCACCGCGAAGGACTCGGTCGAGGACCGCGTGACCGGGCTGACGGCCGGTGGCGACGACTACGTCACGAAGCCGTTCTCGCTCGAGGAAGTGGTGGCGCGACTGCGGGGCCTCATCCGCCGCTCGCAGATCTCGATCTCCGAGGCGGGCGACTCCCGCATCGTCGTCGGGGACCTGGTGCTCGACGAGGAGTCGTACGAGGTGCACCGTGCCGGCCGGCCGATCGAGCTGACCGCCACCGAGTTCGAGCTCCTCCGCTTCCTGATGCGCAATCCCCGTCGCGTGCTGTCGAAGGCGCAGATCCTGGACCGCGTGTGGTCGTACGACTTCGGCGGCAAGTCCTCGGTCGTCGAGATCTACATCTCCTACCTGCGCAAGAAGATCGACGCCGGCGAGACCCCGATGATCCACACGGTGCGCGGCGTCGGGTACGTCATCAAGCCCACCTCGTGACCCTCCGGCGCCGGCTCGTCCTGAGCATCGTCGCCCTCGTCGTCGCCGTCAGCGCGGTGATCGGGGCGGTGAGCATCATCGCGCTCTCCTCGATCCAGACGGGCGCCATCGACAAGCAGATCACGAGTGCCACCCACCGGGCGCAGCGCTACCTCGAGCAGAACCAGAACGGACAGCCGAGCATCGACCTGTCCCGTCCGTCCGGGCAGGCCGCCGGCACCCTGACGGCGTACTTCGTCGACGGGCAGGTCGTCATCGCGAACGTGCTCGACGACTACGGGCGCCCCAGTGCCATCACGCAGTCGAGCGCCACTGCCCTCGGTCAGGTCCGCGTGGGCGGCGACCCCGAGACCGTCGACCTCGGCTCGGACATCGGTCGCTACCGGCTCACCGCCGTGACGGTCGGTCCCGCCGTGCTGGTCGTCGGGTTGCCGATGGCCCCGGTCTACGCCAGTGTCTGGTCGCTGTTCTGGGTGGTCGTCATCGTCGTCGGCGCCGCGCTGCTCGCCGCCTCGATCGTCGCCGCCGTCGTGGTCCGGCGTTCGCTGCGCCCGCTCGAGCGCGTCGCCGAGACCGCCTCGACCGTGGCCCGGATGCCCCTCGACCGCAGCGATGCCCTGGACGGCGTCCGCGTGCCCGACACCGACCCCCGCACCGAGGTGGGCCGGGTCGGCAGCGCCTTCAACCGGATGCTCGGGCACATCGGCAGCGCCATGCAGGCGCGGGAACGGTCCGAACAGAAGGTCCGGCAGTTCGTCGCGGACGCCTCGCACGAGCTCCGCACCCCGCTCGCCTCGGTGCGCGGGTACGCCGAGCTCACCCGTCGGATGGGCGGTGACCTGCCGAAGGACGTCGTCTACGCGATGAGCCGCATCGAGTCCGAGTCGATCCGGATGACGTCGATGGTCGAGGACCTGCTGCTCCTCGCCCGCCTCGACGAGGGGCGCGAGATCCAGTTCGACGAGGTCGACCTGACCGGGCTCGTGCTCGACGCCGTGAACGACGCGCACGCCGCCTCGCCGGAGCACGTCATCGAGATCGACGTGCCGTCGTCGCCCGTCGTGGTCGTGGGGGACGCCGCGCGCCTGCACCAGGTCATCGTGAACCTCGTCACGAACGCCCGGACCCACACGCCCGACGGCACGCGCATCACCGTGGGTCTCGCGCCGTCGCCGTCCGGCCCCGGTGTCGACCTGACCGTGCGCGACACCGGGCAGGGCATCGACCCGGAGTTCCTGCCGAAGCTGTTCGAGCGGTTCGCCCGTGCCGACAGCTCCCGGTCGCGCACCGTGGGGTCGACGGGGCTCGGGCTCGCCATCGTGGACGCGGTCGTGCAGGCGCACGGCGGGAGCGTCGAGGTCGCGAGCGTGCCGGGAGACACCGTGTTCACGGTGCACCTGCCGGTGGATCCGTCGGCCGCTCCGGCCGTGTCGGCCGCTGGTGCGGACGCTTCTCCGGCGTCCGCTGACTGGTCGGGGACGCCCGCCGCGGTGGACGCGACCCACTGACGGTCGGGAGGCGCGGGGCGGGCCCGCACCGCGCCTCCCGGCCGCCGTTTGGTCTCGTCCACCGCATCTGCTACTGTTCTCGAAGCCAAAGACCGCCGGATGTCGTGCTGCTCGCAGCATGACCGAAGGTCCTCATGCATGAGGCATCCCGCGCAGGTGTTCCGAACCACTCCCACCATCTGGTGAGAGAAGCTCCGAGCCTCTGCGCCGGAGCTTTTTTCATGTGTGGAGACCTGGGGCTAGCCGGCAAGAAACCCCAAGGAGAACCATGGCGAACAAGGAAGCTGCGGTCGCCGAGCTCACGGAGTCATTCCGTAGCTCGAACGCCGTTCTGCTCACCGAGTACCGCGGTCTCACGGTCGCGCAGCTCAAGGAGCTCCGCAACTCGATCCGTGAGCACGCCACGTACGCCGTGGTGAAGAACACGCTGACCAAGATCGCGGCGAACAACGCCGGCATCTCCTCGTTCGACGAGGAACTCGCCGGTCCGTCCGCTCTCGCCTTCGTCCACGGTGACACCGTCGCCGTCGCGAAGTCGCTGCGTGCATTCGCCAAGGCGAACCCCGAGCTCGTGGTGAAGGGTGGTTACTTCGACGGTAACCCGCTCTCCGCGACCGAGGTGGACAAGCTCGCCGACCTCGAGTCCCGTGAAGTTCTGCTCGGCAAGCTCGCCGGCGCCTTCAAGGCCTCGCTGTTCGGTGCTGCGTACCTGTTCCAGGCCCCGCTCTCGCAGGCCGTCCGCACCGTGGACGCCCTTCGCGAGAAGCAGGAGTCCGCGGCCTGATCAGGCTCGCGTTCCACAACCACACGTATTAGCTAGTAGTAGGAGAAAATCATGGCGAAGCTTTCGCAGGACGAGCTCATCGAGGCCTTCAAGGAGCTCACGCTCATCGAGCTCTCGGACTTCGTGAAGAAGTTCGAAGAGGTCTTCGAGGTCACCGCTGCTGCCCCGGCCGCGGCTGCCGCTCCGGCCGCCGCTGCCCCGGCCGAGGCCGCTGAGGAGAAGACCGAGTTCGACGTCATCCTCAAGTCCGCTGGTGACAAGAAGATCCAGGTCATCAAGGAGGTCCGTGGCCTGACGTCGCTCGGCCTCGGTGAGGCCAAGGCGCTCGTCGAGACCGCCGACGCCAAGATCCTCGAGGGTGCGAACAAGGAGACCGCCGACAAGGCGAAGGCGACCCTCGAGGCCGCTGGCGCCACGATCGAGCTCGCGTAGTCTCGACCGTTCGGTTCACGAAGGCCGCTGCCCCTCGGGGTGGCGGCCTTCGTCGTGCGCGGGGTGCGGTGCGTGCGTGGCCCGAGACTCGGGGTGAGCGACACTTCTCGCGACGAAGAAGCCGCGATCGGTCGCTCACCCCGAGTCTCGGTCTGCAGGGCTCGAGACTCGGGGGATCAGACGACGATCCTGTGCTGGCGGAACAGCGCGCGGAGTCGGTCGGGATCGACGAGATGCCACCAGGTCGGCCGGACGACACTCCGGACGCTGGCCACCGAACGGATTCGATCCTCTCGGACCTTCTCGTGCCAGACGGCATCACCCGGCGCGCGGCCAGCGAGCATTCCCCGATCGGTGTACTTCTGCTTGCCGTCGAACTCGACGACGACGCCGGTGTCCTCGAACCAGAAGTCGACCCGGTCCACTGCGCCGCTCGCGTGCCGGAACTCGTGCTGCGCGGCCGGACGAGGGAAGCCGAGTTCGACCATCCGTACCGCCGCGAACGACTCTCCGACCGACTCGTGCAGCGGGTCGAGTGCCGCGGCGACGGTTCTGCACCTGACCGATCCGCGTCTGGGGCGCATCGGGAGTGCTGCCTCGAAGTCTCCGACCGAGAGCGTTCCACTGCGAACCGCGTGGTCGATCGCCACCGCCGCCACGGACGGTTCGAGGGTCGTGGCGAGGTCGACAGCGGTGCGCAGCGCACTCGTGAGCCGCACCCCGGCGAAGGAGGACGGTGTCGTGCCGGTCTCCGGAGGACCAGCGTGCCGCACGAGGTGCGCTCGGTGTTCCGTCTTGCGCGTTGCAGCGTCGGTCACGTGGACGCGTTGCGGGGGAGAACCGATCAGTGGCCAGCCGAACGCGATCGCGGCGGTCAGGTGGGAGAAAGCAGCGTCGTCGCGGAGCTGCGGCGCCAGAGCGCGTGCGATCAGGAGGTGTTGTTCGGTGCTGCTGACCTCCCGCCAGACCTGCGCGTCGACGTAGACGCCATCGGTGATCCGGACGAGCTGGCCCGCGCGGTGTCGCCGCTGGAGCAAGCGGGATCCGGTCGGGTCGAGACTCGTCGCTCGGAGAAGGCGCGTTCGTTCGGTCGTCATGGCTGGAGCCTCGCGGCCCGACATGCGTCAGGTGCTCCGCGCGAGCCGGCCTGTGGAGAGTTCTTCGTGGCGGGGGAATGTGGACGAGACTCGGTGCTGCCCCCGCGATACTCGCGGTCAACGACACTTCTCGCGTGCCTGAGCGCGAGAAGTGTCGCTCAAACCGAGTCTCGGGGCGGGCCGGGCGGTCAGCGCAAGGTGCTGTGACGGCGGCCGTAGGCCAGGTAGAGCACGGCGCCGACGACCATCCAGATGCCGAACGCGATCCACGTCGTCGCGCCGAGGAACACCGCCAGGAGCACGCAGCTCAGGGCACCGAGGATCGGCACGACGGGGAACAGCGGGACGCGGTACGAGCGCTCGAGGTCGGGCTGCGAGCGACGGAGCACGATGACCGACACGTTGACGAGCGCGAACGCCACGAGGGTGCCGATGCTGGTGGCGTCGGCGAGCTCGCCGAGGGGGACCAGTGCGGCGACGATCGTGACCGCGATGCCGATGATCAACGTGTTCGCGATGGGGGTGCCGGTGCGCCGCGAGACCCGACCGAAGACCTTCGGGACCAGGCCGTCGCGGGCCATGATGAGAAGGATCCGGGTCTGGCCGTAGAGCACCGTCAGCACGACGCTCGCGATCGCGACGACCGCGCCGATCGAGAAGACCAGCGCGACGAGGGGCTGTCCCGTGACGTCGACGACGATGCGGACGAGCGAGGCCTCGGAGGACGAGAAGTCGGTCCACGAACGGGCACCGATCGCGGCGACGGCGACGAGGATGTACAGCGCCGTGATGAGCGCGATCGAACCGATGATCGCCCGGGGGAGGTCGCGGCGGGGGTTCTTCGCCTCTTCGCCGGCGGTGGAGGCCGCGTCGAAACCGATGTACGAGAAGAAGAGCCTGGAGGCCGCAGCGGTCACCCCGGCGGCACCCATCGGTGCGAGCGGTTCGAAGTTCTGCGCTTGGAAGGCCGTGAAGGCGACGACCACGAAGAACACGAGCAGTGCGATCTTCACGACGACCATGACGGTGTTCACCCAGGCGCTCTCGCGGGCTCCGGGGATCAGGACGACGGTGGCGAGCAAGACCAGGACGGCCGCCGGCAGGTTCACGACGCCGCCGTCACCCGGCGGCGCGGACAGGGCGGTCGGCAGGTGCAGCCCGAACACGCGCAGGGTCTCGTCGACGTACTCGCTCGCGCCGACCGCGACCGCTGCCACCGACACGGCGTACTCGAGGACGAGGCACCACCCGCAGACCCAGGCGATGCCCTCGCCCATGGTGGCGTAGGTGTACGAGTAGCTCGACCCCGAGGTCGGGACGGCTCCGGCCATCTCGGCGTAGGACAGCGCCGAGAGCAGGGCCGCGATCCCGGCGACGACGAAGGAGATCCACACGGCCGGGCCCGCGAGCGGCACGGCCGTGCCGAGCACCACGAGGATGCCGGTACCGAGGGTCGCGCCGACGCTGATCATCGTCAGGTGCCAGACACCGAGCGACCGGCGGAGTGGTTCGCCGTTGACGCCGACGGCGGCCTCGGACTGCAGCTGCTCGATCGGCTTGCGGCGGGCGAGCTGCTCGCGGAGGGACGTGGGACGGGACGGCGCGGACGTCATGGGACCTCGGTGGTGCGGGGGCGGGGACGGCACATGCTCGCACGCCCCCTGAACGGGGTCAAATACGGCTGTCGGACTGCACTGCGGAACGGCGGTCGTCGAGCGCGCGCCGATGTCCGACCGCGGGGATACGGTTGCTGCATGAGCATGGGCGGCGGGATGCGCGGGGGCGGCGGTGGCGGTCCGCGCGGCGGCGGCCGGATCTCCAGCGGTGACTTCCGTGCACAGAAGGCCGCGAACGCCGAAGCGCCGAAGATCCCGCACCTGGTGCAGCGGATCGCCGGGTTGTTCGTCCCACACCGCAGGTCGATCATCCTGACGGTCGTCCTCGTGCTGATCGGCGCGGCGATCTCGGTGATCCCGCCGCTGTTGACGCAGCAGGCGTTCGACCGCGGCCTGTTCCCACCGTCCGGCAGCCCCGACGTCCCGGTGCTGGTCGAGCTCGTGTCGGCGATGGTGTTGCTCTGGATCGCGAGCGCCGGGGTGGGCGTCTGGCAGACGTACCTGACGGCGACGGTCGGCAACAAGGTCATGGGCGCCATGCGGATGCGCCTGTTCGGGCACCTGCAGCGCATGGAGCTCGCGTTCTTCACCCGCACGAAGACCGGTGTCATCCAGTCCCGCCTGCAGAACGACGTCGGCGGCGTCGCGAGCGTCCTGAACAACACGATCTCGTCCGTGCTCGGCAACACCGTCACGGTCATCGCCGCGATCGTCGCGATGCTGCTGTTGAGCTGGCAGATGACCCTGGTCGCGGTCGTGCTGCTCCCGTTGCTCGTCATCGCGCAGCGTCGGGTCGGGCAGGTCCGTGCCCGCATCGCCGGGCAGACGCAGGAGTCGCTGTCCGACATGACGGCGATCACGCAAGAGGCGCTGAGCGTCTCCGGCATCCTGCTGGCCAAGAGCTTCAACCAGCAGCGCAGTGAGACCCGCCGCTACGGGGACGAGAACCGTAACCAAATCCAGCTGCAGGTCCGCCAGCAGATGTCGGGCCAGTGGTTCTTCGCGATCGTGCAGATCTTCCTGTCGATCATCCCGGCGATCATCTACCTCGTCGCGGCCTGGCTGATCATCGGCGACGTCCCGATCACCGCCGGCACCATCGTGGCGTTCACGACGGTGCAGTCGCGCCTGCTGTTCCCGACGGTCGGACTGCTCCGGGTGGTGCTCGACCTGCAGACCTCCGGAGCGCTGTTCGCTCGGATCTTCGAGTACTTCGACCTGAAGCCCGCGATCACTGACTCGCCCACGGCGAAGCCCGTCGACGACACGATGGTCGGTCACGTCGCCTTCGACGACGTGACGTTCACCTACCCGGACGGCGAGGCCGACAAGCCGACGCTCCGCGGGGTCTCGTTCGAGCTCCGGCCCGGCCAGTTCGCTGCCTTCGTCGGTCCGTCGGGCGCGGGCAAGACGACCGTGTCGTACCTGGTGCCGCGCTTGTACGAGGCGACCGAGGGCTCCGTGCGGTTCGCCGGGCAGGACGTCCGCGACCTCGTGCACGAGGACCTCATGCGCCACGTGGGGATCGTCAGCCAGGAGACGTACCTGTTCCACGCGACGATCGGCGACAACCTGCGGTACGCCAAGCCGGACGCCACCGACGACGAGGTCGAACGGGCGGCACGGGCGGCGAACATCCACGACACGATCGCCTCGTTCCCGGACGGCTACGACACCGTCGTGGGGGAGCGCGGGTACCGGCTGTCCGGCGGCGAGAAGCAGCGGATCGCGATCGCCCGGGTGCTCCTGAAGGACCCGCCCGTGCTCGTGCTCGACGAGGCGACGAGCGCGCTGGACTCGATCTCGGAACGGGTCGTGCAGACCGCGCTCGACACCGCCGCCGCGGGGCGCACCACGATCTCGATCGCGCACCGGCTGTCGACGATCCGAGACGCCGACGTCATCTTCGTGCTCGACCACGGGCGGATCGTCGAGCAGGGCACACACGACGAACTCCTCGCGCTCGACGGCACCTACGCGCTCCTGCACCGGCAGCAGAACACACCGGCGGACGCCGTCGGCCGCTGACCCCGCCGATCACGGCCACCGACCTGCGGGCGGGCGCGCCGATCGGACACGCGCCCCCAGGCCGGACGGGAGGCCCGTGGCGGCCCCGCCACGGGCCTCCCGTCCGACACGGGGCACGACCAGGGCGAGGCGCACGTCACGACCCAGCAGAACGCGGTGTCGGCGTCCTAGACTCGGGCCCGTGCGTTACGCGAACTCCGTGGTCGACCTCGTCGGTGACACCCCGCTCGTCAAGCTCAACCGGGTCACCGAGGGGGTGCGCGCGACCGTCCTGGTGAAGGTGGAGTACCTCAACCCCGGCGGGTCGTCGAAGGACCGCATCGCCACGCGCATCATCGATGCTGCCGAGGCCTCTGGTGACCTCCGGCCAGGCGGGACGATCGTCGAACCCACGTCGGGCAACACCGGGGTCGGGCTGGCCCTCGTCGCCCAGCAGCGCGGTTACCGGTGCGTGTTCGTGCTGCCGGACAAGGTCGGCGAGGACAAGCGCAACGTCCTGACGGCGTACGGCGCCGAGATCGTCGTCACGCCGACGGCGGTGGCGCCGGAGCACCCGGAGTCGTACTACTCGGTGTCCGACCGGCTCGTCCGCGAGATCCCCGGCGCCTACAAGCCGAACCAGTACGCCAACCCGAACGGCCCCCGCAGCCACTACGAGACCACCGGTCCGGAGATCTGGCGCGACACCGAGCAGCAGATCACCCACTTCGTCGCGGGCGTCGGGACGGGCGGCACCATCTCGGGCACCGGGCGCTTCCTGAAGGAGGCGTCCGACGGCCGTGTCCGCATCGTGGGGGCCGACCCCGAGGGCTCGGTCTACTCCGGTGGCACCGGTCGGCCGTACCTGGTCGAGGGTGTGGGCGAGGACTTCTGGCCGACCGCGTACGACCCCGAGGTGCCGGACGAGATCATCGCAGTGTCGGACGCCGACTCCTTCGCCATGACCCGGCGCCTGGCGCGGGAGGAGGGCCTGCTCGTGGGTGGGTCCAGCGGGATGGCGGTCGTCGCAGCGCTGCGGGCCGCCCGCGACCTGACCGAGGACGACGTCGTCGTGGTGCTGCTGCCCGACGGCGGTCGCGGCTACCTCGGCAAGATCTTCAACGACCGGTGGATGCGCTCGTACGGCTTCGCCGAGACCGACGAGGCACGCACCGTCGGGTCGCTCATCGCCGGCAAGGACGGCCGGCTGCCCGACCTGGTGCACGCGCACCCGGCGGACACCGTGCGCGAGGTCGTCGACATCATGACCAAGTACGGGGTGTCCCAGATGCCTGTGCTCAGCGCGGAACCGCCGGTCGTCATCGGCGAGGTCATCGGGGCCGTCGCCGAGAAGGACCTGCTCGAACAGGTCTTCACCGGTGCCGCGAAGATGACGGACGCCCTGACCGGCTTCGTGGGCGAGCCGCTCCCGTTGATCGGTGTGGGCGAGTCCGTGTCCGCAGCGCGCCGGGCCCTCGAGTCGGTGGACGCCTTGCTCGTCGTCGAGGACGGCAAGCCGGTCACGGTCCTGACCCGCCACGATCTCCTGACCTACCTCTCCGAGTAAGGAACGCAGCCAGCATGACCGAGTTCAGCACCCGCGCCGTCCACGCCGGCCAGGAGCCCGACGGCCCCACCGGCGCGGTCATCCCGCCGATCCACCTGACGTCCACCTACGTGCAGGACGGCATCGGCGGGATGCGGAACGGCTACGAGTACTCCCGCGCCGGCAACCCGACGCGCGACTCCCTGCAGACGCTGCTCGCCGACCTGGACGGCGGCGTGGCCGCGTACTCGTTCGCGTCCGGTCTCGCCGCCGAGGACGCCCTGCTCCGGGCGGCGCTCCGCCCCGGGGCCCGCGTCGTGATGGGGAACGACGTCTACGGCGGGACCCACCGTCTGGTCAGCCGACTGCACGTGCCGTGGGGCGTCGAGCTCGTCGTCGTCGACATGAGCGAGCTCGACCAGGTCCGGGCCGCGCTGCAGGGCGCTCCCGAGGACACCGTGCTCTGGGTCGAGACGCCGACCAACCCGCTCATGAAGATCGCCGACATCGCCGGACTCGCGACCCTCGGGCACGAGGCCGGTGCACTCGTCGTCGTGGACAACACCTTCGCGTCGCCGTACCTGCAGCAGCCCTTGTCGCTCGGGGCCGACGTCGTCGTGTACTCGACGACGAAGTACCTGGGTGGCCACTCCGACGTCGTCGGTGGGGCCGTCGTGCTCGCCGACCAGGAGCTCGCGGCGAAGGTGCAGTTCCTGCAGTTCGGCGCCGGTGCGATCTCGTCGCCGTTCGACGCCTTCCTGACCACCCGCGGCATCAAGACCCTGGCGGTGCGGATGGAGCGGCACTCCGCGAACGCGCAGGCCGTCGCCGAGGCGCTCGTCGCCGCGCCGGGCGTCGAGCGTGTCTACTACCCGGGACTCACCGACCACCCGGGGCACGACGTCGCCGCTCGCCAGATGCGTGGGTTCGGCGGGATGCTCTCCGTCGCCCTGTCCGGCGGACCGGACGCGGCCCGGCGCTTCGCGGAGTCCACGGAACTGTTCGCACTGGCCGAGTCCCTCGGGGGTGTGGAGTCGCTCATTGGGTACCCGAGCGAGATGACGCACGCCTCGGTGAAGGGCACGGAGCTCGCGGTGCCGGAGAACGTGGTGCGGTTGTCCGTCGGCATCGAGGACGCCGGCGACCTGGTCGCGGACCTGCAGCAGGCGCTCGCGCGCTGACGCGCTGACGCGCTCCCGTCGGGTCCGCGGGACCCCGGCCTGCGGCGCGCTCCCCGCCGGTCCGCGGTGTCGCCGCTCGCCCCTACGATGAGCGGGTGAGCACCACGGCGACGAGGACGGGCCTGCTGAGCGGGCGCTACGCCCTCGCGACGGTCGGGATGGTCGCCATCGTGGGCGTCGCGGCGTTCCAGAACCTGGCGATGACGACGATCATGCCGGTGATCAGTCGCGACCTGGACGGCGAGGCGCTCTACGCCCTGGCGTTCGCCGCGCCGCTCGCCGCCGGGGTGCCCGGCATGGTGCTCGCCGGCAACTGGACCGACCGTGCCGGCGGCCGGGTCGTCGCCTGGGTCTCCGCCCTGCTCTTCGCCGTGGGGACCGCTGTGGTCATGCTCGCGCCGACGATGGAGGTCTTCCTCGTCGGGCGCCTGGTCGAGGGCTTCGGCGCCGGCGCGATCGACGTCGTGCTCTACGTGCTCGTCGCCCGGATCTTCCCCGCCGAACTGCACGGACCGGTGTTCGCCGGGTTCGCCGCCGCCTGGGTGGTGCCGGCGCTCATCGGCCCGGCGATCGCCGGCATCGTCACCGACACGTGGAACTGGCACTGGGTCTTCGCGGGGGCGCTCGTGATCGCCGTCGGCGCGTTCACCGTGCTCGTGCCGACACTCGGACGGCTGCAGGCACCGGCGGTCGAGCTGCGACCGCCGTGGCAGCGGGTGCGGATCGGGTGGTCAGTGGCCGCGGCCGTGTCGATCCTGCTGCTCAACGTGGCGCCGGACCTGACCCCGTGGGGGATGGTGGCCGCGGTCGTGGTCGGCTTGGTCGGCACGTGGTTCGCCCTGCGGCCGCTGCTGCCGGCGGGCACCTTCCGCGCCGCCGCCGGGCTGCCCTCGGTGGTGCTGCTGCGCGGGCTCGTGGCGGCGTCGTTCTTCGGCAGCGAGGCGTACGTGCCGTTCCTGCTGCAGGCGAAGCACGGCCTGTCCGCATCGGCAGCGGGGCTCGCGCTGACCGTCGCCGCGCTCAGCTGGGCGGCCTCGAGCTGGGCGCACGGTCGGCTGGGGGAGCAGCGCCTGACCGCTCGTCGGACCTTCGGTGTCGGACTCGCGCTCGTCCTGGTGAGCCTGCTGGCGGCCTTCGCGGTGGCGACGCTCGACCTGCCGTGGTGGGTGCTCGTCGCCGGCTGGTTCGTCGGCGGCGCGGGCATGGGGGCGATCTACCCGCGGACGTCGATGCTCACCCTGCGGTTCTCGGGCGAGGGTGACGACGGCTTCGCGAGCTCGGCGCTCACCATCGCCGACGCCGCGGGCAGCGTCATCGGTCTGGCCGTCACCGGGCTGCTGTTCACCGCGACCGGCGGCGCCGAGGGCACGGTGTCCTTCCCCCTGGTCTTCGCGGCGATGATCTGCTTCGCCGCACTGGCGATCGCCGCGGTCCGGCGCCTCGGACCCGTCCCCGCGCCGGTGTCGTCGGCGTCGCCGGACCGCGCAGCCGGGTAGCGTGGCAGACCGGACCGAAGAGGAGACACCCGTGGTGCGCATCGTCGCTGCAGCCGTCGTCCTGACGGCCGCCCTCGCGCTGGCCGGCTGCCAGGGCACGACGTCCGCTGCGCCCACGCCGGTGCAGAGCACGGACCTGACCAGCTCCGACGGCGGGTTCGACAAGCAGGCCGTCATCGGCGTCGTGCTGGTCCACGACGACGCGGCCCTGGGCGACGACCTGCGCACCGGCCTGTCCGACGCCGGCTTCCGTCCCGACGTCCGGGTCGCTCCCGCGTCGGGTGCGGCGGCGTCCCAGCGGACCGCGGTCGCCCAGCTCGTCCGCAAGGGTGCCAAGGCACTGCTCGTGCACGCGGCTCGGCCGTCGGCGCTGACCGGGGTGATCCAGACCGCGCACGACGCCGGTGTCGTGGTGGTGTCCCTGGGCGATCCGCTGCCGGCGAGCGGCACCGGCGGCGACGGTGTGTCGGCCGACTACCGGGTGCCCGCAGGTGCGGACGACGCAGACCTGGCGGCCACCGCGGTCGAGGTCGTGCAGTCGTTGCAGCGCGGCGAGAAGCCGGAGACCGAACCGAGCGACGGCGACTCGACCGACGCGGAGTGAGCCGAGCCGTGCCGCGCCACCAGGCCGGTCAGCGCTGCGCCAGCAGGCGGCTCGGCTCAGCGCCACCAGGCCGGTCAGCGCTGCGCCACCAGGCGGCTCGGCTCAGCTCCACCAGGCCGGGAACGACAGCGTGATCGTCTCGACCAGCGCCTTCCGCGACCGTCGGGGTCCGGCGAGCCACGCCTCGATCGCCCCGACGAAGCCCTGCGCGACGTAGCCGGCGGCCACGTCGTCGAGGAGTTCCGGGCGGCGGTCGGCGTCGAGTTCACGGATGTGCAGAGCGCTCGACTCGGTGAAGTGGCCCACGAGCAGCCGGTGCAGTGACGCGTCGTTCGGGTCCGGCAGCGCCTTGGCGTAGATGTCGCGGTGGGTGGTCACGTGCTCGACGACCGCGTTGATGCCCCGCCGCGTGATGGTCGCGAGCTCGGCTGCGTCGGCCCCGCGGGCGGCTGCGGCCCGTCGGTCGTCGGCGTCGTCCTGCCGGATGCGGTCGAGCTCCGGCGTCAGCACGTCGGCGAGCAACGATCCGGGGGAGACCGCGTGCGAGTAGAACGTCGCGCGGTTGATGCCGGCGGCACGGGTGACGTCCGCGACGGTGATCTCGGAGACGGGGCGGTCGGCCGCCAGTCGCAGGATCGCTTCGCGCAGGGCGGCGGTCGTGTGCAGGATCCGGGCATCCACCATGACGCCCACCCCCTTCTGATCCGATTCACCCGGAGGCCCCCGAGCAGTCCGACGGTACCGCATGGCGCGGGATCGGCACGCGGACGGCGGGTGGCAACACGCGGGCAATCCGTGCCGACGGCGTCGGGAGTGTTCCGTCGGCCCGTAGGATGGTTCCGCGGACGAATCGATTCGATCGACGCCGCGATCACCTCCCCGCCCCTCACCGCCGAAGGACTCCTGCTCGTGACCGCGCCCGCCACCACCGGTTCGCTCCGGGTCGTCCTGCACCCCGGAGACTCCCTCTCCCGTGGGCAGCGACTCGTCTACGTCTTCGTCCTGGGTGCCCTGACGGCGCTCGGGCCGTTCACGATCGACCTGTACCTGCCGGCGTTCCCGGCCATCAAGGAACAGTTCGGCGTCACCGACGGCGCCGTGCAGCTGACGCTCACGGCGACGACGCTCGGGTTCGCGTTCGGGCAGCTGCTCGTCGGTCCGTGGAGCGACAAGGTCGGCCGCCGGCTGCCGCTCATCATCGCGACGACGGTGCACATCGCCGCGTCGATCGGCGCGGCGACCGCTCCCGACATCGAGCTCCTTGCGGTGTTCCGCGTGCTCCAGGGCATGGGTGCGGCCGCCGGCGGTGTCGTCGCGATGGCCACCGTCCGCGATCTGTTCGGCGGCAAGCCGCTCGTCCGGATGCTGTCGCGCCTGGCGATGGTGAACGGGCTGGCGCCGATCCTCGCGCCGCTCATCGGCTCGCAGATGCTCCAGTTCACCAGTTGGCGCGGCATCTTCGTGTTCCTCGCCTGCTACGGCCTGGCCGTGGTGATCGCGTCGATCCTGCTCATCGTCGAGACCCTGCCCCCCGCCCGTCGCCGCGAGGCCGGCCACTCCACGATCGGTCAGCGGTACAAGGCGCTGTTCTCCGACCGGATCTTCGTGGGGGTCGCGCTCATCGGGGCGATGGTGTTCAGCGGGTTGTTCTCGTACCTCAGCTCGTCGCCGTTCCTGTTCCAGGGTGTCTACGGACTCGACGCGCAGCAGTACGGACTGCTCTTCGCGGTGAACTCGGTGGGCGTCGTCCTCGGTGTGCAGATCTCCGCGCGGTTGGCGCAGCGCGTCGGGCCGCAGTGGATCCTGGCATGCTCGACGGCGACCCTGTTCCTGGCGTCGATCGCGATCATCGTGCTCGACCAGCTCGGTGCGGGGCTCGTCGGCGTGCTCGTGCCCCTGTGGTTCTTCATCGCGGCGTGCGGGTTCTCGTTCCCCCTCGTCCAGGTCATCGGCCTGGCTGCGCACGGCAAGGAGGCCGGCACTGCGGCGTCGCTGCTCGGCGCCCTGAACTTCGGCGTCGCCGGCCTGATCTCGCCGATCGTCGGTTGGCTCGGCATCACCACCGCGACCCCGATGGCGATCGTGATGGCCTCGACCTCGGTGATGGCCATCCTGATCCTGTGGTTCGTGGTGCGGCCCCGGACGGTCCCCGAGCTCACGCACTGACGGGTTCTCCACAGCTGCCCGGAACAGCCGGACAGCGGCCCCCGCGCGTCCATAGGCTGTGCCCATGAGCGACGCGGTGGAGCAGGCACGGGCAGCGGCCGAGGCCGCCAGGCAAGCAGCGGACGAGGCACGCCGCTTGGCCGACGAAGCCGCGCAGCGGGCCGAGGAGCTCGCGGCCGCGCTCGCGGCTCGAGCACCAGCACTCACGCCGGACGCCGAACCGCCGGACGCCGAGCCGGCGGTCGCCGAGTCACCGGCACCCTCCGGACAGGAGGCACGGCTCGCCCCCGACGCGGAGCCCGCCGCCACCCCACCGGCCCCAGAGCCCATCGGCGCAGGACCCGCCGCAGCCGTCCCGGACGACGCGACGGCGGCCCCCGACGCGGCCGTCCCGGTACCGGCGGCCGCCCCTGCGGCCGGCACCGCGCCTCCCGGCAGTGGCGGAGGCCCGCTCGGACCGGACGCCGTCGCCGCGATCCGCACCGGCTACACCGTCGAGGGGCAGGCGCTCGAACTCGGCGCCCTGGTGAACGGCGAGGCGCAGCCCGACGTGCAGGTCCGCATCCCGCTCGGCATGCTGAACCGGCACGGGCTGGTCGCCGGCGCGACCGGCACCGGCAAGACCCGCACGCTGCAGGTCTTGGCCGAGCAGATCGCGGCGAACGGCGTGCCGGTCTTCGCGGCCGACATCAAGGGCGACCTGTCGGGGCTCGCGGTGGTCGGGCAGGGGAACGAGAAGCTGCTCGCGCGCACCGCGGGCATCGGCCAGCAGTGGCAGGGTCTCGCGAGCCAGGCGGAGCTCTTCTCGCTCGGTGGTCAGGGCACAGGCGTGCCGATCCGCGCGACGGTGTCCGGGTTCGGGCCGTTGCTGCTGTCGAAGGTGCTCGGCCTGAACGACACCCAGGAGTCCTCGCTCGGACTGGTGTTCCACTACGCCGAGCAGGCCGGGTTGCCGCTCGTCGACCTGGCCGACCTGCGGAGCGTGCTGACGTTCCTGGTGGGCGACCAGGGCAAGGGCGAGCTCGCCGAGCTCGGCGGTCTGTCGAAGCAGACCGCCGGGGTGATCCTGCGCGAGCTCATCACGTTCGCCGACAAGGGTGCCGACCAGTTCTTCGGCGAGCCCGAGATCGACACGCAGGTGTTCCTGCGCACGGCGGCGGACGGCCGGGGGATCGTCAGCCTGCTCGAGGTCCCGGGCGTGCAGGACCAGCCCGAGGTCTTCTCGACGTTCCTGATGTGGTTGCTGGCCGACCTGTTCAACGAACTGCCAGAGGTGGGCGACCAGGACAAGCCGAAGCTGGTGTTCTTCTTCGACGAGGCGCACCTGCTGTTCAGCGGGGCATCGAAGGACTTCACGGACCAGATCGTGCGGACCGTTCGGTTGATCCGGTCGAAGGGCGTCGGGATCTTCTTCGTGACCCAGACCCCGAAGGACGTGCCGAACGACGTCCTGGCGCAGCTCGGGTCGCGCATCCAGCACCAGCTGCGGGCGCACACCCCCGACGACGCGAAGGCGCTCCGGGCGACGGTGTCGACCTACCCGTCGAGCGACTACGACCTGGGCGAGGTGCTGACCTCGCTGGCGACCGGCGAGGCGATCGTCACCGTCATGAACGAGAAGGGTGCGCCGACGCCGGTCGCGTGGACCCGGTTGCGCGCGCCGCAGGGCTCGATGGACCCGATGCCCGCAGCCGAGATGCAGTCGCGGGTGCAGGCATCGCCGTTGCTCGCGACGTACGGCACCCGGGTGGATCCGGATTCGGCGCACGAGATGCTCGCGCGCCGGATGGAGGCAGCAGCTGCCGAGGCCGCTGCGGCCGACGCGCAGAAGGACGCAGCCCTCGCGGCGGCCGAGGCCGAGAAGGAAGCGGCGCGTGCTGCGGCGACCGCGGCCAAGGAGGCCGCGGCGCAGGCCAAGCAGGAGGAACGCGAGCGGGCTGCTGCGCAGAAGGAGTACGAGCGGACGCAGCGTGAGTTCGAGAAGGCCGAGCGGGCTGCGGCGTCGCGGCGTTCGGGCCGGTCGGGGCGGAGCACGCGGACGACGACCTCTCGGAAGGCGGACGACCCGCTGTCGGACCTGCTCGGGTCACGGCTCGGTGGCACGATCGCGAAGGAGGTCGTGCAGGGGATCTTCTCGACGCTGCGCCGCCGTCGGTGACGTCCAGCAGCTCCGAGCGTCAGCGACCGAGCAGGCCGGTGAACTCGACGACGAGCAGACCCATGACGACGAGTGCCGCCACGCCGCCGACGAACAGGTAGGCCGGCCGCTGTTCGTACCAGGCGCGGCTCGACGGGTAGCGCTTCGCGAAGACCCGGGCCGAGACCGGACGTGCTTCCTCCGTCACCTGGACGCCCAGGGCGTCGACGACCTGGGCGACCCCGTCGTCGCCCCACACGTCGGCACGGATGCGGAACAGGTGCGCGCCCGTCGCGTCGAACGCCACGAGCTCGCGCATGGTGCGGTCGACCGAGCTGCCGTAGGTGGTGGCGAGCGCCAGGCTGTGCACGCGGTCACGGGGGATCCGGCGGTGCGCGGTGACCACGCCCCGGATCGTCAGGCCGTCGGGGTCGATGCCGATGTACGCCGTGCTCAGTCGGACGAAGACGACGCCGACGAGGACCGCCAGCGCGACGACCACGGTCGCGACAATCGCCCACGTCCGGAACGGGAACGACACCCAGATCAGGGCGACGGCGAGCGGCACGGCCGAGAACACGATGCTCAGCGCGGTCGAGCGGACCAGGGACCGGCGGGGGCGGAGGACGACGTCGTACACGGTGGCGCGCAGGTGTGGCGTCGCTGGCACCGTCATGTCCCCCATGCGCGTCTCCTGAACCCTCGGGTCTCCCGGGCACGCCGAATCGGCCGCCCTGCGAGCGACGCCCCTGCCGCTCGATGCACCGCGGTCGACTCGTCCCGGAGTCGTCCGCTCCGGCAAGCATAGGTGAACGACGGGGACCGGGGACAGCCCGTTCCACCCCGGATCGGCGTTTGACGGCCAGTCCTTGGCGAACAGGGGACAGGTGGGTCCGCTGCGTGGGGGACCAGGCGCGAGGAACGCCGTGAACGACGAAGGCCCCGCACCGAGGTGCGGGGCCTTGCTGGCGGAGAATGGGGGATTCGAACCCCCGAGGGCTTGCACCCAACACGCTTTCCAAGCGTGCGCCATAGGCCACTAGGCGAATTCTCCTTGCGCTGTCTCGCGACGGCGACACCCAATGGTACAGGTTCTGCGGGGGTGCTCACGACCGCGTGTCGTCGAGGGCGGTGCTCCCAGTTGTCGTGACATGTCCGGCGACTACCCTGGGGCGCGTGTCGACCCGCATCTACATCACGTCAGCAGAAGGGCACACGGGCAAGAGCACCGTCGCCCTCGGTGTCCTCGAGACCCTCGCACGCTCCGTCGGCCGCGTCGGCGTGTTCCGCCCCGTCGCCCGTTCGGTCGCCGAACCCGACTACGTGCTCGAACTGCTGCTGCAGCACACCGCGGTCGGGATCTCGTACGACGACGCCGTGGGGGTCACCTACGACGACGTCCACGCGGATCCGGACGTAGCGCTCGGCACCATCGTGAACCGCTTCGCCCAGGTGGAGCGGCAGTGCGACGCGGTGGTCGTGCTCGGGTCCGACTACACCGACGTCGGCAGCCCCACCGAGCTGTCGTTCAACGCGAAGGTCGCCGCGAACCTCGGTGCCCCGGTCCTCCTCGTCCTCGGTGGTCGTGACGCGGCCGAGCGCGGTGCCCGCACGCCGGAGGGGATGGCGCAGGTCGCGGACGTCACGACGAGCGAGCTGCGGGCGGCACACGCGCAGCTGTTCGGCGTCGTCGTGAACCGCGCCGACCCGGAGGCCCTCGCCGCCATCGTGGCGAGTGTCGAGCGGGCCGTGCACGACGACCACCCGGACGTGCCCGTGTGGGCGATCCCGGAGGACCGCGTCCTCGTCGCCCCGACCGTCCGAGCGCTGCTGCAGGCGACCGACGCGACCCTGGTGCGCGGGGACGACGCCCTGCTCGACCGCGAGGCACTCGGCACCGTCGTCGCCGGCATGAGCATGGAGAACGTCCTGCCCCGCCTGATCGAGGGCGGCATCGTCGTGGTCCCCGGTGACCGCAGCGACGTGCTCATCGCGACCCTGCTGGCGAACCAGTCGGACACGTTCCCGAGCCTGGCCGGCGTCATCCTGAACGGCGGGTTCGAGACCGCACCGCAGATCTCCCGGCTGCTCGAGGGCCTGTCGAGCTCGCTGCCGATCGCGCAGAACGACCTGGGCACGTACGACACCGCCCTCCGCATCACGCAGACCCGCGGGCGCCTGGCGGCGGACTCGCCCCGCAAGGCCGACCTCGCGCTCGCCCTGTTCGAGCAGCACGTCGACGCCGAGTCCCTGCGCGACCGCCTGCAGCTCACGCCGTCCGGCGTCGTCACGCCGCTCATGTTCGAGCACGGTCTGCTCGACCGGGCACGGGGGTACGGCAAGCGCATCGTGCTGCCCGAGGGCGAGGACGACCGCATCCTCCGCGCGGCGTCGACGCTGCTCGCCCGCCAGGTCTGCGAACTGACGATCCTCGGGGACCCCGCCGCGATCCGCACCCGCGCGACCGAACTCGGCCTCGACCTCGACGCCGCTCAGCTCGTGTCGCCGTTCGACCCCGAGCTCCGCGAACGCTTCGCCGAGGAGTACACCCGGCTCCGCGCCCACAAGGGCATGTCGATCGAGCTCGCGCGCGACACCGTGACCGACGTCTCGTACTTCGGCACGATGATGGTGCAGCTCGGGCTCGCCGACGGCATGGTCTCCGGCGCGAAGCACACCACGGCGCACACCATCCGGCCGTCCTTCGAGATCATCAAGACCCGTCCGGACACCTCGATCGTGTCGAGCGTGTTCCTGATGGCGCTCGCCGACCGCGTCCTGGTCTACGGCGACTGCGCGGTGATCCCGGACCCGACGAGCGAGCAGCTCGCCGACATCGCGATCTCGTCGGCCGAGACGGCGACCCAGTTCGGCATCGACCCCCGCGTCGCGATGCTCAGCTACTCGACCGGCGACAGCGGTTCCGGCGCCGACGTCGACAAGGTCCGCGCCGGCACCGCCTTCGTGCGCGAACGCCGCCCGGACCTGCTCGTCGAGGGCCCGATCCAGTACGACGCCGCTGCCGACCCGACGGTCGCGAGCACGAAGATGCCGGACTCCCCGGTGGCCGGCAAGGCGACCGTCTTCATCTTCCCGGACCTCAACACGGGCAACAACACCTACAAGGCCGTGCAGCGCTCCGCCGGCGCCGTCGCCATCGGGCCGGTCCTGCAGGGACTGCGCAAGCCGATCAACGACCTGTCCCGCGGCGCGCTCGTCAGCGACATCGTGAACACCGTCGCGATCACCGCGATCCAGGCCGGCACCGCGTCCGACGCGGCCTGACCCGCGCGACGCACACCGCGCCTCCCGTCCGGCCGACCAGGCCATGAGCAGAAAGCGACACCACCCGTGACCGCAGCCCTCGTCGTGAACTCCGGATCGAGTTCGTTCAAGTACCAGCTCATCGAACTCGAGGGGGAGCGCACGCTCGCCTCCGGGCTCGTGGAGCGCATCGGCGAGTCGGCCGGCGCGTGGAAGCACACCAACGCGCTGACGGGGGAGTCGTCGTCGAACGACGCCGCGTCCGTTCCGGACCACGCCGCCGGGTTCCAGGCGATGATCGACGCGTTCGCCAAGGTCGGCCCGTCGTTCGACGAGCACCCGCCGGCCGTCGTCGGCCACCGCGTCGTGCACGGCGGCACCACCTTCGACCGCGCGACGGTGGTGACGGACGACGTCGAACGACAGATCGAGGCACTGAACAGCCTCGCGCCGCTGCACAACCCGGCGAACCTCGAGGGGATCCGGGCCGCGAAGCAGGTGTTCTCCGACGTCCCGCACGTCGCCGTGTTCGACACCGCGTTCCACCAGACCATGCCGCCGCATGCGTACACGTACGCGATCCCGGCCGACCTGGCGGCGAAGTACTCCATCCGCCGCTACGGCATGCACGGCACGAGCCACAAGTACGTCTCCGAGCAGGCCGCCGTCTTCCTCGACCGCCCGCTGTCCGAGCTGAAGACCATCGTGCTGCACCTGGGCAACGGTGCCTCGGCCGCAGCGATCGACGGCGGGAAGTCGATCGAGACGTCGATGGGCCTCACGCCGCTCGAGGGCCTCGTCATGGGCACCCGTTCCGGCGACCTCGACCCCGCCGTCCTGCTGCACCTGCACCGCGAGGCCGGGCTGTCCTTCGACGAGCTCGACACCATGCTCAACAAGCAGTCCGGGCTGCTCGGCCTCACCGGCAACGGCGACATGCGCGACGTCCAGGACGCCGCCCTCAACGGCGACGAGGTCGCCGAGGCGGCGCTCGCCGTGTACCGCCACCGCATCCGTCGCTACGTCGGCGCGTACACCGCGCAGCTCGGCGGGCTCGACGCGGTGGTCTTCACCGCCGGCGTCGGCGAGAACAACGCGCTGCTGCGCCGGCGCGTGCTCGCCGGGCTCGAGCACCTGGGCATCGAGATCGACGCGGACCGCAACGAGCTGGGATCCCGTGAGGCCCGGGTCATCTCCACGGACACGTCACGTGTCGCGGTGCTCGTGATCCCGACGAACGAGGAACTGGAGATCGCCCGGCAGTCGGCTGCGGTCGCGCTCTGACGCGGGGCGTGGGGCGCTGCGCCGCCTGGTGCCAGCACGGTGCGGCCAGGGTGGGCTGGTGCGGGGTTGGTGGCTGGGTGCGCGCTTGTGGCGCGGCACGGAGCGTGCAAGCTCGCACGGGGTGAGGAGGTGCGCACGGTGCGGACGGGAGGCGCGGGGCGGGCTGGCGCCGTGCCTCCCGTCCGGCGCTGGGTCGCGGTCACCGCATGGTGCGGCCTGGGTGGGCTGGTGCGGGGTTGGTGGGTGGGTGCGCGCTTGTGGCGCGGCACGGAGCGTGCAAGCTCGCACGGGGTGAGGAGGTGCGCACGGTGCGGACGAGGCGCGCGGCTCAGGACAGGGCGTCGAGGGCCGCGGGGATCGGCGTGTTCCCGCTCGTGACCTCGAACTGGACACCGACGGCCGAGTCGTCGAGCAGCGCGTGCAGTACGACCGTGGCGACGTCGGCCCGGGGGATCGAGCCACGCGGTACGGTGCGCCCGACGTCGACCGTCCCCTGCGGCGGGGTGTCGAGCAGGCCGCCCGGACGCACGATCGTCCACCGCAGCCGTCGGGCGCGCAGGTTCGCGTCGGCTTCGGCCTTCGCCCGGAGGTAGACCTGGAACACGGCGGCGTCGTCCTTCGCGGGCACCACCGCGGCCTCGGCATCGTAGGTGTCCGCCGCCATCGCCGAGACCATCACGTACCGGTCGATGCCGGCGCGCTCCGCGGCATCCGCGAGCAGGATCGCGCCGTCCCGGTCGACGGTGAGCTTGCGCTCCGCACCGCTGTTCGGCCCGGCGCCGGCGGCGAACACCACGGCGTCGACCCCGCGGAGGCGCAGTGCCAGGTCGTCGTCGCCGAGCTGTTCGAGGTCCGCGACGATCGCCGTGGCGCCCTGCTGCTCCACGTCGGCGACGTGCGCGGGGTTGCGGACGATCGCGACGGCGTCGTGTCCGGCGTCGGTGATCTGGCGGGCGAGGAGCAGTGCGATCTGGCCGTGTCCTCCGGCGATGGCGATCTTCATGTGTCAATCCTGCCCGGTCGCATCCGGTAGAGTTGTCGGCGGCTCCTCACGTGACGCCATCCAGGTGAACTCCCCCAGGGCGGAAACGCAGCAAGGGTAGCCGGGCTCTGGCGGGTGCGTGAGGAGTCTTTTCTGTCTCCGTAGGGGGGAGCCGGGGCTGTGTCTGTCTCCTGCGTGGGTGCGTGAGGAGTCTTTTCTGTCTTCGTAGGGGGAGCCGGGGCTGTGTCCGTCTCCTGCGTGGGTGCGTGAGGAGTCTTCCTCGGTCTGCTGGGGCTCTCCCGCCTGGCCAGGGGCGCCCGCCGCCGCAGCCGCGGCTGAGCCCGAGCAGCGTCCCGCACCGCGCCTCCTGTCCGACCCCGTGTCGGCCGGGAGGCGCGGTGCCGTCCGTGCGCTCGGCCCACCCTGCGCAGGCGGTCCGGTCCAGTGCCCGTGGACCTGTGGAGGGGCACGCGGGTGTCGGTCGTCCCGGCTACCCTGGTCGCGTGGTCACCGCCCTGTATCGCCGTTACCGGCCCGAGAACTTCGCCGAGCTGATCGGGCAGTCGCAGGTCACCGACCCGCTCCGCACGGCGCTCCGCACCAACCGCGTCAACCACGCTTACCTGTTCAGCGGCCCGCGTGGCTGCGGCAAGACGACCTCGGCCCGGATCCTGGCGCGGTGTCTCAACTGCGCAGAGGGGCCGACCGACACCCCGTGCGGCGTCTGCCCGAGCTGTGTCGAGCTCGCCCGCGACGGCAGCGGTTCGCTCGACGTCATCGAGATCGACGCCGCGAGCCACAACGGCGTCGACGACGCGCGCGACCTCCGTGACCGCGCCGTGTTCGCCCCCGCGCGTGACCGCTACAAGATCTTCATCCTCGACGAAGCGCACATGGTCACCCCGCAGGGGTTCAACGCCCTGCTCAAGCTGGTCGAAGAACCCCCGGAGCACGTCAAGTTCATCTTCGCGACGACCGAGCCGGAGAAGGTCATCGGCACCATCCGGTCGCGCACCCACCACTACCCGTTCCGGCTCGTGCCGCCCGCCGTCATGCTCGAGTACATCGAGCAGCTCTGCACGCAGGAGTCGGTGACGGTCGCACCCGGCGTCCTTCCCCTGGTCGTGCGCGCCGGCGGCGGTTCCGTCCGCGACACCCTGTCCCTGCTCGACCAGCTCATCGCCGGCAGCGAAGACGGCGCGATCGCCTACGAGCGCGCGGTCGCCCTGCTCGGCTACACCGACGCCGCGCTGCTCGACGACGTCGTGGACGCCCTCGCCGTGGCCGACCCGGCCTCCGCCTTCGCCGCGATCGACCGGGTCGTGCAGACCGGTCAGGACCCGCGTCGCTTCGTCGAGGACCTGCTCGAGCGGCTGCGCGACCTGATCGTCGTCGCGGCGACGAACGAGAGCGCCGCAGCGGTCCTGCGCGGTGTCTCGCCGGACGAGCTCGACACCATGACCCGGCAGGCCGGCGTCTTCGGTGCCACCGGGCTGTCCCGTGGCGCGGACATCGCGAACAAGGCGCTGACCGACATGACCGGAGCGACCTCGCCCCGGCTGCACCTCGAGCTCATGACGGCGCGCATGCTCGTGCCCGAGGCCGACGACACCCAGCGTGGGGCCCTCGCCCGGGTCGAGCGGCTCGAGCGCCGCGTCGGTGTCGGGGACGCCGGCGGACACCAGGCACCGTCCGGCGCGGTCGCAGCGCAGGGGTCGACACAGCCGGCCGCCACCAGCCCGGCGCCCGAACCGGCCCCGTCGTCGGCTGCGGCGCCGCGTCGGCAGGAGCCCGCCGCGCAGCAGGTCCCCGCCGCCCAGCAGGCCCCGGCGGCGCAGCAGGCTCCGGCGGCGCAGCAGGCTCCCGCCGCGACGTCGGCGAACGCGGCTCCGGCGCAGTCCGACGCCGGCAGTGCGGCACGTGATGCCGCAGCCTCCTGGGCTGCCGCCGTCCCGAGCGCTCCCGAGCCCGCTGCCCCGACCGCCCGGGCCACCGAACCCGTCAGCGCCTCGTCACCCGCCAGCACCTCGTCACCCGTCAGTGCTTCGTCCACGGGTCAGGGCACGACGATCGGTGACGAGCCGGCGGTCCGGACCGTCGGCGCCGTGGGCTTCCAGCAGATGCGCGACGCCTGGCCGCAGATCGTCGAGCACGTGCAGCGCGCCAAGCGGTCGGCGTGGTCGGTGGTCGTCACCGCACAGGTGACCGCGCTGCGCGACGACGTGCTGACCCTGACCTTCCCGAGCCAGCAGGACGTCGCCTCGTTCAAGGAGATGTCCGACCCCTCGGCCAGCGTCAGCGAACTGCTCCGCGCCGCGATCATGGACGTCATCGGGCTCCGCGTGAAGTTCGTCGCCCGCGGTCCCGGGGGCCCTGGTCAACAGCGCACCCCGGCTCCCGCACAGCAGCCGTCCGCCCCGGCCGGCCGTCCGGCGCCGGCGAGCCAGCCCGCTGCGCAGCCACAAGCGCAGCCGCAGGCATCGTCGGCACCGCAGTCCGCCGCGCCCGCTCCGTCGTCGGCTCCGGCCTCCGACGCTGCTGCAGCCACCGGTGACGGCCCGACCGCCCCCGCCGAGGCCATTGCCTCCGCAGCGCCCGCCACGACGGCGGCACCCGAAGCCGCGGCGCCGGAGTCCGTTCCCGCCGCCGAGCCGGAGCCACGTCCGGCGCAGACACCCGCTCCGGAACCGGCACCCACTCCCACGCAGGCGCTGGCTGCCGAGCAGGCGCAGGCACCCGCTGCTGAGCCGGCACCCGCTCCGGCGCCGGCACCCGCTCCTGCGCAGGCGCCCGCACCGTCCGGCGCACCCGTGACCGACTGGGCGGTCGCCACGATCCCCGCGAGCGACCCCACCGCCGACGCCGTGCCCGAGTCCGTCGAGCCCGGCTGGGCGGCACCCTTCGGCACCGCTCCGGCTGCCGCGCCCGTCGCCCCGGTCGAGTCCGTCGATCCGCAGCAGCCCCGGTCCGAGGCGCCCGCGCAACCCGCCGGTGCCACCGCACCGCAGGGGGTGCAGCCGACCGACGGCGGTGTGCAGGCGGCGTCGTCGACGGTCGCCGCGCCTCCCGGAGGACCCGTCGTACCGGGCGTGCCCGTCGACGACTACCCGCTGGACGACGAACCGTACGACGACGGCGCGCCGTTCCCGGACCCCGGTCACGGTCGATCCGCCGCAGCGCCCGCGCAGGCGTCGGCCGCCCCGCGCGCGCAGACCGCTCCGCCGGCCGCGCCACGGACCGCACCACCGGCACGTCGTGCGCCGGTCGCCGGTCGCTACGGCGAGGCCGTCGTGCGTGAGATCCTCAATGCCCAGTTCATCGAGGAGACCGCTCTCCACCAGGACGGTGCCTGATGTACGACGGGATCGTCCAGGACCTCATCGACGAGTTCGGTCGCCTGCCGGGCATCGGCCCGAAGTCGGCGCAACGCATCGCGTTCCACATCCTGCAGACCGAGTCGTTCGACCCGTCGCGGCTGTCCGAGCTGCTGGCGGACGTCAAGGAGCGCGTGCGCTTCTGCGAGATCTGCGGCAACGTCACGGAGAACGTCCAGTGCAGCATCTGCCGCGACCCGCGCCGGTCGCCGGCCACGATCTGCGTGGTGGAAGAGGCGAAGGACGTCGCGGCGATCGAGCGCACCCGTGAGTTCCGCGGGCTCTACCACGTGCTCGGTGGCGCGATCAGCCCGATCGACGGCATCGGCCCGGACGACCTGCGGATCCAGCAGCTCATGACCCGCCTGGCCGACGGCACGGTCGAGGAGGTCATCATCGCGACCGACCCCAACCTCGAGGGCGAGGCGACGGCGACCTACCTGAGCCGGCTGCTCGTCCCGATGGGCATCCGGACGACCCGGCTGGCCTCGGGTCTGCCGGTCGGCGGTGACCTCGAGTACGCCGACGAGGTCACGCTCGGCCGTGCGTTCGAGGGCCGGCGCGTCGTCGGCGGCTGAGCCCCACGCAGGATCGTTGCGTCTGGGGCGGCTCGCACGCAACATCCTCGAAACACCGACTACCATTGTGAGACCGCGTGACCTCGCGGTGTCGCCGTCTCCGGGAGTACCAGCCAGTGGCCTTGATCGTGCAGAAGTTCGGTGGATCCTCCGTCGCGGACGCCGAGAGCATCAAGCGCGTGGCGAAGCGGATCGTCGAGACGAAGAAGGCCGGCAACGACGTCGTCGTGGCGGTGTCGGCGATGGGCGACACCACCGACGAACTCGTCGACCTGGCGCACTCGGTCACCCCGATCCCCGCCGGCCGTGAGCTCGACATGCTCCTGACCGCGGGGGAGCGCATCTCGATGGCGCTGCTCGCGATGGCGATCAAGAGCCTCGGCGTCGAAGCCTCGTCGTACACCGGCAGCCAGGCGGGCATGCTCACCGACGCGCAGCACGGCAAGGCGCGCATCGTCGACGTCACCCCGAAGCGCGTGCGCGAGGCGCTCGACTCCGGCCACGTCGCCATCGTCGCGGGGTTCCAGGGGTTCAACCGCACGACGGGCGAGATCACCACGCTCGGCCGGGGTGGCTCGGACACGACCGCGGTCGCGCTCGCCGCCGCGCTCGACGCCGACGTCTGCGAGATCTACACCGACGTCGACGGCATCTTCACCGCCGACCCTCGTGTCGTGCCGAAGGCCCGCAAGGTCGACCGCATCACGAGCGAGGAGATGCTCGAACTCGCGGCGTCCGGCGCCAAGGTCCTCTACATCCGTGCCGTCGAGTACGCCCGCCGGCACGGCGTCACCCTGCACGTCCGGTCCTCGTTCAACAACACCGAGGGCACCATCGTCTACAACCCTGCCGAGGGGGAAACCGTGGAAGAACCGATCATCACCGGGATCGCCGGAGACCTCTCCGAGGGGAAGATCACCGTCGTGGGCGTCCCGGACCAGCCGGGCAAGGCCGCCGAGATCTTCACCAACGTCGCACGCGCCGGGGCGAACATCGACATGATCGTCCAGAACGTGTCGGCGGCGTCGACCGGGCGGACGGACATCTCGTTCACCCTGCCGAAGGACCAGGGCCAGACCGTGCTCACGGCGCTCGAGGTCGCGAAGTCCGACATCGGGTACGAGAGCATCCAGTACGACGACCAGATCGGCAAGCTCGCCCTGGTCGGTGCCGGCATGCGCACCAACGCCGGCGTCTCGGCGAAGCTCTTCCGCGCGCTGCACGACGCGTCGATCAACATCGAGATGATCTCCACCTCGGAGATCCGCATCTCGGTCGTCACCCGCGCCGACACCCTCAACGAGGCGATGCGGGTCGTGCACAGCGCGTTCGACCTCGACGCCGATGCCGAAGCCGTCGTCTACGCCGGCACCGGCCGCTGACCCACGCTGAACCGCTGACCCCCCAGGAGCACCGCATGAGCACCCTCACCGTCGCCGTCGTCGGCGCCACCGGACAGGTCGGCGCCGTGATGCGTCGTCTGCTCGAAGAGCGCGCGTTCCCGGCCGACCAGGTCCGGTTCTTCGCGAGCGCCCGGTCCGCCGGCACGCCCCTGCCGTTCCGCGGCGAGCAGATCGTGGTCGAGGACTCCGAGCTGGCCGATCCGTCGGGGATCGACATCGCCCTGTTCTCGGCCGGCGCCACCGCCTCGCGGGCCCTCGCGCCGAAGTTCGCCGCGGCCGGGGCGCTCGTCGTCGACAACTCGAGCGCCTGGCGCATGGACCCCGAGGTCCCGCTCGTCGTGAGCGAGGTCAACCCGCACGCGATCGACCAGGCGTCGAAGGGGATCATCGCGAACCCCAACTGCACCACCATGGCGATCATGCCGGTGCTCAAGGTGCTGGACACCGAGGCCGGGCTCCGCCGTCTGGTCGCCACGACCTACCAGGCCGTCTCCGGCTCCGGGCTCGCCGGCGTCGAGGAACTGCTCGGCCAGGCGCGTGCTGCCCTCGAGCAGGACACCGCAGCGCTCACCCACGACGGTTCCGCCGTGACGTTCCCCGAGCCGGTGAAGTACGTCCGCCCGATCGCCTTCGACGTCGTGCCGCTCGCCGGCAGCATCGTCGAGGACGGCCTGGGCGAGACCGATGAGGAGAAGAAGCTCCGCAACGAGAGCCGCAAGATCCTCGAGCTCCCCGACCTGCTCGTCGCCGGCACGTGCGTGCGTGTGCCGGTCTTCACCGGCCACTCCATCTCGGTGCACGCCGAGTTCGAGCGTCCGCTGTCGCCCGAGCGTGCGACCGAGATCCTGTCGAGCGCACCCGGCGTGGAGCTGTCGGACGTGCCGACGCCGCTGCAGGCCGCTGGCCAGGACCCCGCGTTCGTCGGGCGCATCCGTGCCGACCAGTCCGCGCCCGAGGGGCGTGGGCTCGCGCT
This sequence comes from Curtobacterium sp. AB7, assembly GCF_044909335.1. Classification (NCBI taxonomy): domain Bacteria; kingdom Bacillati; phylum Actinomycetota; class Actinomycetes; order Micrococcales; family Microbacteriaceae; genus Curtobacterium; species Curtobacterium sp. AB7. Next base: position 157,658 of record NZ_JBIYED010000002.1, on the reverse strand, counting down.
GTTCGTCAGCAACGACAACCTGCGGAAGGGTGCAGCGCTCAACGCGGTGCAGATCGCCGAGGCGATCGTCGCGCGCCGCACCGTCGCTGCGTAGCGGCACGGCCGCGCGCAGCGGCACGGTCGCCGCGCGCGGCTGACCGGCCTGTCGGTCGACGCCGGTAGGATCGACGGGTGGCAGTGAAGCAGGTGGACCCGATCGATGTCGTCCTCGTCGGGGGAGGCATCATGAGCGCCACCCTCGGCGCGATCATCCACCGGCTCGAGCCCTCGTGGAAGATCCGCGTGTACGAGCGTCTCGGCGCCGTCGCGCAGGAGTCCTCGAACCCGTGGAACAACGCCGGCACCGGGCACTCCGCGCTCTGCGAGTTGAACTACACGCCCGAGCTCGCTGACGGTCGCGTCGAGATCGCGAAGGCCGTCACGGTCAACGAGCAGTTCCAGGTCTCGCGGCAGTTCTGGTCGCACCTGGTCGAGACCGGTACGCTGCCCGACCCGTCGAACTTCATCAACCCGACCCCGCACATCTCCTTCGTCTGGGGTGCGGACAACGTCGAGTACATGCGCAAGCGGTACGAGGCCATGCGGGGGCATCCGCTGTTCGCCGGGATCGAGTTCTCGGACGACCCCGCCCAGATCCGCAAGTGGGCGCCCGCGCTCATCCCCGGTCGCAAGAAGGACCAGCCGATCGCGGCGACCTACTCGGCGGCGGGCTCCGACGTCGACTTCGGGTCGCTCACCCGGCAGCTCTTCGACCAGCTCGAACTCGACGGTCTCGAGTTCGAACCGAACCACCAGGTCAAGAACATTTCGCGGGGCAAGGACTTCGACGGCTGGGCGCTCGACGTCCTGAACGAGGTCGGTCGGTCGACGCAGAAGATCGCCGCCAAGTTCGTCTTCGTCGGTGCCGGTGGTGGGGCCCTGCAGCTGCTGCAGAAGTCCGGCATCCCGGAGATCCGCGGGTACGGCGGCTTCCCGGTCTCCGGCGAGTTCCTGCGCACCGACGATCCCGAGGTCGTGCAGAAGCACGCAGCCAAGGTCTACGGCAAGGCCAGCGTGGGTGCGCCGCCGATGTCGGTGCCGCACCTGGACACCCGCATCGTCGACGGCAACGCGTCGCTGATGTTCGGGCCGTACGCCGGCTTCAGCCCGAAGTTCCTGAAGCAGGGGTCGATGCTCGACCTGTTCAAGTCGATCCGACCGCACAACCTGCGCCCGATGCTGAGCGTCGCGTTCTCGAACTTCGACCTGGTGCGCTACCTGATCGGCCAGCTGCTCGCCTCGAAGCAGACCAAGTTCGACGCGCTGCGCGACTTCATGCCGAGCGCCGAGCCCGAGAACTGGCACAAGATCATCGCGGGCCAGCGGGTGCAGGTCATCAAGCCGGACAAGGACAAGGGCGGGGTGCTGCAGTTCGGCACCGAGGTCATCACGGCCGCCGACGGTTCGATCGCCGGGCTCCTCGGGGCCTCGCCGGGGGCGTCGACCGCGGTGCCGATCATGCTCGGCCTGCTCCGGAAGTGCTTCCCCGACCGTTGGGACGGCTGGCAGGACGCGGTCCACGAGATGGTCCCGACCTACGGGCAGGACCTCGGCGACGACGCCGCCCTGGCCGACGCCACCCTCGAGCGCACGGCGAAGGTGCTCGGCCTGCACCACTGAACAGCCCCGGCTTGCGGCCTGTTCGAACATGTGTTCGAATGACGGCATGCGGTGGAGTGGACAGGCGATCGATGCCGAGCAGAGCGATGCACTGCCGGGCATGGAGTCGAACAGCGGGTTCGTGCGGAGTGTGACGACGCCCGAGTTCGCGGGCGTCACGTTCCACGAGGTCCTGGCAAAGAGCGCGCTGAACCGGGTGCCGAGCGCCGACGGTTCCGGCACCTACGGGTGGACCATCAACCCGTACCGGGGCTGCAGTCACGCGTGCGTGTACTGCTTCGCACGGCCGACGCACACCTACCTCGAGTTCGACGGCGGGGCCGACTTCGACCAGCAGATCGTCGTGAAGACGAACGTGGCCGACGTCCTGCGGCGTGAGCTCGGCAAGCCCACGTGGGACCGCCACCCGATCGCGCTCGGCACGAACACCGACCCGTACCAGCGTGCCGAGGGTCGGTACCGACTGATGCCCGGGGTGATCCAGGCGTTGGCGGACAGCCGCACACCGTTCAGCATCCTGACGAAGGGCACGCTGCTCCGGCGTGACCTGCCGCTCCTGGCCGAGGCGGCGAAGGTAGTGCCGGTCGACCTCGCGATGTCGATCGCCGTGTACGACGACGACCTGCAGCAGTCGGTGGAGCCCGGCACGCCCACGACGGCTGCGCGGCTCGCCACCGTGCGGGCGATCCGCGACGCCGGGCTCGACTGCGCGGTGTTCCTCATGCCCGTGCTGCCGTACATCACCGACACCCGTGCACACCTCGACGATGCCGTCGGTCGGGCTGCGGCGGCCGGTGCCACGAGCGTCATGTACTCCGCGCTGCACCTGCGGCCGGGCGTGAAGCCGTGGTGGTTCGAGTGGCTCGGACGCGAACGGCCCGACCTGGTGGCGCGCTACCGGGCGATGTACCTCGACAACACCTTCGCGCCGAAGGACTACCGCCGCTGGCTGTCGGAGCGCATCCGACCGATCCTGGCGGCGCACGGCGTCGGCCTCGGACGCGTCGACCCGGCGACGGGGTCGATGGGCTTCTCGGACCCCTCGACGGTGCCGCAGGAGCAGTCGATCCCGACGACGTCGCCGCTCAAGCGCGCGGATCCGGGCTTCGACCGCCGTCTGCTCCGACCGGTCGCGACGCAGACGTTGTTCTGAGCAACGAAGGTTGCGCGTTCGGGGGACATCGGAGCATCGTGGGGGCCGGTATCATCGACCGGGTCGCCGAACGGACGCTGTTTCGGGGTACACGGTCAGCACCGAGGTGTTTGATCGTGGGCGGCATTCCTGCCACCCGGAAGGACCCATCTCGTGCTCGGCATCCCCACGCACCTCGCTCCGCGAGTGAACGCGTGGTCGACGGTGCGGGCCTTCCACGCCGGTGCGATCGGATCGCTGGTGGCGGCGGCGATCGCGCTGCTGCTGTACCGGCTGTCCGAGCCCGACGTGCACGTGATCAGTGCGGTCCTGGCGCTCGTCCCGATGCTCGGCATGATCGGCGTGCACGTGCAGTTCGGCACCTGGCGCTCCGCGGTCGCGTTCCTGGTCGTCGGCGGCGTCTGCGCCTGGTGGTTCGCGATGGTCGTGCAGCAGCAGGTCCCGTTGGGCTGGGTCACCTCGTACCTGCTGTCGTTGGCGGTCATCCCGCTCATCCTGGTCGGCGGCGCCGGCGCGGTGCCGAGCCGCGTCGTGCTGTGGTCCTTCCTCGGGTTCCTGACCGGTCGGGTGGCGACGTGGATCGCGGTCGTCCAGGCCGACGGCCCGCCGCGTCCGCTCGTGCTCGCCTGGGTGACGCTCGGCTTCGTGGTCGTCCTGGTGCTGTTCACGAGCCGGAGCACCGGTCGGTCGGAGCGGGTGCAGCCGGAGCTGCTGCGGTCGGCGCGTGAGGAGCACGTCTCCGCGTACCGTGCCGGGGTCGAGGCCGAGGCGGCCGCGATCCTGCACGACACCGTCCTCAACCACCTCAACGCGATCGCCCTGGCGCCCGACGGGCCGATGGACCCGCACCTGGCGCGGACCATCGAGGCCGACGTCGCCGTCCTGACCGGCAAGGGGTGGCTCGCACCGGCCGCCCGGCAGCGGCCGGGCGCAGCGCTCGACGCGTTCGCCGTCATGGTCGACGAGCACCGTGCCGCCGGTCTGGACGTCACGGTGTCCGGCGACCCGTCCGCACTCGACCGGCTCGACCAGCGCGCCGTCACCGCACTCGTCCGCGCCGTGGGGCAGTGTCTGGCCAACGTCCACAAGCACGCCGGTGTCGACGCGGCCGAGGTCAGCGTCTTCGACGACGGTGCGTCGTGCACCGTGATGGTGGTCGACGACGGTCGCGGTTTCGACGAGGACTCCACGGGCTCCGACCGGATGGGCCTGCGTGGCTCCGTCCGCGACCGCATCCATCGGGTGGGCGGCGACGTCCAGATCTGGTCGTCGCCCGGTTCGGGGACGAGCGTGATGATGACGGTGCCGTTCGGACCGGTCACCGCCACGACCGACGCCGTGGCCACCGACCACGTCGGCACCGCGGTCCCCGACGAGGTCGGCGGCGTGCAGGGAGCCGACCGGTGAGCGCCACGAACGAGGCCCGTCGGACCGCGCAGCAGTACGACCCGCTCGGCGCCATGGGGTCGCGTCCGCTCGCGATCGGGCTCGGCGCCGCCAGCATCGTCTGGGCACTCCTGGTCTCCGTGTTCGACCGTGACGTCGTGGGCAGCCCCACCCTCAGCGCGCTCACCGTCATCCTGGTCGCGGCGTCGGCAGCGGTCGTGTTCACCGCCTCGAGTCCGTTCCGCGCACCGTTCCCGCGGTGGGCGTTCGTCGCGCACGTCGGGTTGCTCGGGCTGGCGTCGGTGACGAGCGTCGCCGCGCAGTGGGGACCCGACCGCAGCGCCCTGAACGACTTCATGTCGCTCATCACCGCGACCGGCATCGTCATGGTCGCGCCGTACCGGCCCTGGACGGACCTGACCATCGGCGGCGCCCTGCTCGCCGTCGTCAACGCCGTGACCTGGGGTGTCGGCGCAGCGACGTTCCCGCACGAGATCCCCGTCGACGTCGCGGCCTTCCTGGCGGCGGCACCGACGCTGGTGCTGACCGCTGCGTCGGCCGTCTTCGCGTGGACGTTCGCGGGCCTGGCCGAGCGGGTGCAGATCCGGGCCGGTTCCTACTCCGTCGAGCGTGCGGAGCGGGACGGCATCGCGGCGAGCGTGCAGCAGGACCGGTCGACGATCCTCGCCCGCGACGTCGCACCGTTCTTCGCCGAGCTGCGCACGCGCGAGGTCATCACCGACGCCGACCGCGAACGGGCACGACTGATCGCCGACGGCATCCGCCGGGCGATGGTCGCCGACGCGGACCGCACCTGGTTCGAGCAGGCCGTGCGGGTCGAGGGTGGGGACGCCCCAGTGGTCGACGACCCGGACGGGCTCACCGCGATGCTCGACGCCGACCAGCGCTCCGTGGTGCGGACGTTCCTGCGGGCTGCCTTCCGTGCCTCGACCGTCGACCCGGCCGGGTTCCGGGCAACGGTCCGGCGCGCGGACGGGCAGGACGACGCGGCCACCCGCGCCGACCCGGCCCGCGCCGACCCGGCCCGCACCGACCCGGCCCGCACCGACCCTGCCCGCGGCGCCCGCGTGCTGCTCGCACTCGACCTCGCCGTGGCCGACTCCGACGTCGGGATCCACCGCACCTTCGACCCCTACTTCGCCGTCCTCCGTGTGACGTTCCCCGACCTCGACGTCGCGGTTCGTCCGTCCGCCCTCGCACTAAGGTTCTCCTATGACCAGCACTGACCCGAACAGGCTCTCGGAGGGGTCCCCGTCCCTCCCGAACCCGGGGGCACGACGTGTGCGGTTGGCCATCCTCGACGACCACGAGGTGCTGCTGGACAGCCTGTCGAGCTGGATCGCGGTGAACGCGTTCGACTTCGACCTGGCCCTGACCGCGCACACCTGGCTCGAGATGGTCCACAGCGACAGCTTCCCGACCGACCTGGTGTTCCTCGACTTCCAGCTCAAGGAACCCGTCTCGATCGAGGCCCGTGTCCGCACCTGCCGTGCCGCCGGCGCGAAGGTGATCGTGCTCTCCAGCGTCGACAGCCGCGAGTCCCGCGACCGTGCCCTGGCAGCAGGCGCCGCGGCGTTCCTGTCGAAGTCCCTGCCGATGCGCGAGGTCATGGACGTCGCCCGCGAGATCATGGGCGTCGCACGCGAGACCCCGCAGCCGCGCGAGTGGCGTCCGCTGCCCACCGGCGCGGCCGCACACCAGCGTCCGAAGCTCAGCCACGGCGAGGAAGAAGCGCTGCGGCTGTACGTGTCCGGCTACTCGACGAACGAGGTCGCCGCGCAGATGAACGTGCAGTACGAGACCGCGAAGACCTACCTGCGTCGGGTCCGCGAGAAGTACAGCAAGGTCGGCCGTCCCGCCTCGAAGAAGTCCGACCTGATCCGACGGGCCGCCGAGGACGGGTTCCTCGCGTAGTGGCGAAGCTCTACTTCCGCTACGGCGCGATGAACAGCGGCAAGAGCACGGGGCTCCTGCAGGCTGCTTACAACTACGAAGAGCGCGGTCACCGGGTCTTGCTCGCGAAGCCCGCGGTGGACACCAAGGGCGACCGTGAGATCGTTTCCCGCCTCGGTGTCACCCGCACCGTCGACCTGGTCTTCGCCCCCGATGCCGACGTCCGGTCCGCCGTCGCCGCGGCCGGCGCCGTCGACCCCCAGTCCGACCGCCTCGACGGCATGGTCCGCTCCGTCAGCTGCGTGCTGGTCGACGAGGCGCAGTTCCTCACCCCGCGACAGGTCGACGACCTGCTGCGCATCGCGGTCCTCGACGAGATCCCGGTGATCACGTACGGCATCCGCACCGACTTCCGCACCGAGGCGTTCCCGGGCAGCGCCCGCCTGCTCGAGGTCGCGCACTCGCTCGAAGAACTCAAGACGATCTGCCGGTGCGGTCGCAAGGCGGTCTTCAACGCTCGCACCGTCGACGGCCGGTTCGTCTTCGACGGCTCGCAGGTCGCCATCGACGGCGTCGACGTCGCCTACGAGTCGCTCTGCGCCAACTGCTACCTGACGGAGTCCGGCGGCCGGCTCGACGGCGCCTGAGCGGTCGCGCCCGCCGGCCGGTCACGACACCCCGCTCGGGTTCGTCGAGCGGTCGCGTCGCGTCGACGGTGCGCTCGTCGGGCGACCGGACGTGACCGGTCCGCGCGGTGCGCGCAGCACGTCGTGACCGCTCGGCGTCCGAGACGCGACCGCAGACGGCCTGGAGGCGCGGTGCAGCCCCGCCACGGGCCTCCCGGCCGTCGCGCCTGACGTCCAAGGCGCGCCGCATGCGTCCGCCGTTCGGTCGCGACCCGTCGCTTGTGCGACGTTCGGGCGACGCCTGGTGACCGGTCGGCTGGCGGACGACGGCGTGTCCTGACCGGTGGAGGAGGCGGTCTCGTCGTGGAATGCGTGCGCCGCGGCGCGCGTTGGTGACCACATGAGCGACGACACCCTGCACCTGTCCGTCCTGGACCTGGCGACGCGCGAGTACGGCCAGTCCAACACCGAAGCCCTGCAGGGCTCGATCGACATGGCGGTCCACGCCGAGAAGCTCGGCTACGAGCGGTTCTGGGTCGCCGAGCACCACGGCATGCCCGGCATCACCTCGTCGGCCCCCGCGGTCCTGCTGAGCGCCGTCGGCGCGGCCACCTCGACCATCCGCATCGGTTCCGGCGGTGTCATGCTGCCGAACCACGCACCCCTCGTCATCGCCGAGCAGTTCGGCACGCTCCGTGCGCTGTACGGCGACCGCGTCGACCTGGGGCTCGGCCGTGCGCCGGGCACCGACGGGGCGACCGCGATGGCGCTGCGCCGCACCGACCGGCTCGACGTCGACGACTTCCCGGACCGCCTCGCCGACCTGATCGGGTTCTTCACCGGCATGGACGAGTCGAACCCGCTGTCCCGCATCCGTGCCGTCCCCGGGTACGGCGACGTGCCGGAGTTCTGGCTGCTCGGGTCCTCCGGGTACAGCGCGCAGGTGGCCGGGGCGCTCGGCGTCTCGTTCGCCTTCGCCCACCACTTCGCGTCGGACAACACCGAGGCGGCGCTCGCGCTGTACCGCGATTCGTTCCGGCCCTCGCGGTTCCGCCAGACGCCGAACGCACTCATCGGCGTGCAGGTCGTCACCGACGAGGACCCGGCCGTCGTCGACGAGCAGAGCGCTCCCGGGATGATCTCGTTCATCCGGATGCGGCAGGGGGCGAAGCCCGAGCCGGTCTCGATGGACGAGGCCCGTGCGTACGAGTTCAACGACCTCGAGCGTCGGTTCATCGCCGCGCGGACCGAGCGCCAGGCGTACGGCACCGCCGACCAGGTGGCGGACAAGATCAACGCGCTCGTGGAGTCCACCGGGGCGAACGGCGTGATCGTCGCGCCGGGGGCTGCGCAGGCGCGGTACCGGCACCAGGCGCTCGACGTCGTCGCGGGGTTGCACGCCGCAGGGCGGCTCGTGCCCGCGGGTGCGTCGGCGTCCGCGGGGGCGTCCGCGTCGGTCTAGCTCGCTTGGTGAGCAGAAACGGTCGGGTCGCCGTCGGGCACCCGACCGTTTCTGCTCACCAAGTGGAGCGGAGCCTCAGGTGAGCAGCCCCAGGCGCGTCGCTGCAGCCACGGCGCCGACCCGCGAACCGACATCGAGCTTGCGGAACACGTTGTAGACGTGCCGCTTGACCGTGCCGATCGCGAGTTGCAGGTCCGCCGCGATCTCGGCGTTGGTGCGTGCGGCCGCCAGGAGCCGCAGGACCTCGAGTTCGCGGTCACTGAGCGGTGAGCCCGCGCGGGCCTCGCTGACCAGGTCGACCGGGAACGTCACCGGCGCGGCGTCGGCGTGCGCGGCCCGTGCGATGCGGTCGACGAGCTCGCGGCTCGGGGTGTCCTTCGTCACGAAGTCGACCGCGCCGGCGTCGAGCAGCGTCCGGCGCAGGACGGCATCCCGGTGCATCGTGAGCACCACCACGCGGATGTCCGGACGGGTTCGGCGCACCGTGGCGATCGTGGTGCGCGCCGGCGGACCGTCGAGCTCGACGTCGAGGAGCAGGACGTCGATGGCGGCAGCCTCGGGGGAGTCGAGGACGTCGGACGGACGCTCGCCGTGTGCGACCACGCGGATCGTGGGGACGGCCGCGAGGATCGTGGCCAGTCCTTCGCGGAACAGCCGGTGGTCGTCGACGATGGCGACGTGCGTGATGGTCACAGCATGCCCCTCGGGATCGTCAGGCGGACGGTGGTGCCGGAACCAGTGCCGGTGTCGGTGCCGGTACTCGGGGTGCTCTCGACGTCGAGTCGCGCCCCGATGACGGCGGCTCGCTCGCGCATGGTCTGCTGCCCGAGGCGCCCATCGGTGTCGGCGGCGGGGTCGAAGCCCGGACCGTCGTCGGACACCGTCACGACGAGGGCGGCCTGGGTCCACGCGAAGTGCACCTCGGCGGAGGAGCTCGGCGCGTGCTTCCGCCGGTTCGTGAGCGCCTCGAGCAGGATCGTCAGTGCTTCCTCGGCCTGCCAGTTCGGCAGGTGCTCGGGCGCACCCGTGGTGCTGAACGACAGACGGTCGTCGTCGGCGAACAGGTCCCTGGCGTGCCGGGCGACCGCGTCGTCGAGCAGGGCGTCGCCCACGCGGGCGTGCAGGCTCACCGCGAGGTCCTGCACGTCGCCGAGCGCTCCGCGCAGCAGTCGCGCCGCGTCGTCGAGCTGGTCGGCCCGTTCGCCGGCCGGGGGATCGGTCAGCAGCACCAGGTCGAGCCGCTGCAGCCCGGCGAGGATGCCGTGCGCCACGCGGTCGTGCAGGTCACGGGCGATCTGCGTGCGGGAGTCCAGGTGCGCCGTCGTGACGCGCTGGCGCAGCGCTTCCGTGTAGGCCACGGCCCCGGCGGGGAAGCGGCTCCAGATGCCCGCATGCAGGGCCCTGGTGGCGCGCAGGACCTCGGCGGTGGACTCCGCGCGGACCTCGTCCACGAAGACCGGCAGGTAGGCGTCGAAGAGCATCTCCGCGGCGAGCATCGCGCCGGCCGGGTGCTGGGACTGCTCGGCGTGCAGAGAGCCGGTGGCCAGGTGGTCCGGATCGAGGTACGCGCCGCTCACCACGCTGTCCTCGGCACCGGCGACGTAGCGCTCGTGTGCCTCGGCGACCATCGACGTCACGTTGTCGACGAGGTTCCGCGTCAGGACCGGGTCGTCGGCGAGCTCGGGGAACTGTGCGGCGATCCGTTCGAGGACCGGGCGGAGGTGGTCGGCGCGTGACATCGCTGTCGAGGCTAGCCGCGTCGTCGCAGCCGGAGGAGCAGCGGTCACGTCGTGTGTCGGAAGGTGTAGGACCGAGCGCCCCACCGTGAACAAGCAGAAGGCCCCGGTTCCGGAGAACCAGGGCCTTCTTCGTACTGTCTCAACACAGTGTCGGGGTGACAGGATTTGAACCTGCGACCTCCTCGTCCCGAACGAGGCGCGCTACCAAGCTGCGCCACACCCCGCGGTGTGATCACTCCGTACCGGAGCAACCCGACAATACTATCCGATGATCGGGGTGCTCACGACCATCCGGCGAACTCCCGGGCGCGTCGTCAGGAGGTGCGGGCGGTGAGGGTGACGACGACCGCCTCGGGGCGGCAAGCGAAGCGCACGGGCGCGTAGATCGAGGTGCCGAGACCGGCCGAGACCTCGAGCCACGACCAGTGGTTCCGGTGCTCCCACTTGTGCAGTCCGCTGACGTACCGGCGGGGCAGGTCGCTGTTCGTGACGAGGGCACCGACCCCGGGGACCTGGACCTGGCCGCCGTGCGTGTGCCCGGCGAAGATGACGTCTGCGCCCTGGGTGACGAAGGCGTCGAGCACGCGGCGGTAGGGCGCGTGCGTGACACCGATCGCGACGGGAGTGGGGCCGTCCTCGTCCTCCGACCAGGGCACCTCGCCGCGCATCTCGTCGACGTTCGTGGGGAGCAGGTCGAGGCGGTCCCAGTCGCGGTGGGCGTCCGAGGTGCCGAACAGCTCGAAGCGCGAGCCGCGGAGCTCGACGGCGTGGGCGTGGTCGTTCAGGTCGAGCCAACCGAGGGACTCGAAGAACGCGGTCTGCCGGTCGATGTCGAGTTCGACGGGCTTCGCCCCGCTGTGCATCCGGCTCGGACCGGAGAAGTACTTCAGCGGGTTGCGCGGCGACGGCCCGAAGAAGTCGTTCGACCCGTACGCGAACACGCCGGGGACGCCGCGGAACGGTTCCAGCGCGTACTCCACGGCCGCGTTCGCCGTGGGGTGCCCGAGGTTGTCGCCGGTGTTGACGATGAAGTCCGGCTCGACCAGGGACAGGTCGCGCAGCCACTGCTGCTTGTCGGCCTGCCACGGGGCCATGTGGATGTCGGACAGGTGCAGGACGGTCACGTCACGTGCCCCCGGCGGGAGGACCGGGACGGTCTCCCACCGGATCCCGAAGCGTCGGCGTTCGACCAGGGAACCCCAGGCGAACGAGGCGGCGCCGGCGGCCGCTCCGGCTGCGAGGACCCCGAGGGCGGCGCGACCGCGCGTCACTTGCACTCCTTCGGCGCCTTGCCGTCCTTGTCGCCGTAGAGCTTGATCCGCACATCGGTGTTCTTGTCGGCTGCGGCTCCGATCGCCGGGTCGACGGCTGCGACCTTGCAGGTCTTGTTGCCACCGCCCTTGGCGTAGTCGTCCGTCACGGCGACGTTGCCGAAACCGGCGTCGTTGAGGGCGGAGCGGGCATCACCGAGCGAGTCCCCACCGATCTCGGGAACGGTCCCCTGCGAGCCGTCCGACGTGTACACGGTGACGGCGGAACCCGACGACAGGAGCGAGCCTGCTGCCGGCGAGGTCGTCGTCACGGAGCCCGCCGCGCCGCCGCCGGTCTGCTGCCCGCCGTCGACGTACGAGAAACCGGCGCCGGAGATGGCGGCACGGGCCTCGTCGGCGCTCTTGCCGCGGACGTCCGGGAGCGCCTTGGCGTTGCCACGGAGTGCGGACGTGTTCGGGTCCGTGAACGGTCCCGCGGGGTAGACCGCGTTGATCGGGGTCATCGCCTGCCTCCACACGTCCGCACGGACGCCGGCGTAGGTGCCGTTCACGCCGTTGCTGTAGTGACGGAGGTTGTTGAGCTTGCCGTCGGTGTTGCCCTGCCAGTACGCCGTGGCGACGCGCGAGCTCGACCCGACGAGCCAGATCTGGTTCGCGGTGTCGGTGGTGCCGGTCTTCGCGAACAGCTGCGTGCCGTCCGGCGTCTGCGCCCCGCGTGCCGTTCCGCTGGTGATCGTGCCCTTCATGGCGTAGACGGCTGCGTGTGCGACCTCGGGGTCGATCGCCTGCTTGCAGTCCTTCGTCTGGCCGCCGAGCTGCTTGCCGGACGGCGCGGTGATCTGGTCGATGGCGATCGGCTTGCAGTAGATCCCGTTGTTGGCGACGGCAGCGTAGGCCGCGGCCATCGTCATCGGGGCGATGTCGTTGGTCCCGAGGACCGCGGACGGGTTGTACTGCAGCTCGCCGCCGTCGGCACGGTGCACGCCGAGGGACTCCGCGGTGTCGCGGATGTCGCAGAGGTCGAGCTTCTGCGCCATGTTCAGGAACGCGAGGTTGATCGATCCGGCGGTCGCAGCGGCGACGGTGTAGTTGCCGCTCTCGCCGGGGCTGTCGTTCTTCGGGTTGTAGTTGCCGGCCGTGATGGGTGCGCCACAAGCGGTCCACCCCGTCGACATGTTGCGTGGAGCGCCGCTCACGACCTCGTTTAGACCGTGGCCGGCCTTGAGCCATGCGAGCAGGGTGAAGAGCTTGTACGTCGAGCCGGTCTGGAACCCGCCGGAGTTGCCGTACTTGTAGTCCACGCTGTAGTTGATGGACGTCGACGTCGGGGCGGACTTCAGGGACTGGTCGTAGTCCTTGTTCTGCGCCATCGTCACGATGCGGCCGGAGCCGGCCTCGATCGAGTTGAGCGTCGCACCGAGCGCGAGGTTGGTCTCGGCCTTGTTGTCGTAGGTGTTGACGAGCTGCTTCTGCTCGGCGTTGAGGTCGATGTTCAGCGACGTCTGGACCTTGTAGCCGCCGTTCCGCCACGCGGTGTCGCGCGCCTTCTGCGACGAGCCGAGCTGGGACATCTCCTTCACGACCTTGACGGCGTAGTCGCAGAAGAACTGCGAACCGTCGCCGACCGATGCCCGGCAGCCCTGCGACGGCTCGGTCAGGTGGACGTAGTCCTTCGGGCTCGCCGCGATGGCCTGGTCGTACTCGGCCTTCGTCAGGTTCTCCTGCGCGTACATCGACTTGAGGATGACGTTGCGCCGGGCGACGTTCGCCTCGTACTTCTTCGGGCTCGACAGGTTGCGTGCCTCGGGGTACTGCACGATGGCCATGAGCGAGGCGGCCTCGGCCGGGGTCAGCTTCGTCGCGCTCTTGTTGTAGTAGTGCTGCGCGGCGGCCTGCACACCGTAGGTCTGGTCGCCGAAGTAGGCGATGTTCAGGTAGGCGGTGAGGATCTCCTTCTTGGAGTACTTCTTCGCCAGCCCGATCGCGAGCTTCATCTCCTCGAGCTTGCGGGGGATGGTCTGCTCGACGGCCTCGTTGTAGGCCTTCTGCTGTTCCTTCTTGGTGGGCAGGTTCAGGGCTTCGTTCATCTTGATGTTGCGCACGAGCTGCATGGTCAACGTCGACCCACCGCCCGACTCGCCGAGCCCGCCCGCGACACTGCCGACGCCCGCGCGGATGAGCGAGGTCATGTCGACGCCACCGTGGCTGTAGAAGCGCTTGTCCTCGCCGTCGATGGCGGCGTTCTTCAGCTGCTCGCTGATCTGGTCGAACTTCAGTTCCTGCCGGTTCTGGTCGTAGACGGTCGCGAAGTGCACCGACTTGCCGCCCGAGTACGCGTACAGCTCGTTGCGCTGCGGCAGGTCACCGATCTCGATGTACTCCGGCAGGGACTCGAACACACCGATCGTCGACGTCGTCGTGACACCGGCGACCGCGATGGCCGGGGTGACCCCGATCGTGACCAGCAGGCCGGCGAGGGCGCTGAACCCGACGAATCCGATGAAGGCGCCGACTGCTGAGACGGGCTTGGTCCGCGAGGCAGACGTCTTCTGGGCAGACATAGGATGCAGCCTAAACGACACCCACGACTGAAAGGCTGGCAAGGAACCGCATGACTCGCTGGGAGTACTTCACCACGCCCCTGATGATCCACAACACCACCGCCATCCTCAACAACTACGGGGACGAGGGCTGGGAGCTGGTCCAGATCGTCACCGGCCCCGAGGGTGGACTCGTCGCGTACCTCAAGCGCCCGAAGGCCGACGCATGAGCGTCGCGGACCGCCTCGCCGAGCTGGGGCTGACGCTCCCGCCGGTCGCCGCACCCGTCGCCGCGTACGTCCCTGCGGTCGTCACCGGCCAGTACGTCTACACGGCCGGGCAGCTGCCGTTCGTCGACGGCGCGCTGCCCGTCACCGGCAAGGTCGGGGCGTCGGTCGACGCCGAGACCGCCACCGCGCAGGCCCGCGTGGCAGCGCTCAACGCACTCGCCGCCGTCGAGTCGCTCGCTGGCTCGCTCGACCGCGTCGCCCGGGTCGTCAAGGTCACCGTCTTCGTCGCGTCGGAGCCGTCCTTCACGGGCCAGCCCGGGGTCGCGAACGGCGCCTCCACGCTGGTCGGCGAGGTCTTCGGCGATGCCGGGGTCCACGCGCGCAGCGCGGTGGGCGTCGCGGTGCTGCCGCTGGACGCTCCTGTCGAGGTCGAGCTGGTGGTGGAGCTCACCGCCTGACGGCAGCGACCGACGGAACGAACGTGAGCAGGGCCTCCAGTCCGAGATGGACGGGAGGCCCTGCTTCCGTCACCGGGACTCCGTGAGTTCCGCGATGGTCGCCATGATCGTCGGGTCGGCGAGCGTCGTCGTGTCGCCGATGCGGCGGCCCTCGGCCGCGTCGCGGAGCAGACGCCGCATGATCTTGCCGGAGCGCGTCTTCGGCAGTTCGGGGACGATGACCACCTGACGGGGCTTCGCGATCGCGCCGATGCGCTTGCCCACCCAGTTGCGGAGTTCGGTCGACGCCGATTCGCGGTCGACGTCCGCAGCGGCCTCGGCGGTCAGGATGACGTACGCGACGACCGCCTGCCCGGTCGTCTCGTCGGCGGCTCCGACGACGGCGGCCTCGGCGACGCCTTCGTGTCCGACCAGGGCGGACTCGATCTCGGCCGTCGACAGGCGGTGGCCGGAGACGTTCATGACGTCGTCGACGCGGCCCTGGATCCAGATGTCGCCCTGACCGTCGAGCCGTGCGCCGTCGCCGGCGAAGTAGCGGCCGGGGAACCGCGACCAGTACGTCTCGACGAAGCGGTCCGGGTCGCCCCAGATGCCGCGCGCCATCGACGGCCACGGCTCGGTGATGGTGAGGTAGCCGCTCTCGCCGGGGTCGGCGCGGTTGCCGTCGTCGTCGACGATCTCGGCGACGATGCCGGGCAGCGGCGTCTGCGCGGCACCGGGCTTGAGCTTCGTGACGCCGGGCAGGGCGGAGATCATGATCGCGCCGGTCTCGGTCTGCCACCACGTGTCGACGATGGGTGTGCGGTCGTGGCCGATGACCTGCCGGTACCAGTTCCAGGCCTCGGGGTTGATCGGTTCGCCGACGCTGCCGAGCAGTCGCAGGGTCTCGAGACTGCGGGCCTCCGGGATCTCGCGACCGGCCTTCATCGCCGCACGGACGGCGGTGGGGGCGGTGTACAGGACGGTGACGCCGTAGGAGTCGACGATGTCCCACCAGCGGCCGGGCTTCGGCTCGTCGGGCGTGCCCTCGTAGAGCACCTGCGTCACGCCGTTCGCCAGGGGGCCGTAGACGACGTACGAGTGCCCGGTGATCCAGCCGATGTCGGCGGTGCACCAGTAGACGTCCTTCTCCGGGTGCATGTCGAACACGTTCTTGTGCGTGTACGCGGCCTGGGTCAGGTACCCGCCGGAGGTGTGCACGATGCCCTTCGGCTTCCCGGTCGTGCCCGAGGTGTAGAGGATGAAGAGGGGGTTCTCGGCGGGGAAGGCCTGCGCTTCGTGTGTGGCGTCCGCTTTCGCGAACTCGTCGTGCCACCACACGTCGCGGTCGTTCCAGGCGATCTCGTTGCCACCGCGCTTGACGACCAGGACGTGCTCGACGCTGTCGGTGCCCTCGCCCTCGAGTGCCTCGTCGACCGCGGGCTTGAGCGCGGACACCGCGCCACGGCGCCAGCCGCCGTCCGCCGTGACGACGAGCTTCGCGCCGGCGTCCTCGATGCGGGCGCGGAGGCTCTCGGCGCTGAACCCGCCGAAGACCACGGAGTGCACGGCACCGATGCGGGCGACGGCGAGCATCGTCACCACCGCCTCGGGGATGAGCGGGAGGTAGACGACCACTCGGTCACCCTGCCCGACACCGAGGTCGGTGAGCATGTTCGCGGCGCGCTGCACGTCGGCGGTGAGTTCGGCGTAGGTGATCCGGCGGGTGTCGCCGGGTGCGCCCTCGAAGTGGATCGCCACGCGGTCGCCGTTCCCCGCGCGGACGTGCCGGTCGAGGCAGTTCTCGGCGACGTTGAGCGTGCCGTCGGCGAACCACTTCGCGAACGGGGCGCCGGACCAGTCGAGGGTCTGCGTGAACGGGGTGCGCCAGTCGAGCAGGCTGCGGGACTGCTCGGCCCAGAAGGCCTCGCGGTCGGCGGCGGCGGCCTCGTGCAGGTCTTCGTGCGCGACGGCGTCGGCGACGAACTCGGGCGTCGGCGGGAAGGTGGCGCCGTCGTCCTCGCGGTGGTCGGTCTGGGTCGGAGTGGACATCGATGTCCTTTCGCGTCGTTGCGTCCTCAGGGTGCGCCACGGAGACTACCCCTCGGCCGGTGCGCTGCGTGGTTCCGTGACGAGCGGCGGCCCGTGCGCTGCGCGGTTCCGTGACGAGTCGCGCCCCGGGTGCGGGGGAGCGGGGCCGCGGTGGCGGGCCCGGGTGCGGGGCAGCGGGGCCGCGACGGCGGACGCCGGTGTGTCCTGGTCGCGGCGGCACGCCCGGCGGTCGTGTCGGGGGTTGCCCCGAGGGGCGGATCGTGGGGTACAGTAGATCCTGCTGGACTCGTTTCCAGCGGCATCGAATCGGATTCCCCCCAATCCTTCGGTGTCCAGGCGGCACCAGTTCCCCCCAACCGGTGCCGCCTCTTCTTTTGTCCGGGGTCCGGCTCGAGCGATCAGCGTTCGCCGGCCGCCGACGATCGGCGGCGATCCGCACGGGGACGCCGGTCGAGTGGACAGACCGGTACATGCTCACGCATGGAGTGGCCGGCGGTCTCGTAGCAGTTGCTACTCCGCCCCGGCGCCCGTGATCGACGGGACCTGCTCGCGTCGTCCGCCGTCACGCCGTGTCGGGCGCTCGTCGCCGAGTGGGGTACGGCTTTCCGTTTCGGGGGACAAATCGGTCCGTTGGTGCCGTCGGCACTTACCCCTCCACAGGCTGGTTGTGGCACCGGATGCCGAAAACGGCTCTCCTCCTACGCTCTGGCGTCATGCACCGTCACCGTGCCACGCCGTTCCTGCCCGAGGCCGGGCCGTTCCTTCCCGGGGCTGCTGCCGCTGCCCTCCGACGCCGAACGCACGGTGCCGTCGAGTTCGAGGAACTCGCCGGACTCGTGACGGACGCCGGGGTCACCGACGTCCTGGTCGTCGGCGGCGTCGGTACCTGGACCGACCGTGGCGTCGGACTCGAAGCCGTCGCGCCACGCCTGACCGAGGCACGCACCCGCGAGCTCGCCACGCGGCTGGTGGCGCTCGGCGGCCGCCACGTCGACGAGACCACGCCGTGTGCGGACGTCCGGCACGGCGACGGGATCCGAGTGCACGTCGTGCTGGCCCCGGTCTCGGTCGGTGGCACGGCCCTCTCGATCCGGCTCCCACACCCAGACCGTCCGACCCTCGCCGCCCTCGACCGCGCCGGCACCTTCGAGCACGTGCCGCGTTCCGTCGTCGAGGACGCGGTGCACCAGCGCCGCAACGTCCTGGTCACCGGTGCCACCGGCAGCGGCAAGACCACCCTGCTCGCCGCGATGCTCGGCGCCGTCCCGGTCCACGAGCGGATCGTCACGGTCGAGGACGTCGCCGAGTTGCGCATCGCCCACCCGCACGTGGTCGCACTCGAAGCACGGCAGGCGAACGCCGAGGGCGTCGGCGCGCTCGGCCTCGACCGGCTCGTGCGCGAGGCCCTGCGGATGCGCCCGGACCGAATCGTCGTGGGGGAGTGCCGGGGCGCCGAGGTCCGCGAGCTCATGTCCGCGCTGAACACGGGCCACGACGGGGGCGCCGGCACCGTGCACGCCAACGGTGTCGCGGACGTCGCCGCTCGGCTCGAGGCGCTCGGCGCCCTCGCCGGGCTCGGCGTCGAGGCGCTGGCCCGACAAGCGGTCAGTGCGTTCGACCTGGTGCTCCACGTCGAGCGTCGGGCTGGTGGACGACGGCTCGCCGCGGTGGGCGCGTTCCACGTCGGGTCGGACGGGAGGCTCGGGGTGCGCCCGGTGGACGGAACACCGTGAGCAAGGGGTCGCTCCCGGGGCGTCGGGCCCGGCGTCCCGTGCCGTTCGACCCGGCGCGCGTGGCCGGCACCCTGGACCGGGTCGCGACGCTCGTCGCCGCCGGGGTCCCGCCGCCGCGGGCCTGGGAACTGGTCGGCCGGCTCCCTGCGGGGGCCGCTCGCGCGGGGATCGCTCCCGCGTCCGCGGACATCGCCGTCGTCCTGCGGGTCGCGGAGCAGACCGGTGCCCCCGTTGCGGACACCCTCGGTGCCCTCGCCGGAGCGCTCCGTCGATCGGCCGCGTCGGACCGGGCGGTCCGGGTCGCCCTCGCCGGCCCGCGCACCAGTGCCCGCGTCGTCCTGGCGCTGCCGTTGTTCGGCCTCGGACTCGGGGCCGCGTGGGGGTCAGGCGCCGTGCAGGTCCTCACGGGCTCGCCGCTCGGCTGGGTCTGCTCAGCGCTCGCCGCCGTGCTCGTCCTGTCCGGGCGCGCCTGGACCGCACGGCTCGTCCGGTCGGCGACGCCGGACGGACGCGTGCCCGGGGTCGTCCTCGACGCCTGGGCGGTCGCCGTCTCGGGCGGCGGTTCGTGGATCGACGCCGGCGAGGCGGTCCGTCGTGCCGCCGACGGGATCGTCCCGCCGGCGGCCGACGTGGTCCGTCTGCGCGAGGTCCTCGACCTGGCCAGGCGGGCGGGCGTGCCCGCGGCAGGACTGCTGCGCCGCGCCGCGGAGGACGTCCGTGACGACGCTGCCGCCGCCGGGCTCGCCGCGGCCGAGCGCCTGGCCGTCCGACTGGTGCTGCCGCTCGGCGTCTGCGTCCTGCCCGCGTTCGTGCTCGTCGGGGTGGTCCCCGTCGTGGTGGGCGTCCTCTCCTCCACCGTCGTCGGTGCGCGATGACCTCTCCACAGATGGCGCTCGAGGCCCCGATCGTGCAGTGGCCACGCGCGACGCTGGGATCACCGCAACAGAAGGGACGAACCCATGAGCACCACCCCGAACCGAATCCGTCGCACCAGCCGCGTCCTCGACCGGCTCCGCGCCGTCGCCCAGGACGACCAGGGGTCCGCGACCGCCGAGTACGCGGTCGTCATCCTCGCCGCCGTGGCGTTCGCCGGTGTGCTCGTCGCCGTCATGCGCTCGGGCGAGGTGCAGACCATCCTCACCGAACTCGTCCGCGGTGCCCTCTCGCTGTGACCACGGGCGGCGCTCCGACCGGGGCTCGGTCACGGTCGAGTTCGCGGTCGTGCTGCCTGCCGTCGCCCTCGTCCTCACCCTGCTCGTCGCGGCCGTGCTGGTCGTCGACGGACAGGGACGCCTGCAGTCGGCCGCTGCGGCGGCCGCGCGGGGCGTCGGGCGCGGCGACGACGCCGTCGGACTCGCCGCCGCCGAGCGGATCGCACCCGGATCCTCCGTCACCGTCCGGCGCACCGACGACCTGGTGTGCGTCGACGCGACGCGCGGTGGCACCGGTCCGTTCTCGGCGCTGCCGCTCCGGGCGACGGCGTGTGCTGCGACCGGGGGACGCTGACCCCGAGCGCGGTTCGGTGACCGTGCTCGTCGCCGCCGTCCTCGGCGTCGGGGTGCTCGTCGCGTCGTCGGCGCTCGCCGCCGCCGGACACCGCACGCAGGCAGTCCGGGCCGGGGACGCCGCCGACGCCGCCGCGACCTCGGCCGCTGCGGCGTCCATCGGACTCCTGACGGGGTCGCCGTGCGACGTCGCCGAGCGGGTCGCACGGGCGAACGGCTCGGCCCTCGTGGCCTGCGACCTCGCCGCCGCGACGGCCCAGGTGCGGGTGGTCGTCGGCTCCGGACCGTTCGCCGTCGGCGCATCCGCGGTCGCCGGTCCGGCGGACGACCACCCCGACCACCCCGACCACGGTGTGTATGGTGTGCCTGTCGGCCACCGGTCACCGATGTCCCGGGCGACCCGGACACGTTCGTGTCCAGGGCCGACCAGCACCACGGATCAAGGAGACACGTGCCAGGCACGAAGAAGCTCGTGATCGTCGAGAGCCCTGCGAAGGCGAAGACGATCGCGCAATACCTCGGTGACGGATACGAAGTCCAGGCCTCGGTCGGACACATCCGCGACCTCGTCGAGCCCAAGAACCTGCCGGCCGAGCTCAAGAAGGGCTCCCTCGGCAAGTTCTCGGTGGACGTCGACAACGGCTTCGAGCCGTACTACGTCGTGTCCGACGCCAAGAAGAAGACGGTCGCCGAGCTCAAGCGTGCGCTCAAGGACGCCGACGAGCTCTACCTCGCGACAGATGAAGACCGCGAGGGTGAAGCGATCGCCTGGCACCTGCTCCAGGTCCTCAAGCCGAAGGTCCCCGTCAAGCGGATGGTCTTCCACGAGATCACGAAGGAGGCGATCCAGCGTGCGCAGGAGGCCACCCGTGAGCTCGACACCGCCCTCGTCGACGCGCAGGAGACCCGCCGCATCCTCGACCGTCTCTACGGGTACGAGGTCTCGCCGGTCCTGTGGCGCAAGGTCGCTCCCGGCCTCTCGGCCGGTCGTGTGCAGTCCGCCGCGACCCGGCTCGTGGTCGACCGCGAGCGCGAGCGTCTCGCGTTCGTCTCGGCCAACTACTGGGACCTCTCCGCTCGGTTCGAGAAGACGGGGGAGTCCTCCTTCTCGGCGCGACTCGCCCGGATCCAGGGCACCCGCGTCGCCTCCGGGCGCGACTTCGACGACCGCGGTGCGCTCAGCGGTGACGTCGTGCGTCTGGACGAGGCCGCAGCCGCCTCGCTGACCACCGTGCTCGAGCGCGCCGGCGACGCCACCGTCCGCAGCGTCGACTCGAAGCCGTACACCCGCCGGCCGGCGGCACCGTTCACCACGTCGACCCTGCAGCAGGAGGCAGCTCGCAAGCTGCGCCTGTCGCCGCGGCAGACGGCGCGTGCGGCGCAGACGCTGTACGAGAACGGGTACATCACCTACATCCGTACCGACTCGGTCTCGCTCTCGAAGCAGGCGATCGACGCGGCCCGCAAGCAGGCGGGCGACCTGTACGGCGCCGCGACCGTGCCGGACAAGCCCCGTCTGTACGCGAGCAAGAGCAAGAACGCGCAAGAGGCGCACGAGGCGATCCGTCCCTCGGGCGACACCTTCCGCACCCCGCAGGAACTCCAGGGCACGCTCACCGGTGTCGAGTGGCGGCTCTACGACCTCATCTGGAAGCGCACCGTCGCGTCCCAGATGGCGGACGCCAAGGGTTCGACCGCATCGATCGTGCTCGGCATCGCGTCGACCGAGTCGGTCGAGGGCATCTCGTCGACCGCGAACGGCACGGACGCCGAGTTCACCGCGTCCGGCACCGTCATCACCTTCCGCGGGTTCCTCAGCGCCTACGAGGAAGGCCGCGACGAGGACCGCCACGAGTCGAGCGAACGTGCCGGTCAGGACGTCGCACTGCCCGACGTCAAGCAGGGCGAGCACCTCGAGGTGCACGACGTGCTGGCGAAGGGGCACGACACCACGCCGCCGCCGCGCTTCACCGAGGCCAGCCTCATCAAGACGCTGGAAGAGCTCGGGATCGGGCGTCCGTCGACCTACCCGACGATCAGCCCGACGATCATCGACCGCGGCTACGTGTCCCTGCGCGGCACCCAGCTCGTGCCGAACTGGATCGCGTTCAGCGTGGTCCGGCTGCTCGAGGAGTACTTCGGCGAACTGGTGGAGTACGACTTCACCGCCGAGATGGAAGAGGACCTCGACCGGATCGCCCGCGGCGACGCCGACCGGGTCGACTGGCTCAAGGGCTTCTACTTCGGTGGTGGCGACGACGACCAGCGCGGCCTGCGGACCGTCATCGACAACCTCGGCGAGATCGACGCACGTGAGATCAACTCGGTCGAGCTCGCACCGGGCCTCACCCTGCGGATCGGTCGCTACGGCCCCTACATCGAGGTGCCGAGCGATGACCCGGAGAAGCCGCGTCGCGTCAACGTCCCCGAGGACCTGGCACCCGACGAGCTGACCGTCGAGAAGGCCAAGGAACTCGTCGACGCCCCCGTCATCGGCGACCGCGTCGTGGGCATCAACCCGGAAACGGGCAAGGAGGTCCTGGCGAAGGACGGCCGTTTCGGCCCCTACGTCACGGAGCGCACCCCGGAGCCCGAGCCCACCGTCGACCCGAAGACCGGCGAGGTCGTCGACGCCGCAGCCGCCGCCCCGGAGCCCGCAGCGGCCGAGGCCCCCGCCGAGACCACGACCGGCAAGAAGGCGCCGGCGAAGAAGGCCCCGGCGAAGAAGACGACGAAGAAGGCCGCGGCGCCCAAGGAACGGACCGCCTCGCTCTTCAAGTCGATGGACCCGGCGACCGTCGACCTCGAGACCGCGCTGAAGCTCCTCGACCTGCCCCGCGTCGTCGGACAGGACCCGGAGACCGGCAACGACATCACCGCGCAGAACGGTCGCTACGGCCCGTACCTGAAGAAGGGGACGGACACCCGGACGCTCCCGGGCGAAGACGCGATCTTCGACATCGACCTCCCCGGTGCGCTCGAGATCTTCTCGCAGCCGAAGTACGGCGGCAACCGTGCCGCGAGCTCCGCGCTGAAGGAGTTCGAGGCGGACCCCGTTTCCGGCAAGCCGATCAAGATGAAGGACGGGCGCTTCGGCCCCTACGTCACCGACGGCGAGACGAACGCGACGATCCCGAAGGGCGAGGACGTCGAGGCCGTCGACCACGCCCGTGCGGTCCAGCTCATCGCGGACAAGCGCGCCAAGGGCCCGGTCAAGAAGAAGACGCCGGCCCGACGGGCGCCGGCGAAGAAGAAGTGACCGGACGGTTCATCACGCTCGAGGGCGGCGACGGCGCGGGCAAGACGACGCAGGCCGAGCTGCTCTCGGCGTGGCTCGTCGAGCACGGCCGCACCGTCCTGCGCACCCGTGAGCCCGGAGGCACCGACCTGGGCCTCCGGATCCGCGAGATCGTGCTGCACGAGCGCGGGCACGTGTCGCCCCGGGCCGAGGCGCTGTTGTACGCGGCAGACCGCGCGCACCACGTCGAGACGGTCGTGCGTCCCGCGATGGCCCGCGACGAGGTCGTGCTGCAGGACCGGTACATCGACTCGTCGGTCGCCTACCAGGGCGTCGCGCGCGGCCTCGGCGCCGAACACATCCGCTCGGTGTCGGAGTGGGCGGCGGACGGCCTGGCGCCGGACCTGACGATCCTGCTCGACCTCGACGTGACGGTCGGACGCGCGCGGGTCGCCGCGGCCCGTGGCGACACGTTCGACCGCCTGGAGTCCGAGGCCGAGGCGTTCCACGAGTCGGTGCGGCGGGCCTTCCTGGACATGGCGGCGGCTGAGCCCGACCGCTTCCTGGTGGTCGACGCCGGCGGATCCACCGAGGACGTGCAGCGTGCCATCCGTGCCGCGGTCGCCCCGCTCATCGCGATCGACGCGGCATGACCGTGGGCGCCCGCAAGGTGGTCGTCGACGGTATGACGGTGGTCACTGACAGGATGGCTCCGTGAGCGTGTGGGACGGCCTGACCGGTCAGGAAGAAGCAGTCGCCTCCCTCCGGAACGCCGCGGAGTCGACCGACGGCACCGGCGGCATGACGCACTCGTGGTTGATCACGGGGCCACCCGGGTCCGGTCGGTCGAACGTGGCGACGGCGTTCGCCGCGGCCCTCGTGGGCAACGGTCCCGACGACGACCACACCCTGCAGCAGATCACCGCGAAGACCCACCCCGACGTGTCGGTGCTCACGACGCAGCGCGTGATCATCACGATCGACGAGATCCGGCAGCTCGTGACCTCGTCGTACTACTCGCCGTCGGTCGGGCGGTACCGCATCGTCATCATCGAGGACGCCGACCGCATGACGGAACGCACTTCGAACCTGCTGCTCAAGGCGCTCGAGGAGCCCCCGGAGCGCACGGTCTGGATCCTCTGCGCCCCGAGTGAAGCCGACCTGCTGCCCACCATCCGGTCGCGCGTCCGCTCCGTACGCCTCCGGGTCCCCGGCATCGAGTCCGTCGCCGACCTGCTCGTCGCGCGCACTGGCATCGACCGCGCCCTCGCGATGGACGCAGCACGGCAGGCGCAGAGCCACATCGGGATGGCGCAGCGCCTGGCCACGAGCGAGGACGCCCGCGATCGTCGGCGTCGCACCCTGACGACCGTGCTCGGCGTCCGCAGTGTCGGTGATGCCGTGATGGCCGCCGCCGACCTGCTCGCCGTCGCCGACGAAGACGCGAAGGCCATCACGCAGCAGCGCGACTCCGAGGAACGCGACGCCGCACTGCGATCGCTCGGCGTCGAACCCGGCGGCACGATCCCGACGGCCCTCCGCTCGCAACTCCGTCTGCTCGAAGACGACCAGAAGCGCCGTGCGACCCGCAGCCTGCGCGACGGTCTCGACCGCATCCTGGTCGACGTGTCCTCGCTGTACCGCGACCTGCTCCTGCTCGGTCTCGGCGCCCCGGCGGAACCCGTCAACCTGGCGATGCGCGACCACCTCGACCAGGCCCTGCAGTCGGTCACGCCGGCCGCGGCGCTCGAAGTGCTCGACGCGATCGCCCTCGCCCGGCAGCGGATCGCCGCGAACGTGGCGGCGTTGCTCGCGCTCGAGGCACTGCTCGTCACGATCGCCCGCGTCCGGCACTGACCGCGACGCACACTCCCCGCGACGCACAGTCCCCGCGACGAGTGGGGCATGGGACAATCACGGCATGCCCGACGCTGAACCCGGCCTGCGCGAACGGAAACGCCGCGCCACCCGCCGCGCCATCCAGGCGGCCGCGCTCCGCATCGCGATCGAGGACGGCCTCGGCGCGGTCACCGTGGACGAGATCTCGCGTCGAGCCGACGTCTCCCCCCGCACGTTCTTCAACTACTTCCCGAGCAAGGAACAGGCGATCCTCGGGGACGACCCCGAGCTGCCCGACGACGCTGCGCTGCAGGAGTTCGTCGACGGGGGACCCGACGGTGACCTGCTGTCGGACCTCGGCGCACTGCTCGTGCACTCGACGCAGGAGCTCATCGAGGAACGTGGACTCATCGAGGAACGGCAGCAGGTGCTCCGGGCGAACCCCGAGCTCTTCAGTCGTCGCATGGAGTCGATGAAGGAGTTCCAGGCCGAGATCCAGGCCGCGGTCGCCCGGCGGCTCGAACGCGAGGACCCCGAGCTCGCCGCGGACCCCGATGCACTCCGTCGTCGGGCGCGCCTGGCGTCGATCGTGGCGCTCGGTGCGCTCCGGCACGCGTGGTGGGAGTGGTCCGGGTCCGAGACCGGCTCGCACCTGGTCGACGAGCTCCGCAGGTCCTTCGCCGAGCTCGGCGTGCTCGTTTCGCGTTCACTCGTCTGAGCCTGTATAGTCATTGATCGTGCCGCTCCGGGTTCGGAGCGAGCGCGCCGCCTTAGCTCAGTCGGTAGAGCGATTCACTCGTAATGAATAGGTCGTCGGTTCGATTCCGACAGGCGGCTCAGTAGGAAAGCCCCGTTCAGCATGGTCTTGCGACTTGCCGGACGGGGCTTTTTAGCGAGCTCAGTGCACACAGGAGTGCACACATCACGATGGGTGTGGGTTGAGAACGGTGGCACCGAACGCAAGCATGCGGGAAGCGGCCCGACCCGTGCTCACCCGAAGAGCAACAGGCCGGGCCGCCCTGATCCCCGTTACAGCAGGCATTCGAAGTCCACGCCGACTCAGATTGCTCCCGGAGTGGAAGTTGTGGGTTCGGGGTGCCCTTGACAGGTTCGGGTCTCCGTCTGGGGCACCCCGAGTGCGCACGATCCGACGGAGCCGTAGCGAGCAGGCATGCAGTCGAATTCGCCACTCAACGGGGGCGAGTGTCACGCAGCCAGGGTCGCCGCGGAGCGCACCTGACGAATGTACCGCCCTGACTTGACCTGCTGTCAGGTTTCGCCCCGAAGGTGGGGTGCCGACGCTTTCCCTGGCCGCCGGCACCCCTGGCGGACCTGACCCGAACAGACCCGCCACGTCCTACTGTGCACCGTACGACACGTGTTGTTCTAATCCGGAGTCAGCTGACGTGGCGCGCGGACTGTTGGCCGTGACTGCAGATGCGGGATACGGCTGGTGCCTGCTCTTCCACCTCGACGAGACGGGGTCTATCGTCGGGGCAAGCCCGGTTTGAGCATGCTCCTGGGTGAGGGTCCGCGGTCCTCGCGGGTCCGGGGGAGTGGTGCCGACAGTGAACGATCAGGGTGGCGGCACCACTCTCACAACTCGTCGAGAAGCTCCGTACCGGGCCGAAACGGACTCTACTTCTGCATCTCGTCCCTCCGTAACAGTCGCCACCCCCGCACGTAGGCTCGTGCCGTCGGGGTTTCCTGTCCGGTACCCCGACGGGTCGGATGCGTTTTCGTCGAACGCGTCCAGTTGAGCCGTCACCCTCTGCCAAAGAACGGTGACGGCCCAGCGCATTCAAACACCCCCTGTTCGAGGGGCACTGAACTCTGGCAGAATAGAGTTACCCGGCCACGCCGGTGAGAGTGCCTCCCTACCTGATCCGGGGAGGACAACGCTCGTCCTACGGGGACGTGCCTTCGTCACGGAGGCATGTCCCCGCAGTCGAACCGGACCGGGTTGTGTGGGCGCGGATCGACGGCGGAGTCCTATGCTGCGGTATGCCTAGTGGAGACCTTGAGCGCCTCGGCATCGATCGAGACCTGTACCAAGCGCGTATCGGACGTACCCTCGAGTTCCTCGAAGGGCACTACCGTCAGCCACTCACCGTGCACGACGTCGCACGCTCGGGCGACTGGTCCCCGCGGAGTATGCAACAAGCGTTCAGCCTTCAACTCGGCACTACCCCCTTCGTGCTTTTGCGCCGGCTCCGTCTCCAGTACGCCCACGACCGCCTGGCAAATCCGTACTGCTGGGACAGCGTCGCTACTACCGCCAGATCAGTCTCGATTGCACACTTGGGCCGCTTCTCCGCTTACTACAGCGCTGAGTACGGCGAGCTGCCATCCGAGACTCGCGCACGCAGCCAGCGAGTTACGACGTAGGGTCCACGGCCGCTGCTCGCTCAGCGCTAGCCACGCGATCGACCGATGATGATGCCATCGGCGCAACGGCAGCACGATCGGTCGGCGGCGTCAGGTCGGTGAAGAAGTCACGGAACATCGACGAGTCCTGGTGCACATACTCTCCGCGCTTCGCCCGGCGACGAAGCCCCCGCAAAGTCTGAACGCGCGTCGGATCCACGCCGGACATGCCCTCGTAGTTCGAAGCGGCCATGACTCCTCCTTCTGTCGCCTCCAGCACCAGTATCGTCCGCGCCGTGGGCGCTGTCCGCCGAGGCCATGCCGCTGTCCACTGCGCGCTCCCACCAATGGGGGGAGGGCCGCGGATGCCGACCGGATACTGCGCAGAGGGTTCTCGTTCCGGCTGTTCTGAGTCGCGGCCCGAACGGGGGTGTGCGGTGCCCGCGGTCAGCGAGGCATGATGCGGCCATGGGGACATCGACGAACACACAGCTTCCGAGTCGTGCCCCGGCACTGATGCGAGTGCTGTTGGCTCTCCTCCTTGGCGCGTCACTCGTCTTCGGTCCTGCAACCGCGGCTCACGCTGCGGACGGAGTGAAGATGCCAAACACGGTCGGGATGACGGCGAAGACAGTGCGCAATCTGCTGCGCGACGAGGGGTTCGTGGTGAAGCTCAAGCCCAAATCACACGGGCCTGTCGTCATGCCGTCGCACTGGAAGATCACGAAGCAAAGCCCGAAGGCGGGCACGGTGATTGAGCCAGGCGACAAGATCAAGCTAACCGTGAAGCTCAAGAAGAAGTACGCGTCGAAGACCACGTCGCCGGTCGCGACCAAGACGGCGAAGGCGGACTCGGACACGACCAGCGCCGGCCTGGATGGCGCGCATGCAGCGACAGCCTGCGACCGCTACGGTGACGCGAAGTACCCGTACGGGTGGAAGGGGCACATCTTCCTCGGTGTCATCGCGTCCGAGGCTCGGGGGGACCACTACTTCTTCAAGTTCGAGGCCGACGTCACGAACGCTTACGACGCTGAGGCCTCCGCCACCGTCGACTGCACCGTCGCAGGCTCGAACGACACCCCAGAAGTCACCGAGTTCGACGTCTACTGACCCCCGGGAACGACGAAAGAGCCCCGCAAACCATCACGGTCTGCGGGGCTCTCGTTCGTACACGTGGCGCTCGCCGGAGGTCACTCCTGCGGGTCTGGGGCGATGATCTGCTTGATCTGGGCGGCGGTGAGGGTGTCGTAGTCGACGTCCTGCTCGTCGTCCAGGAGCTCGCGGATGTGCTGCGACAGCGGCGGCGGCGCGTCCTGCTTGCCCCATGCCGCTCGCCAGTCGTGGATGTGCTCGCGGACGGCGTCGCGGATCCGGTTGATCCGTCCGTACAGCGACCCGACGACCTTCTTCATCGCGTCGATGTCGGCGCGCTGCCGGTCGGACTCCTCGCGGAGTGACTTCGTGGCGGTGGCGACTTCCTTCGCGGCTTCCTCACGGATGTACTTCGCGAGGTCGAACGCCTGGGAGAAGCCGGCCGTCTCGCGCTGCCGCTTCGCCTCAGCCTTCGCACCGCGGCGGGCGGTCCACGACGTGATCAGCGCGGTCGACACGACGCCGATGACGCCGAGGCCGGCGACGATGATCGTCGGGTCGAGGCCCGCCTGCTCTACGGCCACCCGTTCACCTCCCGGTCGCGTGCGATGTCACGGAGCCGCCACCGGGGTAGCTCGGTCATGGAGTAGATCGCTGCGGCGACGGCACCGCGTCCGAGGTCCCCGCCGACGACGCCTGCGGTGGCGACCGCGGCCGCGTACAGCAGGATGAGGCCGACGAGGAACGCCTTGCCGTAGAACTCGAGCCGCCACAGCTGTGCCGGGTAGGCCAGGCCGACCAGGCACATCAGCGTGGTGACGACGAGCGCTGCGGACCACGCTTGCGCGTAGGGCTCGGAGAACGTGTCGCGGATGGCGGGGATGCCGCCGAAGTAGCCGAGGACACCGAACAGCAGCACCGCGATGTCGAACCGGGGTAGGTTCGCGCGGAGCATGTGCTCGATACGGGCGTCCTTCGGCGACACCGCTCCGTCACCCCAGATGGAGTGCGCCGTGAGGCGCTTGATCAGTTGGAGCGGTCGCACCACTCCACCTCCGCTCAGTCGCCCTGCTCGGTGCGGTAGTCGACGGTCGACGCCTCGTACACGGCGGGCTGTAGCTGCTGCGCGGCGTCGGTCTTCGCGGCGTCGACGCGGATGGTGACGCCGAGCTGGGTGGCGACTGCCTTCACGACGGCGGTGAGCACGAGGATCGCGTTCGCCTTCGTGAAGTGCCCGTCCGGGGCGACAGCGACGACTGCCGAGAGGACGGCGAACAGGATCGCCGCGCCGGTCTTCGCGGCACCCTGCCAGCGGCTGTGTACGAGGGGCAGCCAGTAGATGACGCCGGTGCCGGCGAGGAGCAGCCCGATCTGGGTGAGGGTCTGCCAGTCGACCAGTGTCGAGGTGCCGGCCGCTCGGGCCGCTTCGAGGACGCCGAGGATGGCGACGAGCAGCGGCAGGAGCGCGGACGAGTAGCGGGTGAGCAGTGTGTTCACGGTGGTCTCCTCAGAGGTTGCGGTCGTCGATGAGCTTCTGGAGGTCGGCGTCGATCGCGCCGAACGCTGCCTTCCGTCGATCGGCGGTCTGCCGGATGATCAGGTTCATCCGCGCCGACGTGACCTTCGTGGCCCGCTTCGTGGCCTGCGAGTACGGCACGGCGTCGGCCTTGTCGGTGAACTTCTGGACGGTGAACTCGCCGACCAGGTAGTAGTACTTCGCCTTGAACAGCATGAGCATCCCTCCCGGGGACGTGATGACGGCCGGAGCCGTCGGCTTCTTGATGGGCTTCGGGGTGATGCCGTGGTAAAGCGCGGCGGCGTCCGGGTACGGGGCCAGGAGCTCCGTGCGGGTGGCCATTTCGTGGTGCCAGGGCTCACCGAAGTTGCCGCCGGTCCACGTGCCGCCACGTGCTTCGACGAGCTGGTGGAGCTTCGCGAACTCGGCGGTGGTGAGTGCCCGGTTGGATCCGTCGGGCATGGTGATGCCGAAGTCGACGGCGTTCCCGCGGAGGACCTCGTCGTGGCGGGACGTGAACGGCATCGCGACGACGACGCCGAGGATGAACCGGTTGATCCACAGGTACGTCTGCCGGGTCCGGGAGCGCATGCCCTCGTTGACGGACAGCTTCCCGGTGGCACCGCGCGCCTTCTGCCAGTTGTTGAAGTCGACGATGACGGACAGCACTTGCAGCGCCATCCGTGCGGACGCGACGAACTGGCGGACGCGTCGGAGGTCCCCGTACGATGACGGGCCGACGCTGAACTTGGCGACCATGCGCCCTCCTCCTGAAATGACGAAGCCGCCCGTGGAGGGCGGCTCGTGATGGTGTGGTGACGGGGTCAGTCCGTCTCGGCGGATGCGTCACCGGGCGGGTCCTCCGCTGGTTCCTGCGCCGGCACGGCCGGGTAGGTGGGGATCTCGCCGCCGAGTGATGTGATCGCCGCGGCGAGACTGTCGGCCGTCTGGTCGGCTGCCGCTGCGCGCGCAACGAACCGATCGGCGGTCGACCGGCACTCGGCGGCCTCTGCGCGAGTGGTGAGGTACTGGCTCTGCAACGAGGCCACGGCGGGCGTCGGATCGGTCATGGTTCTCCTACGGTCTCGGGGTGGCGGTGTAGTAGACGACGGGAGCGCCGGCCGCACCCGACGTCCAGTTGCCCAGGGCGAACGTGACGGCGTCCTTCGTGACCGAGTTGATGCCGATCGTGAGGCGCGAGTTGGAACCGTTCGCGTTGACCAGGGGTGCCTTCGTGAACCGTCCCGAGGGGAACGAGACCGTTAGCGTGTCCGAGCTGTTCGCGGCGAGCGTTCCGGAGTAGGTTGCTGAACCGGTCAGCGGGAGAGAGGACTGCCCGGTGTTCGGGTCGAGCAGTGCCCCGGCGTTGACGACGTCGAACCACACGGCCGGCGAGTAGACCACCGCGGACCCTGCGACCGGCAGACTCTGGGTGCCGATCAGCAGGTGCGACGTGCCGGTGCCCGGACCGATGCTGATCAGGCCGCCGGACGCCCCGTTCGGCAGACCCTCGATCACGCCAGCGTTCACGGCGGTCGTGCCGCTGACGCCGTAGAAGTTCAGCCGGTTGTTCGACAGGACCACGCGCTTGCCGGAGGCCGCGGTCTGCACGATCGCGCCGGTGAGGGTGATGCCGTTGAGGGAGTCGACGTCGATCATGCCGGCGGTGATCTTCTTCGCCTGCACGACGTTGGCGAAGAGGTAGTCGATGACCGCCTGCGACATCGTCGCGCCGGACGTGACGAACAGGTTCGACACGTTGACGGTCTGGAAGTTGCCCGTGGCCGCCGCGATCTTCTGCGCCACCAGATCCGCGATGGCAGCGGACCCGGCGGTGAGCTTCGCGACGTCGAGGTTCGCGATGACCTCGGACCGGATCTGCTGCGGCGTCCAGACCGGGGCCGCGAGCGTCCCCGACTGCAGCCACTGCCCGGCGACGTTCTTCGCACTGTCCCAGAGGAACCAGATCGTGCCGTTGGGTGCGGTCCCGGACGGCCCCGCCGTCGACGAGTACAGGATCAGCGGCTTGCTGTCCGCGGTCGCCTGCGCCGCCTTCGCGGCGTTCGACGCTGCGACCGCCGCCTGGTTCGCCGCAGCCGCCGCAGCGGCCGCATCGGTGGCGGCCTTGTCGGTGACCTGCACCCAGTCCGACGACGACGTGTCGTACGCCCATGGGGTGTTGTCGCTCGAGCGGATCCAGAGGTTCCCGACCGCAGCGTTCGCGCCGGTCGGCTTGGACGCCTGGTAGATGACCTTGCCCTTGCCGCCTGCGAGGTTTGCGGCTGCGAGGGCGGCGGTGTTCGCGTCGGCGGCGGTCTGCTGTGCGACGCCGGCGGCCGTGTTGGCCTGGGTGGCGACGTCCTTCGCGGCCTGTGCGGCCGCAGTTGCCGTCGACGCGGCCGCGGCGGCGTCGATCGCCTTCTGATCGGTGACGGGTACCCATCCGGAGCCGCTGGCGGCGATGAGCCGGCGGGCGGCGTACACGTCCGGGTTGTTGACCGTGGCGCTGGTGTCGATCTGGATCGTGACGACGAGCTGCGAGGTGGTGGGTGTGACGTACCCGCCGAAGTCCCAGTGCTCGGCGTTGCCGTCGGTGCTGTCACCCTTGTCGGTGAACGTGTACGACGCGATGATCCGCCCGTCGACACCGCCGTCGCGGATGCGGGCGATGGTCTGCTTCTGCAGCCCGTTGAGGTTCATCGACACGTACAGGCCGACGTTCACGGCGAGGCGGAGCCCGGCGGTGAGGCCGGTGAACGTCATCCCGTCGATGATGCGTTCCTGGCTGATGGTGTCGCGGGTGGCGATCTGCGCGACACCGGCAGGGTCGATGATCTTGCTGTACTCGACGTACCGGTTCGGGGTGTTCTTCGGGACACCGTTCGCGTCCGGGGTGATGTCGATCCACAGGTTCGCCGTGGATGCCCGCGACCCGGTGGGAGTCGACACCTGGTAGATCGTCTCGCCCTTGGACGTGGCGAGCCCGGCGGCGTCGCGCGCCGCGTCGGTGGCGGCCTCCGCTTCGGTCTTGGCGGACCCAGCAGCGACGATGGCGGTCTCGACATCGTTGGAGATCCCGTCGACGCGGACATCGAACGCATCGGAGACGTCCTGCATGGAGTCGGCGATCTCGGCGGCCTTGTCGTCGAGCGAGGCGTACGCGTCCTCGAGCCGAGCATCGAGGTCGTCGTCCGATGCTGTGAGGGTGTCCTGCAGGTCGGTGACGCCCTCGCTGACGTCGGCGGCGTCGTCCTGAACGACCGGGAGTGCGTCGTTCGTGTACGCGGCCTGCGAGACCGTCTCGGCGAGCGGGACTGCGTTCGCACCGCCGACGGAGGAGTTGCCGAGCTGCGAGGACGAGCCGAGCCGGGCGATCTGTCGCTCCTGCTCGATGAGTGTCGCCGCGATCTTCGCGCTCGTCTTCATGCTTCGATTCCCTGTCCGTAGAGGAACGAGTCCGTGCGCTCGAGGGAGAGGACGGTGGTGTCGTCGGGCGATTCGCTCATCGACACGATGCGGTGCCACAGCTCGAACCGTCCGAAGTGCGGGACATCGCCTTGGACGAAGATGTCGTCGCCGACGCCGTACGTGCCGCGCTTGCTGTTCGGGTGGTTGAGGACCGTGATGCTGTCGACCACGAGGGTGTTCTGTCGGGCGGTGAGCTCGGCGCGCAGCTTGGCGTCGAGCGCCTGCTTCGTCTTGACGTCCTTCGCCTGCAGCGTCGCGACGCGTCGGAGCTTCCCGTTGCGGACGCTGATCGACCGGCGGAGCGCGGCCGCACCGTCGCCGGCTCCGATGCCGAAGACCTCGGTCGCCATGTCGCTGCCGCTCGTGGCGGGCTTGAGCGCGACGGAGATGTTGACACCCTGCACGAACGACGGGTCCGAGTCGCCACTGAGACGCCGACCGATCCGCGGGTACGCGATCCGGATGCGGGTCTTCGGGATGTCGGCGGACCAGTAGTGCTCCTCGGCCCAGTCGAACGGTGCGTCCTTCGCGAGATCGTTGATGAGCTGCCCGCAGTCGGGGGCTTCCCACGGCTCGAGCGCGTACGCCCCGCCGTCGTCGCTCTCGGCCTGCTGCGCCTTGCTCTTCACGTCGGACGCCTTGTCTTTGGAGGCCTTCGCTGCCGCGACGACCTTCGCCTGAGCGGTGACGTCGGCGTTCTGCGACTTCACGGTGGCCTTCGCGTTGTTCGAGCTACCGGTCGCCGCGTTGAGCGCGTTCGTCTTCGTGGTCAGGGTCGCGTTCGCCTGGTTGAGGGCGGCCCGGGCGGCGTCGATCTTCGCCTGGTTCTTCGTCTTCTTCGCCGCCGTGAGAGCGGTCTTCGCCGCGGTGACGGCCTTCTTGGCCGTGGTTACCTCCTTCGACGCGGCTGCCCGGGAAGTGGTCCGAGACGACGACGTCTTCCGGGATGCCGCGACGATCGCGCGGAGCCGCTGCAGCTCCTTGTTCTCAGCCTGGTACGTCTTCTCGGCGGCGTCGTAGGCCGCCTCGGCAGCGATGCGACGCTCGGTGGAGTAGGAGCCCACCTTGACCGAGGTCGAGCCTGCGACCGTGAGACCGATGTCGGAGTCGGGGAACGACTGCACGTGCGCCACGAGGAGCCGAACGATCGCCGCCGGATCGACTTCTGCCCCGTACCAGGCGGCACCCTTGTAGGGCGTTCCGAAGAGGTACGTCGGGATGCTCGAGACGGTGATGGACCAGGTGGCCTCCTCACCGTCCCAGGTCATCGCGGTGACGATGCCGCGGAAGCGGATCTGTCCGTCGTCGTCGAGGGTGACGAGGGTCTCCCACTCGCCGAACATCGGCCGGCCGTCGGACGCGGGCTGCGTCGCGACGGACGGACCGATCGTCAGCGGGAGCGTCCCGGCTGCGGAGAGCTGACGGGTGATCGCCCCGCGCTCGGCTCCCTGAAGGTCGTAGGTGAGCACGTCGCCGGTGATGGCACGCTGGATGATGAGTCGTTCCGCCATCGCGGTGCTCCCTTCCTGCTACGCGAGGCGCTCGTAGAACGCGACCCGGTAGAGCATCTGCGAGGCGTCGTCGTACTTGAGGTCCGCCTGGTTGTTGTCGGTCTTGCGCATGTACGTCGTCGGTCGCAGCGTCTTGCCGCGGGATCCGGTGATCTCGCCCTCGGCGACCGCCTGCTGACTGATGCGTGTCGAGCTGACGACCGCGTCGGCGTTGAACGCCACGGAGTTGCCCTCGACGACGTTGTTGCCGGCGCTGTCTTGCAGCTGCACGTTGTACTTGCCGGTGGAGTTGCCGAGCGCTGACATCCCCGTGATCGACAGTTCGACGCGGACGTGCGTCGCCCAGTCCGGAACCACGATCGAGGGACGGAAGGGCGGGAAGACTGTCCCTGTCGTCGCGGAGAGTCGGCCGATGTTGACCCCGAGGTCGGAGAGCGTCTCGTTGCTCTCGTTCGGCTTGGTGAGCTGGCGGAGGTCGGTGATGGTCGCTGCGGTTGCGGTACCGGTCGATGCCGGCATGTCGATCCGGGCGAGCTCGATCGCGGAGAGCCCCTTGTACTGCGGCAGGTCCCGGATCAGCCGGGTCCCGGCCGGCACGTCGGGGAGGATGTCGAACCGGTTGTACGGGCCGTGCACCGGGTCGTCCGGTGCCTGCGCGTTGCCGTCGACGTAGGGATTGTCGACGCGGCAGATGACCAGGTGGGATCGCTTGCCGGCGGACCCGGAAGCGGGGACCAGGATCGACTCGGTGTCAGCGGTCGGGTTGCGTACACCGTAGGACTGCTGTGACGCGGTCCGGTTGAGGATCGTGCCACCGCCGGCCGCGATCTTCACTCCGGGCCCGGGGACGTCGAGCGGGGTGACCTTGAGGTCACCGGGCGCGCCGACGCCCTGCTTACCGCCGGTCGCGAGATACAGCGCCTGCCGGAACACATCGGGGCCGTGCTCGGCGTCGCCGCCGATGACGAAGGGAACGGGGTCAAGAGCCATCGGGGGCACCCTCCTAGGGCGTGGTGAAGGCCGGCCGCCACTCGATGCGCGCGCGGGGCGAGCCGGTGGTGGAGCCGGTGAGGGTCATCGTGTGAGCGCCGGGCCGCAGGGAAGCGGATGGCAGGAGCGTCGAGGCGCGGGTGAGCTTGGCGCTCTGCACGCCGTTCTTGGTGACGAAGCGACGCCCCGGGCGGGTGTCGATCGTCAGCCACTCGTCGTAGGCGAGCGACGTCGGCGCGGCGAAGGTGAACGCGCCAGGTACGGCGACGACGGGGTTGAGGATCTGCCCGCGGATCGTGATGACGGGCCACGTCGGCCGGCTGCCGGCGACGACGAATCCGTTCGAAGCTCCGGTGTAACCGCGCGCGACCATCGGGAACCGCATCGGGAAGACGAATCCGCCGCTCTGCGAGGACGCGATCTGCACCTCGAGGTGGTCCACGTCGCCGTACCAGAGGTCATCGGCGGTGGCGAAGTCGGCAGTGATGCCGATCGCCGCGGAGCCGGGCGGGTAGAACGCCGGTGTGATCCGGCGGGGGCGGCCGAACGTTGACCGCCCGGATGGGGCGGTGAGCGTCGCGACCGCGCCCGGCGTCGAGCGGATGGTGTCCGCTCGCCACAGTCGACGGAACTCGTCGTACAGCGCCCGTGCTTCCTCGTCGGTGTCACCGACTGCTGTGAGGCCGAACGCGTCGGTCTGCCCGGAGACGGTGTCGGCACCGAACGATGCGCCGTCGACACCGGTGAGCTTGCTGTCCTGGTTGTCCCGGTCCGCGTCCCCGATCTCCGGCGCGATCGCGAGCGGGTACTTCGACTGCTGCGAGCCGAACGAGATGGTCCCGTCCGGCCCGCAGTCGAGCGTCCAGTCACCGTTCACAGGCGGCCTCCTCGGCGCATCGATTCGAGCTTGTGGTCGATCTGGTCGAGGTCGTCCTTCACGTCGCTCTTGGCCGAGACGAGCGTGAGATGCCCGATCTTCGGGCCCTCGCTCACCTGCCGGTTCGCACCGGACAGGTTCTCCGTGATCCGCGGGGTGAGCGGCACCACGGCCTCGTCGTAGCGGCCTTCGCCTACGTTGACGAGCGTGCCGCCCTGGCGGCGGCCGACGAGCGCGCCGGCAGCGAGCTGTGGGACGTTCTGCGACATGCCCTTGAACTCGAAGTGCCACGGCTCCCGCTGTGAGAACCCGAGGCCCGTGTTCGCCCAGCCGTACTTCGCGCCGTTCGCACGGAGCCACGACTGCCCACCTGCGACGTCGGCAGCGCGGCCGAGGCCGTGCACCGACGTGCCAGGCACGGCTGCGAGGTTGCCGCCGTTCTTGAACAGCGACCACCGGTACTGCTGCGCCTTGAGGTCGCGGTAGCC
Organism: Curtobacterium sp. AB7; assembly: GCF_044909335.1. Taxonomy (NCBI): domain Bacteria; kingdom Bacillati; phylum Actinomycetota; class Actinomycetes; order Micrococcales; family Microbacteriaceae; genus Curtobacterium; species Curtobacterium sp. AB7. The sequence continues at coordinate 120,562 of NZ_JBIYED010000002.1, read as the reverse complement.
CTCCGTGAGCCGGAGCGCGCCGCCGGATGCCCGGTAAGCGCGGTTCCATGCAGCTGCAGCAGCCTTTTGGAGCAGACCACCAGTCGCCCCGACTCCGGACCCGGGCGCGAACCCGAGCGCCTTGGCGAGAGACGACGACGCGAAGTTGCCGTTCTTCCCGTTCCCACCGAAGGGCTTCAGGTCGCCGATACCCTTGAGCTTGTCGATTGCGCCGGACAGGATTTTCTGCCCGACACCCTTGGCGACGTCGAGCATGCCGCCGGCCCCGGGGATCTTCCCGATGAGGCCCTTCGCGAGCTTGCCGAGGGTCCCCATCGGGTCAGAGACGACCGACTGCGCCGTCTCCGCGGCGTTCTTCGTCCAGTCCCACGCCTTGCCGGCCTTGCCCTTGATCCAGTCCCAGCTCGACGAAGCCGCACCGACGAGACCGCCATTGGCGTACCCGTTGTTCGCGATCGCCATGAGCTTCCCGACGCCCAGGCGCTCGGTCTGCTCCTTCGTGAAGACGAACTCGCCGCGGTGAACGATGCCGGCGGGGTCGAACTTGCCGCCGTCACCGGTGTAGCCACCGCCGGCGAACCCCTTCGGGAGGGAGACGTTCGGCAGCTTCTTCGTCTTGAAGAAGTCGGCGGCCTTGTTGAAGTTGTCGATGATCCCCTTCTGGATCACCGTCTCGACGACGAACTTGATCGGAGCCTTGACCGCGGACTTCACGAAGCCCCACGCCTTGGCGATGCCGTCCTTCATGACCGTGAACGCCGCCGGGATGGTGACCTTGGCGATGTCGATGATCTTGTCGAAGACGGGCTTGATCCAGGAGTTCCAGACCCCGCGGACGATCGTGCCGATCCCAGAGAAGACGGGGCGGAAGATCGAGTCGCGGAGCCAGGTGAACACCGGGCCGAGGGTGGTGCGCAGGAAGCCGACGACGGCACCGAACACGGGCTGCACGACGCCGGTCCACCAGGCGGAGACTGCCGACCCGATCCAGCTGAACACCGGCGAGATGACGCTGGTCCACAGCCAGGTGAAGGCCGCTCCGAGTGTGTTCCGGATGAGGCTGACGACGAAGCCGAAGATCGTTGAGGTCGTGGTCCACCAGGTTGAGAACGCTCCGCCGATCCAGGTGAAGACCGGTTGAATGATTCCGGTCCACAGCGCAGTGAACGCTGCGCCCAGGACGTTGACGAGAACGCCGGTGATGACGGACACGGTCGAGGCGATGAGGCCGCCGACCCAGACGAAGATTGCGCCGATCAGCTCGAAGATCGGGGAGATCCACGACGACCAGAGGTAGCCGACGGCGTTTCCGATCGCGGTGAGCGGCGGCTGGATGTAGTTCGTCCACAGAGTGACGAAGAACCCGCCGACGGTCTGCACCGCGAGGCCGATGCCAGCGAAAGCGGGCTGCAGGATGGTCTGCCACAGCCAGGTCGCCCCGGCGGCGATGCCGTCCCAGGCGGGCTTGATCGCGTTCTCCCAGAGCCACATGAAGGCGTCGCCGACCGCTGCGACCGCGACCTTGATCGCGGCGAAGGCGGTCTGCACGATGGCCTGGCCGAGCTTCGTCTGCGTGAAGAACCAGACGAGACCGGCGACGAGCGCGCCAATGACGGCGATCGCGATGCCGATCGGGCCCATCGCGATCTTGACCGCAGCGCCGAAGATGCGGAGTGCGCCGGCACCGATGAGGGTGGCGACGGTGCCGATCTTCGTGGCAGTGGTCGAGATGCGCTGGGCAAGGGTCTGTCGACCGAGGGCGGACGCGTTCTGGTTCGTGACGCCGGTGTTGACGCCGGTCGCGCCGGACGCGACGGTCGTCGCGCGGGCGGTCGCGTACTCGAGACGCGCGGCCTCGAGGCGAAGGATGTTCCGCTTGATCTGCACCGGCAGTGCCATGAGCTCGGCGGTGCGGAGCACGACAGACGCCGCTGCCGTCGCCCGGGAGGCGAGCTGCCAGGCGATGAAGCCGGCAACGATCAGCGGCATGTACTGGACGATCGTGTCGACGTGGTCGGCGAGGAACCCGAGGACGCCGGCGAGGACGGTGATCCCGGCCGCGGCGAGCTTGCCGGCGGAGTCACCGAGCTCTGGCAGCTGCTCGCGGAACGCGGTGAAGGCCGGGGTGAGCTTGGACAGCGACGAGCCGACGCTGCCGAGGACGGTGTCGGTGTCGCCGCTGCTCAGCGAGGTGAAGACGTCGCGGACCTTGCCGACGAACGCCTCAGCCCCGGCGATGACCTTGCCGAAGTCGACGCGGTCAATCCACCCGGCGAGGGCAGCCATCCCGGCCAAGACCTTCTCGTTGAGGACGTCCGCGTAGGGCTGCAGCGCTGCCGTGCCACGGTCGACTGCCCCCGTGATGGAGGTGAAGAGCGCAGGAGCGCCAGCGACAGCTCCGGAAAGGAACATCGCGCCGAGACGGCCGAGGGACGCGCCGACGTTCGCCCACGCGCCGCGGACGGTCTTCCCGGAGGCGAGCGCTGCGCCGCCGATGTTCTGCTCGATGACCTTGCGGAAGGTGGCCGAGTCGACTTCGCCCTTGCGGACCATGTCGGAGAGGTCGTCGGCGGAGACCTTGTACTCGTCCTGCAGCCACTGGAAGATCGGGATGCCGCGGTCGGCGAGCTGGTTGAGGTTGTCGGTGTAGACCTTGCCGCTGGTGGTGGTCTTGTTGATGATCGAGCCCATCTCGCCGAGCGAGGTGCCCGCGATGGTGGCTGCGTCAGCGGTGAGCTTGAGGTACTTCGTGAGCGCCTGGCCGGGCTTGATGCCGGCGGCGACGGCGTTCGAGGCGACACCAGCGGCGTCGCCGAGCCCGAACGCGGTGCCCTTCACGGACGCGAGGGCGCTGTCCATGATCTTGGCGATGCCGGCGGTGGAGGTCTTGAGGCCGGCGAGCTTGCCCTTGGCGTCGTCGATGTCGAGGAGCCGGGCGATGCCCTTCTTCGCGGCGACGGCAGCGATGCTCGCGCCGATGGCCGTGACGCCCGCACCGACGATCGCGGTGGACTTCACGGCCATCGACCCGACCGACTTGAGGAAGCCGGGTGTCATCTTGCTGCCGATGGACGTGCCGAGGGCCTGCGGGTTGATCTCCCGCTCGATCGCCCGGCCGGCACCCTTGGCCTGCGGGACGACGGAGACGTACGCGATGGCGGACTCAGTCGACATAGGTCAGGCCCTCCCTGTTTCTTCGCAGCACCTCCCGCGCTTCTGCAGGGGTGAGGTTGGTCTTGCCGAGGCGGTTGGTGTTGGCATCCGGCCAGGGGCGCGGGTACGGCCTGGGGCGGGGGCTGCCCTTGGTCCACTGGGCGGCAGCGAACTGGTCCATCGAGTCCGCGTTCTGGATCCACTCGCGGCTGACGGGGAAGTCCCACCCGTGCTGCGCGGCGAAGAGCACCGAGGCGGTGTCGCGAGTCGCGACACGCAGAAGGCGGTCGACCATGACGTGGTCGACCGCCTTCGCGATCTGCTCTTCGGTGGACTTTTCGTCGTCGCCGATGTCGTCGACGTCGAGGCCCAGCTGGTAGAGCTCCCAGACGAGCTCGTCGGGGTAGGACTCCGCTAGCTGTCGGAGTCCTTCGATTCCCCCAGGCCGACGTGCCCCGCCCAGTGCTCGAAGACCGTCTCGATGTCCTCGAGGTCGACGACGGCGCGGAAGTCCTCGGGCAGGACGAGCTCGAGGAACTTGTCCATCGTGGCGACGCCGAGTTCGCGCTGCCACTCCTCTTGGACCTTCTTCTCCGGGTTCCGTGGCTTCTTGTACTGCGCCCGGATCGTCATGATCTCGGCCGGGATGCGGCCGGGCAGCGTGTACTCGGTGCCGTCGTACTCGACGACGAGCGGCGGACGGGACTTGGCCTTGATCTGCAGGGCCTTGGTGGCGGTGTCGCCCATGTGGTTCTCCTAGCTCGGTGGGAGTGCTCGGAAGGGGTAGGAGGTGTGCCGGGGCCCGAGCGCCCCGGCACACCGGTCGGTCACTCCTTGGGCGCGGACGCCTTCGAGGTGGTCTTGGGGGCCGGCGCACCGGCGTCGGGCTCGTCGCTCGACTCGCTGGTGGCGGGCGGGGGCGTCGGCTTGACGTCCTCGCCGGTGACCAGGACCCAGATGCCCTTGTCTTGGATCTCGCGCCGCTCCGGCGCGACCTCGCGGACCTCGTCCGTCTGCATGTTGCGGACGAGCAGCTTCTGCTTGTCGGCCACGGCTCAGCCCTCCTCGGTGGTGTCGAGGGACCCGTACCACTTGACGGCGGAGTAGGTCTCGCCCGTCGTCTCGTCGGTGATCGAGTAGCCGGTGACGGTGACCTCGTAGCCGATCGCCTCGCCGTTGACGTAGACCTGGTCGCCGACCTCGGTGATCTCCCCGTCCGGAACGTCCACGCGGATGTAGTCGTCCTCGTCGATCACGTCGACCGCGAACATGCGGCGACCGCCGGTCTTCGACGGGTTGATCTTGATCGAGCCGTCGGCGGCGACCTTCGCGCCGTAGTAGAGCTCGATGTTCTCCTTCTTCGTCTCGAGGAGGATGAACTGGTACTTGATCGAGGACTCGGTGACGGGTTCGCGGACGAGCGCGCCGTTCTGCCAGGCACGGATCTGGTTCGTCGACCGGTCACGGGTCTCGGTCACACCGCCGTCGCCGATGTAACCGTGGTCGGTGTAGCCGGTCAACGCGCTGGTGGCGCTGGTGGGCCGCGTCGCGGTCTTCGGGGCGCTGGACACCGCGCCCGTGACCGCTACGCGGACGTTCTCTGCCTTGAGGGACACGAGGGCCCTTCCTTCCAGTTGTGGTGTGGTGGGCGTGTGCCCCTGGGGTCCCTGCTCGGTGGGAGGAACGAGAGAAGCCCCGCCAGTGGCAGGGCTTCGAGATGGTGAGTCAGAGGCTGCGACCGCGATGTCGCAGCTCGAGCTGCGCGGTCTGATTGAAGTAGCCGTCCGCCGCGGGATCCGCGTTCGGGCCGCCGTTGACCTCGGCGAACGTGATCGGCGAGCCGTCGACCATGCCACCGGCACCGCGCGAGGTCGCCAGCGCGAGGACGAGGTTGATCAGGTCGGTCGTGGTGCCCTGGTCGTCGGTGATGACGTCGACCGTGACGTACGAGGTCCGCACGGTGTTGCTGGTGCCGCCGCCGGGACTCGTCGTCAGGACGACCGCTCGACGACTGTCCGGCGACTTCTGGTCGGAGACCTCGACGCCGGCAGCGTGCGGCTCGCTGCGGGCCGCGAGGAGGGCGTCGGTGCGCCGGATGAGGTGGGCGAGGAAGTCGTCGTAGACGATGCCGTGCACGGGTCCTCCTAGCGGGACTGGGCGTTGCTGAGGACCTGGCGCATCGCCGAGATGAGCCGCGCGCGCTCCCACACCACGGCCTCGACGCGGAGGCGGACGCGGGAGTTGGAGGTGCCGACGCCGGTGCGGATCGCGGTGACGGTCGCGCCGCCGGGGATCTGCGCGGCGATGTCGTCGGCGTAGGGTCGCAGCTGGTCCTCGATGCCCTTGGACGCGAGGACGGCTCCGAAGCCGCGGCGGTTGAGGACAACGCGTGACTTAGGCACTGACGTAGTCCTTCCGCTCGAGCTGCACGACGGAGCCGGGCTTCCAGTCGCTCATGCCGGTCGACCAGTCGGCTTCGTCGGCGAGGACCTTGTAGCGGGTGCCGCGGACGGTGATTTCGTCGTCGGAGCTGATGCCGGCGACGGCCGGGAGGTAGAGGGTGATCCGGGTGCTCGAGGTGTTCTCGGCGGTGCCGGTGACCTCGTCGCCGAGGTTCGGCGCGATGAGAACCTCGTCGAGCGGGGTGTCGGCGTCGGTGAGGATCGGTTTGTTGTACCGGTCGCGCTGGCCAGTGTCGGTGCGGTGGTGCCAGGTGACGCTCTCGCCACCCATCAGCAGCCGTACCCCTGAACGATCGCGCCGTACGTCTTCACACGGTAGGACTGCGCCGTCTTCACGTCGTCGGGCGAGAGCCGCGGCGCGGCACCCTGCGCCCACGCTGCGTAGGTCTCCTGCGAGCTGAACGGGCCGCGGGTCTCTCCGCGCTGCGAGACGCCGGCGCGAGCCCGCGGGTCCGCCTCGAACAGCTGCGCAACGATGCCGGCAACGGTTAGCTTGACCAGGTCGGGGACCTCGGCGGAGCCGTGCTCGTAGTCGACCACGACGGCCGTGCCGGTGGGCACCGGCACCTCGAGGCGCTGGCCGATCAGGGTGAACCGGTCGGCGGGCTTGCCGTCGACCGTGTGGACCGCGCGCACGGGGCGCTGCGGGAGGGTGAGCGCGCCGGCAGTCACCCGGAGCCGGTTGGTGGACCGGCCCGGGGTGAACTGCTGGCGCGCTTCCGTGCGGAAGAGCTCGGAGACCTTCAGCAGGTGCACAGTGACCTGCTTCGCCTCGGAGGCGGTGAGGTCACGGCCGAGCGCCGCGACGACGTCGTCCTTCGTTGCCAGCGCTTCGGCCATGACCTCACTCCTCTCAGGACGCCGGCTTGAGGGCCGTGAAGGTGACCTTGGCGGCGCGGACGAACTGCAGCTTGGGCGTGTCGTCTGCGTTCAGGTCGAGGGACCCGTCCGCCTTGGTCTTCGGATCGAGCACCGGTGCGGCACCGGCGAACGAGTGGACGATCGAGCGGTCCTTGAGGTGGTCGCTGTCGTAGTCCCACAGCTGCGTGACGGCGAGGCCGTTGCCGGCCGCGACGGCACCGCCCTTGGCGACACCGTTCGGCACCACCGGGGCGACGTTCGCGATCGCGACCGCGGACTCGTGCACGAAGAACGAGGCGGTCGGGTCGAGAGCGTCGAGCTCGATGATGGTGAAGCCGGCCAGACGGCCGACGACACCCTCACGGAGCGCCTCGGGGAGCCCGGAGGTGTCGACCTCGAGCAGCTTGTCGTTGCCCGCGATCGCCTCGGAGACGTCCGCGCCGACGAGCCAGTACCGGCCGGTGACCGGCACGTGCGCGGTCTGGAACAGCTTCCGCGCCCGGATCGCCACCTTGCGGGGGTCCTTCTCGACGGGGTCCGCGCTGTTCAGGTCGAACTTGACGGTGTTGACGTACGCCGCGCTGGTGAGCGCGCCGACGACGATGCCCTCGATGTACTCGGCGACCGCGGTGACCTGCGGCAGCTGGATGTCGCGGGTGTAGTCGACCTCGTCGAGCGTCTCCTCCTCCGGGGAGAGGTGCACGCCGGAGTAGACGTGCTTGTTGAGCGCGACCTGCATCTTGGTGTTGACGAGGCGGTCGATGACGATCGCGTCGTCGCCGCGCCAGGTCTTCTCGCGCGCGACGAGGACCGCCGGGCGCTTGATGTTGATGACGTCGCCGGCTGCGCCCTTGAAGTCGGCGATGCCGTACTTCGTGGTGAACAGGCCGGGAGCCTTGACGGTCTTCCGGAGCAGAGCCAGCGCGGTCTGCGCGAGCTTCTCGCCCTTGGTGAAGATGTTTGCCACGATTCCTCCTTGGGTGGTTGATGGGGCCGCGTGGGGTTCGTGGCGAACACCAGCGGGGATTACCGGGCGGTTGCCGCTTGGACGATGTCATCGACGGACAGCTCGCCTTCACCGATGACGGTCCCGTTCGCGCCCTGGCCCTCGGCGGATGCCGTGGTCGCGGGGGCGGGGATCAGCGCGAGCAGCTCGTCGGCGTGCGCCTCGAGCTCTTCGCGCGTTCCGCCGCGGAGTGCCGACGCGCTGATCTTGCGCTCGTCGAACTTCTTCTCCTTGGCGATGTCGTCGCGGAGCTTGACGGATGCGTCCTTGGCGTCGCGGTCCTGGACTGCCTTTTCGGCTGCCTCGGCGCGGGCCTGCATCTTCTCGAGCTCGGTGCGGTTCGCTTCCTCGTGCTCGTCGAACTTCTTCGCCTTCTCGGCGTTCGACGTGGCCCGCTCCTCGTTCTTGCGAGACAGGCCCTTCCACTTCTCAGCGTCGGCGAGTGCTGCTGCCAGCTGCTCCTCGAGCGTTGCGCCCTCGGTCTTCTTCTTGTCGTCTTCGTCCGACATCGGTATCTCCCGTTTCGGGTTGGTGGTTGGCCGTTTCGGCCACTCCCCGCGGGGTGCGGGGAAGTCAGGTGAGCGCTGCGATGTCCGCGGCGCTGGTGAACTTGTCGGACCGCCATGCAAGGGTCGGTCCGAGCTCGCCGTGCTCGTTGACCACGACGAGGTCGGTGAAGTCGCTGAGAGGCTTGCCGGCGGACGAGCGCTTGTCGAGGCCGAGGTCCTGCGCGGCACGGTCGGTGCCGCCGAGCTTCTGGTCGATGAGCGCGTGGGTGCGCTCGAGCAGGTCCGGGTCGAGGATCGTCGCGGGGCCGTCGGCTTCCTTGACGGGCTGCACGCCGCAGTCACAGCCGGGGTGGATCGGCATGAGCTCCTGCTTGCTGTACTTCTGCGTCGACGCGATCGCGCACAGCGCGCAGTTCTCGAGGCCGGTGAGGACGCGGCGGTAGCCGTAGAAGCCGGACGCTTCGAGTGCGCGCTGCGCCTGCCGGTTCTTCGCCTGCTGCAGCTCGGTCGCGACGATGCTGAGCATCCGGTCGAGGCCGTACGCGACCGCGGCATCGAACGGGGAGCCGTTCGACAGGGCCGTGTACAGCGTGACCGCGCCGCGGCGGTACACGTCGGCCGAGGGCGTGCCCCGGTAGCCGAGGATCGCGTCCCGGTCGACGCTTCCGCCGGCGGTGGTGCCGGCGACGAGGGCCGCCTGCCCGATGTAGGCGTTGGTCAGCGTCGCCGTGGCGAGCTGGCCGGCCTGCACCTGCGGGAGGATCTGCGCTATCATCCGGTCGATGTCGGCGTCCCGGTAGTCCGGCGACGAATCCCACCGGGCTGCCGTGAGGGCGAGGGTCCGGTCGCGGATCTGCTCCGTCGTCGCCTGGTGGGCTGCGGTCAGCTGATCAAGCGTTGCCAGTGCCACCGGCTGCTCCGATCAGGGTCGCGCTGAGCAGCTGGTCGGTGGCCGCGTCGGCTTCGTCCTGCGCGATCTCGTCCGGCGACATGCCCATGATGTTCTGCTTGATCCACCGGGCCGACATGCCGGCGTCCTTGGCCTGCTTCGCGGCGAGGGTCTTCTCCGTGAACGACACGTGCTCCGGCGGCAGCCAGAGCAGCTCGATCGTCTCGCCCTCGTCGACGCCGAGCGCTCGGACCGCTTCGAGGAGCGAGCCCTCCATCGGGGCGGTGGCGCGCGCGATGCGGTCCTTCGCCTTCTGAATCTCGCCCTCCTTCGCGTTCGCAGCGCCCTCGGCGGACTGGTTCTCGCCCGACGGGATGAACACCGAGATCGGCGTTCGGGTGACGCCGGCGAAGTCTCGGGCGTCGGCCTTCTCGCCCTCGAGCAGCGGCCGGATGTCGGTCGCCGCGGACTCCCACACGTCGATGCCCTCGGGGAGGTCCCAGAGCGCGCCCGGTGCGGGGTCGAAGACCTTCGCCCAGTCGATCGTGTTGCCGTCTTCGTCCTCGGTCGGCAGGCCGCCCTTGATGGCGCGCTGCTTGAACGCCTGCATCGCGGTGGTGACCAGACGCTGCAGCTTGCCGAGGTTGAGCCGGTCGATGACGTCGATGTGGGGCTCGAACTCGGCGACGGCGTCCTTGTTCTCGAGCACGAACACCGGCACGCCACCGGTGAAGGTCTCGATCGGTGCGCCCTCATCCCAGCCGCCGTCGACCTGCGGCTGCGGGGTGCCGTTGTCGTTGGTCGACTTGCGGGAGAAAAGCTGCCGCTGACCGGGCAGCCACACCAGGGCGTAGTCGAGGCCCACGTCGGGGTCGCGCCACGCCTTAAGGGCGGCGCGGGCCCGCCAGGGCTGCGTCGGGTCGGGCGCGGTGATGACCTGCTCGGGCTTCTCCGACGTGATGATCGGCTGACCGTCGCGGACGCCGGTGATGAGGTACCCGACGCTCGTGGTGAGCATGTTCGAGATCGCGTCGGCGAAGACCACGTCGAGGCGGTTGTCGCGCCACACCCGCCGTGCGGCGAGGACCGCGGGGCTCGTCGTCGACGTGCCGACGCGGACCCCGTTCGGGACCATGCGGCCGCCGAGCGACTCGCACGTCAGCCCGCCGACGTTGGTGCGGGCCTTCTTCTGGAAGGCCTTCCACGTCGCCTTCGTGTTCTTGCCCATCTCCGGCAGCGGAGCGTTGCCGTTCGCGTAGGAACGGTTCGTCGCGATGCGCTTCTGACGGGCGTCGAGACGCTTCGCCAGGATCGGGAGCCATTCGGCGGGTGTGGTAGCCACGGGACCCCTTCTCAGTAGATGCGGCGGGCGACGGTCTTCTTCTTCGTGAGCTTCGCGCCGAGGGCATCGATGCCGGCCGCGTAGGCGAACATCGCGCCCCAGGTCGCGTCGATCTTGGAGCCGTCCTGGTCCTCGTCCGGCTTCTTCAGCACGTACCCGGACCGGCGAGGGTCGCGGCGGGCGTTGAGGAAGTGGGACGTGAGCTCGGGAGAGCCGTCGTAGGTGATGTCGCCGGCGCTGATGGCCGACTCGAGCTGATCGAACGTGCCGGTCGTGCGGGCGAGGTCCTTCTGCCGCCACCGGATCGGCTCTTCGCGGGACATGCGGACCTTGAGCCGCTTCGCGTAATCGGCCTCCCACGTCTTCACGTGGCCGGCCCAGCCCGCGGACGGGTCGGCGTAGAACCCGACGACGTTGTAGTCCTTGAACGCCTGCCGGACGGCCGCCTCGACCTCGAGCACCGGCGGTCGCCATCCGTCGCCCTTGGGTCCGTCGGGCTGCTCCCAGACGCCGATCTTGAAGAGGTGCTTCTGGGCGACGGAGTAGCCGACCAGGACCGTCGAGTCGGCGGTGCCGCGGCCGGGCTTGCGCCCTTCCGAGCCGTCGAATCCGAGCGTGACCGGTTCGGTCTTCGTGATGACCTTGTCGAGGTCCTGGATCGCGCGGAGGTCGGGCGACGAGACGAACGAGTTCGTCGCGTGGGTGATCTGGTTGAGGAAGTTCGCGCGGAGCGACTGCGGGTCGTTCGACGTGTCGAGGAACGCCAGCATCTGCCGCTCGATCGGTGCCCAGCCGGGCTCGCACGGCGGATCGTGGATGACGCAGCCGTCGGGGTGGTCCGAGCTGTCGCCGTACGCGTACCGCAGCCCGTACTCGAGCGACGCCGAATCCGTGGGGTCGGTCTCCGGCGGGGCCTCGCGGTGGTCGTAGTGGATCTGCCGCGCCTTGCTGAGGTCGACGTACTTCTTCGACTTGATCAGGTCCCAGTCGCGCGCCGATGCTTCGGCGACCGAGTTCTCACCCGGGGTGAACGCGTTCGGCGACTCGATCACGACGCCGGACGCCTTCGTCGAGTTGTCGCGGATGTTCTGGGCGAGGCGGATGCCGCCGTTGCCGCGGACCCACTCCTCGGTCTGGTCCATGATCGCCGCGACCTGGCCGGGCAGACCCTTGATCGAGCGTCCCGACGACGTGCGGGGCTCGATCTTGCCGCCCGGGATCCCGATGAAGGTGTCCATCGGGTCGACGTCAAACTCGTTGACGAGCGCGTCGGTGCGCGCCATCTCGAGCATCGGTGCCCACGTGTTCTGCACCTGGTCGTCGGAGGTCGCGGTGATCGGGACGTTGATGATGCTCTTGAAGTCGGCCCAGGGGCGCGCGACGGGCTGCCCGTCGGCGTCCCACCCATCGGGGACGACCTCGAACAGCGCTTCGCTGATCCCGATCGATGCGAGCAGCGGGGACTTGCCCCAGCCTCGGGGGCGCTGGATCACGGCGCGGGCCTTCACCCGCCGGCCGGTCGCCGGGTCGATCTCGTACAGGCGCACCAGGAACTCGAGCTGCTCGCGAGAGACGACGTATTCGAGGTACTCGGCCATCTGGTCGGCGACGTGGTAGCCGAGCGTGGGGAACGTCTCGCCATCGAGCGGTCGCCAGGGCATCAGTCTCCCGTCGCTTCCTGCGGCAGCGCCACACCGCCGAACCGGTCACGCGAGCTCGCGCGCCGGGTGGCGGTCTTCGTCTCGGCCTCCTCGGCCTGCGCGAACGTGATCCGGAGCCGTGCGCGGTCTTCGGGGGTAGCGCCGAACTTCGCTTCGCGCAGCCGGAGCTCGGGGGCGAGCTTGACGTTGCCCTCCCAGAACTCCGCGTGCAGCAGGGCGGTATCCATCAGGAACGACCAGTCGTTGTACGTGAACGCGGCGGCAAGCGGGGAATCGCGCCACATCGCCCACCAGCGGACCGTGACGATCGGCCAGTCGTCCTCGTCGCGCCAGGTGCCGTCTTCGTCGTCCTTCGCTTTGTAGCGTGTCGGCAGCTCGGGCTGCTCGGCGATGATCGCCGGCAGGATCCGCATCGTCGTCGGCTCGGCGTTGCGTCGGGCTCGCTTGTTCGCAGCCTTTGGAGCGGGTCCACGACCGGGCATGGCGTTCCTCCCGTCCTGGGTTGATCACGCCCTTCTGTCTCGAGTGAGCGTTTGATGTCTGGCGAAGGCTCACCCGCATAGGCTGACCACATGGGGAAACTGATTTACGGGCCCGGTGTTGAGGTCGACCTTCCGGACTTGAGCCTGTTCCACCTCGACGTGCTCCTCGCAGAGCACCCGGACGCGAGGTTCCAGCTGCACGTACATCTGGCAGCGGCCGAGGACGGTGACATGTTGTCGCTGTCCGTGGGGAAGGGCGCGGCCCTGATCCTCAAGTACGGCAACAACGCCGATCTCGAACTCGACGTTCAGGTGATGATCAACCTGTCGGGTGCCATCGTCAGCAACTCGTTCGTGGTCCTGCCGATGCTCCCGGTCGTGGAATCCCCAGACCCGTACACAGCCTGAGCCCCAGATCCTCGCGCGATCCGTCGAAGAGTCGGCAGTACCCGTAGCGGTTCGCAAGTCGATTGAGGAGAGCAAACCGACGACATGGGAACTCGCTGTGCACCCTGGGTGGCGAGAGCTCTGGGTGCGGAACGTTAGGAGCCGAGCTAAGGGGGAACCGGACTCGAACAAATTCGGGATGAACACCGCTCGGGTGAAGCAGATCATCTTGCTGTTCGAACCGGTTGGAATCGACTTCATCAGTGCTCTCAACGCCGACGACAAGAGGCTACTCGAGAAGCTAGTGACCGACCGTGGAGAGGTAGTGCACTCCGCGAGTACTCCCGCTCGATTCAACAAGGCGACCGCGAAGAACTACCGCGACCTGGTCGAGAGGATGGCTGCGGCAGCGGACGAGCATCTCCGGGCTCAGATTGAGAAGCTCCTGGAGCTCTCCCCCTGGCCTGCCACCTGACGGTCACCGCCGGCGCGGTGTCACTGCCTCGGGCCACTGAGACGATGCCTCGACGCGCGAAGCGGTGCACAGTAGAAGTCGTGCATCTGGTGAACTGTGTCCTCGATGCCTGTGGCGGTGTCGCGGTTGTGAAGTACGAGGCTCCTGGCGAGAAGCCGCTTGCGATTGAGTCGTTCTACAAGGCGACGTGTGGGTCGTGCGGTGCGTAGTGGCAGACAGACCGCGACGGCGTGGTGGTGTCGCCGGTGGTTATGCCTAAACCGCGCAAGGGTCGGCGGTGGTGGTGCCGGAGTTGAGCCGATCGTTCGTGGGCGGTACTTTGCACCCATGACACGAAACGAGCCTGAACCGGAAGCATCGCCGGTTGGTGGCTCGACGCCCGAGGAGAACGGCTCTGCTTACGAGTGCGTGGCGGATGTGCTGCCGGCCAAGGTCGGTCCTTTCGGGGCGGGTTGGAAGCCCGAAGTGGGACTGCTTCGCCTTGACGACATGTTCGGATTGTGGAGCGAAGACGTCAGGTATGAGGACTTCCTGCGCGACCATCGCCCACATTAGAGCGCCCCGGCAGATTCGAACTGCCGACCTTCGAGGTAGAAGCTCGTTGCTCTTCCGCTGAGCTAGGGGCGCGGAGTACCAGCCTGAAGCAGGCAGTACAAGTAATGCCCGCCGGAGTGATCCGGGCGGGCATGCGATGTCACGGACATCTTAACCGCACTTTGGACAGGCGCACAACTGCGCGGGTGTGGTGTGTCCCACGTCGGGCGTCGCTCCGATTCGCGTAGGCGGGCGGCGGTTGTTCGCCGCCCGCCTACGCTCCTAGACATCGATGTCGGCCGGGGGAGCCGGTTCCGCACCGACCGCGCGGCGCATGTTCGTCGCGAGCCGCCGCACCTGCTTCTCTCGCCAGATATCCCGGACGCCTTCGGCGCGGACCCACACGACGCCGTCCTTCGTGTGGGTCGCCAGGCCCTCGTTCTGGATGTACCGGTTCAGGGTCCGCAAAGTGATCCGCATCTCGTCCACCGCCTGCTGCTTCGTCCACCACTCGGCGGACGGCGGGGCTTCCTCGACGCGGATGTCGGCGAGCAGGGACCGCACGTTCGGCTCCTTCATGAGCGCCTTCGCGTCGCCCTCGAACCCGCAGTAGCCGCACACGATGGAGATGTCCGTGACCGTCTCCGACCGACGCTCGATTCGCATCTTCGGTTCGCTGCACACCGGGCACTCGCGCGGCAGAACCGGACGAGCCTGCGGTGCCTTTGTCGGGAACCGCCCCTGCAGCTGCCCCAGCACCTCGTCGAGCTGCGCGAAGTACTGGCCGGCGTCGGGCTGACGACGGATCGCGTCGTGGTGCAGCAGGAGCCACGTCGCGAGCGTCGCGGTGAGGCCGTGCGCGCCCTCGGGGGTGACGGTGGACCGGAACCCCTGGGGGCCGCCGTGGGTCGCCCAGGCGTATGTCGCGGTCACCGGGGGCTGGATCTGCAGTTCGGTGGACCAGTAGCGCACCCAGTTCAGCAGGTGTGCGTACGTCCAGTCGGACGCCTCGAGCGGGTCGACGCGGATGGGGAAGGGAGCCTCCGAGCTGGACGCCCGGGGCTGACCGTCCGAAGGCTGCGCGCCGCCCGGGACGACGAGCCCCCGGACGTACGCGACGAGGTCAGCGACGGTGGCGAGCTTCGCGCGGACGTGCGTCGCTGCGAGGGCGGTGGCTGCCGAGGGGGCGACATCGGTGGTTGCTTCGATGGTCAAGGGCGCTCCTTGCGGGTATCGCGGCGAGCGCCCCAAGTAGGGCACTCGCCGTTGAGGTTGGCTATCGGTAGGGTCCAGACGTGCACAACTTGTACGACTGGGTAAAGGACATCGGGTTGCCGCTGCTGACAGGTGGTGGATCTGTCGTCATCGGTGTGGCTGCTCTTCGCGTTGCACGCCGTGGGCATGAGTTGGCTTCAGCTGCCGAGGAGCGCGAGGAACGCAGCGGACGATTCGAGGCTCGGCAGCGCGTTGCTGTCGAGTTGCTTGATCTCGTTCGAGTTCGCGAGTGGGACCTGACCGAGCCGCAAAGCCTGCCTACTCACTTCGGGGTGCCTGAGATCCGTCCGGGTACAGCGGCTCACATGAACGATCGAGACGAGGCCGACATCATCTCGGCGGCGAGCACCTTCGCGGGCTCCCTCAGTGCGAGCGATCGCCTCGGGCTCGACTGGCTCCTCAATCTGATTCAGGAGCTTCTGCGCCCGGCTAATCGTGGGCATATCCCGCTCATGGCGACGACGACGAAGCTGATGATTGAACGCTGGACCACCGAGCCCCAGGCTTTCCTGGAACGGGCACGTGCAGAGTGGCCACATCTCGATCCGTCTTGAGCGATGGCGAGAGCTCAACGTTCTCGACGTCGTGCTGAGCGGAGAGCCCCGGCGTAGCGTCGTTGGTTAGGCGGGCATCCACGGCATCTCGCCGGCGATTCCGCGGCGGAGGCGGTGGGGCCAGTCGCGGGGGTCGCGGTCGCCGCGCCACCGGACGACGGTGACCATCGAGTCATCGTCCTCGAGGGTGCGGAGTCCCAAGCCGAACTCGGGCCAGCCGAGCAGCGCTGCGGAGCCGCGGGGGCGCAGGTCGCGTTCGCCGCCGAGGGACTTGCCGTGTCCGGCGTGCGCTTCCATGAGCATCGCGACGCCGCGTTCCCGGAAGCCGTCGAGCGCGACGATGAGCGGGGCTGCGTCATCGTCGTTGTTGATGGCCTGGGGGACGAGCTTGTACAGCGGGCCGATGAGGAGCATGTCGGGCTTGTGGCGGTCAATGAGCCGGTGGACCTGGTCGACGTCGGCCTGGCGGGTGAGGTCGAGCCGGATCCCCGCCGAGACGAGCACCTGTCGGCCAGGGTCGACGCGGCCGTACGTGCGGGCCATGTTCACGACGTAGCGGGTGTTCCGGGACCACTGCAGGACGGTGTTCTCGGCGTCGATCGCGAGGACGCGGACCGGTTCGATCTGTCGGCCGTCGAACGGGTGCAATCCGGATGCCGCAGCGATTGCGACCTGGCGGGTGAAGTAGCTCTTCCCGGACCCCTCGGAGCCGGTGAGGACGAGCCGATCGCGACGCTCGAGCAGGCCGGGGATGAGCCAGTTCTGGGAGTCGGGCACGGCGAGGACTTCGTCGAGGTACAGCGGCTGCAGGACGGCCGCCCCGACTGCGGACCTGCGCCGGCGCACCTCGTCCTTCACCTCGAGGCGTTCCATCTCGTACGCGACCTGACGCTCGAACTCCTCGTTCACCGGCTCCGGTTCGACCTCGGGTTCCGGCAGACGGGCCAGGCGGAACTCCTGCCAGGTGTGGCCTGCTGCGATGTGGTCCGCGGCGTCCTTCCCGACGATCGGTTCGAGGACGACGACTTCCGACTTCCCGTCGAGGAGTTCCTGGACCTGCAGCGCGTGCTTCATACCGGGCTCGTCCATGTCGCGGACGAGGAGCACCTTCTTGCCGTGCAGCGGGGCGAGGTCGAACATCGCCGCCTTGCCAGCGCCCATCGCCGTGCAGACTGCGACGAGGCCCAGCGATTCGAGTGCGTGGACGTCCTTCTCGCCCTCGGCCATCCACACCGGGTCGGCCTGACCGACCCGCTCGACGCGGTACAGGTCCCGGCCCTTCGTGTTGCCGGACTGCCGGAACCGCTTGTCGGGGGACCGGTGTACGACCCGGCCGTCGTGGTACTTGTACTCGACGCCCTTCTGCTCGTCGAACAGGTCCTGCATGGACAGGTTGAGCTCGGCGAGGACGTCCGGGGTGGGGTCGGAGTGCGAGTGGATGAGGGTCTGCCCCTCGACCGAGCGGATCGACACCGATCGGTCCTTCGCCGAGTGCCCGGGGGCCTGCGCCTCGGCCGCCTCGTTGCCGCGCATCTGCACGATGAGGCCCCGGTCGTGGAACGCGCCGACGACTCGGTCGAATGATGCCCTACCCATCGGTCTCCTTCCCGACCTCGCCGTACTGGTCCGCGGTGAACGAGCCGGTCACGTACATCAGCCGCTCGCGCAACTGGTTGGCTTCTTGGCGGTGCTCGGCGGCGCGGGCACGGGCTTCGTCCCGCTGCCGGCGGAGCTCAGCCCGCGTCGTCATGGCTCGCCTCGAGCACCCCGCCCGGTGCGGAGTACTCGGGGTCGTTCTCGATCGCGTCGACCGCCCACCGTTGCCCTGCCGGCGGGAGCGGGTGCGGTCCACGGGCTTCCCTGGTCCGAGCGAGGCGGATCCGCTTCTGCCGCTGCAGGTGGCCTGGCTCGAGGTAGACACCGGGGTTGTCGCGGCGGAACTCGTTCATCAGGTCCGCGGCCTCGTCGTACGACATGTCCGGCAGCGTCTCCGCCCAGACGATTGCGGCGAGCTGCGTGACCTTGCGGTTATCGACCGCCGACGCCCGGCCCAAGAGCCGGAACGCGTCTTGCTGATCCATCGGGACCTCCGTAGAGTCGCTGGTATTCGAGGGCGGCGATCTCAGCGTTGCTGAGCTTCCGCGGTGGGGCTGACGGGTGCGGCTCGGGTAGCGAGTTCTCCCACCCGTCACCGCTGAGCCACGTCTTGAGGTAAGGCACGAACCGCTGCGGGGTGCCCGCCGCGACGTGCGCGTCACCGTGCGCGATGATCGCGGCGGTCAGGTCGATGCGGGGGTGCTTCTTCCTCACCGCCTGCCACTGCTGCAGCGCCCGCGCCTTGTCGTTCTTCCGGGGCCAGTGCGCCCACGCTTCCTCGAACGCTTCGGGGTAGATGCGCTTATCTGGTGATTCCTCTGGGGGTTCATTACTAGAGGGTTCATAAGCGCGGTCAGGCTGACCGGTTGAGCGCGTCGCGTTTGACCGGTTGGGCGCATCAGATTGACCTGAGGTCAATCTGACCGGTTGTGCGCCAACCACCAGTCGGTATCGGTCACTGGTGCGCGTGCCGTCCTGTCGGGCACGGCGTGCTCGGACGATCAGACCGTCCCGCTCCAACTCGCCGAGCGAGCGCCGGACCGTGCTCACTGCCATGCTCGTCATCTCTGCGAGACGTTCCTGCCCCGGGTAGCAGGAGTTGTACTCGTCGGCCATGTCGGCGAGCGCGAGGAGAACGAGCTTTCGTGTGCCGGGCAGATTCGCCTCCCACGCCCATGTCGTCGCTTTATGTGCCATCAGGAGTCCTCCTTTGAGATTGCCCGTACGTCATTGGCGAGTACCGCTCGGACTGCCGCTGCTGCGGCGAGCAAGCTCCGGGCGAACTTCTCGAGGTCGCTGAGGCTGTTGAGCGTCGATTCCGCCGCACCGACGCCAGCAGTGACGCGGTAAGCGCCGGGGTGAGCTTTGGTGCTGTCGGCTTCGTCGATTACGTCGCACCGGTGGACGTTGACGTCGAATGTGGAGAGAGCGCCAACCCGCAAGGGAGTGCCGGGGAGCGGAATCGCCGCGACCGTCCCGTAGTGGTCGATGACGTACCGATCGCGACCGTCGAGCGTGATGACGTCGTTCTCGGAGAGCTCTGCCCAGACGGGTGCATCTGCAACGTAGACAGTCATCGGATGACCGCCCCTCGTCCGTTGAGTACGGCGGCGTACGCGGACGCTTCCTGGTACGCAGCAGAGAACGCCAGGAAGTGCGTTGCAGTGAGCGCCATGTCGTCCGAGACTTCGGCGTAGACGGACCACTCACGATCCTGGCCGTCGACTCGTTCGACGGAGACGATCCACCCCTCGCCGCGCTTCTCGTCAGCGTGATGCAGGTCGGGTGCGCCACCCCGTCCGTCCACCCCGTCGATGTGCTTTGTGTTGTTGCAACCGAGAACTGAGCACGGCTTGGGTGGATCCTGCATGAGCCGGACGATGGCTTCGGTTACTTTGCGTGCGTAGCTGGTGGTCGGCGCGATCAACCCGTCCTCCACCTTCGCCAAGTAGGCGGTGCTGGTCCCCGCCATAGCGGCCACGAGCGGCTGCGAGACGTTGTGGCTGGTGCGCAGGTGCTTGAGGGATGCCCCGGCGCGGTTCCGAGCGGGGGTCATGCGGCCACATCCTGGTCGCCGGTACCGGCGAAAAGGTTGTCCACGCTGAGGTCGAGTCGGAGCATGTAGCCGGTCATCTCGACGACGTTCATGTTCACGCCGAGCCACATCAAGGTGACACGGTGGAGGGGGATACCCGCGGCCTTCGACAGCGTGAGGATGTTGGTGAGGCCCTGGCGTCCGGCTGCGCGCTTGATGTTGCCTGCCATGATTCGGACGTCGCGTCGGGCCTTGCGGCGGCTGCGGCGGACAAACGTGCTGTGTGGGAGGATAGACATTGGTTGTTCTCCTAGAACGATTTGGCCCCGGGCGTTCCAGCGCCGACGGGGCCTTTTGCTTTGGGTCTGTGAGGCTCAGAGAGCGGACGGCAGGAACAGGGCTGCGAGGACTGCAGCGAAGAACGCGATTGCGCTCAGCCATTCCTTGAGGGCGTGCATGGGGACTCCTTCCATGGCGAGTGCCGTCGGTTCGAGAGAGGGAACGGACGTCGGCGTGGGGGAACGTCGGCGTCCTGGTGCCCGCCATCGGGTGCCGATCCCGATGTGCCCCCGCCGCCGCTTGCGCGTCGACTCCTGGGGACGGGCTGTCGCAGCAGTTCGACACCCGGCGCAGTGCGCTCGTGGTGGTGCCCCGTCGCTGCGACGGAAGTGTGTGTCTTGCTGTGTTCACGCTGTTGAGTTCTCAAGGTGCTGATGCGGCGAGGGCGTGCTCCTGTGGGAGCCGTGTCCAGGCGCGCCGGTCAGCGCCGTCCGCACGGCGCGTTCGATCGGAAGATGTGGGGAGCGGCTAAGAGCGCTCGGCGAGGTTCGCCGCGTGGCGGTCGAGATCCTCCTTGCGGAACTTGATCCGCTTGGTCTCTCCGACGGGGATCAGTTCACCCTTCGATCGGAGGTCATCTATGTCACGGAGGGAGCAGCTGAGGTAGTACGCCGCGAGCTCCCGTGTGAAGAGGGCCGGCGCGAACTCGATTCGTACCGCGGAGCCGGCGGTCATGCCGCTGCTCCAACGGTCGACTCCTCAACCACCACCGGGAAGGAGATGGCTTCGAAGGAAACGCCGAGTGCGTCAGCGAGTCGCCGGAGCACCGCTGGCGACGGCTGGCGGGAGCCGTT
This sequence comes from Curtobacterium sp. AB7, assembly GCF_044909335.1. Lineage (NCBI taxonomy): Bacteria > Bacillati > Actinomycetota > Actinomycetes > Micrococcales > Microbacteriaceae > Curtobacterium > Curtobacterium sp. AB7. The sequence goes on along the minus strand of NZ_JBIYED010000002.1, from coordinate 100,208 downwards.
CTCGAGCTTGGTGAGGTATCCGGGGTCGAGCTCCGCCCGCTTGGCGAACTGCCCGTGGCGGAGGCCCGACAGCTCCCGGATGGTCCGTAGAGCCGTTCCGTTGAGTCGTCGTGTCTGCATGAGACCAGAGTAGGCAAGAAGGATAGAAGTAGCAAGCATGGCAAGGATATATCGCGTAAGTCACCGTAGTGAAGCCGATCTACAGTTGCTCTTCTTGTCCCTCGTTGCCTAGAATCGGACTGTGATCATCACGTGGACGGAACTCAAAGACGCTCGCGCCCTGCGCAACTGGACGCAGCAAGAGCTTGCCGACGCCATTGGCGTGCATCAGAAGACGATCGTCAACTGGGAATCGAAGGGTGTCCCGCCGAAGTCCGCGTACAAGGTGCAGCGCGTGCTCGGCAACGAGCTTGCGTATGTGGAGCACCGAGAGATGAATCCCGAAGATGGGACGTCCTTCGAGGACTTTCGGGAAGAGTGGCTGCGCCAGCAGGCGGTACTCGATGCGGAGGCTGCGGCAGATCCGCCCTACGAGCCGAATCCCGATCTCGACGATGAGTACCGGCTTGATCAACAGCAAGCGGCCTATGACGCGCGGGTAGCCCTGCAGGACACTCTCGCTCAGTTCGACAGCATCACTCTGCTGCGTGAGGTGGAGCAGCGTGTCCGCCGCATGCAGGCGGAGCTCCGCGCTACCGCCGGGACTGAACCGGAGGGCGCGGGAGATAGCTCAACTGACGCCGCGGGCACTCGTACGAAGTAAGACCCGCAGCACGCCCCTAACGGAACGGAGTTGCCGAGTGCGTCGGGCCCCACGCGCTCCAGCCGTCCAGGAACGGCTCTAGGTCTTGAGCGGTCGGCTTCGGAAACTCTGGCGTCGCCAAGGCACCGAAAGCGTCAAGGCGTCGGGCGACGCGTTCACCGGTCTCAATCCACTGACGCAGCGCAGGGTCGCTTCCATCATCGCGCCGGCTGAGTTCTGTAACGAAGGCGGCAACCTCCTGATGCTTCCGCCAGGTCGACGCTTGCTCGACCAACAGGCTTTCCTCTTGTGACGCCCGGAAGAGCACTCGAGCACGGTTCATCGCGGCGTCCCAGTCTTGCTTCTTCCGATCCTCGAATTCACGTGCCTTCCGCTTGGCTTCCTCGCTTTCGCGGCGTAGAACCTCGAGATGCTGGAAGATCTCGCCGAGTCGGTCCTCCACCGCCGAGGACTTCGTGTCCTTCAGCTTGTGCCCGTCGAAGCTGAACCCTGGTCGAGCAACGCGCAGTTCGAGTCGTCCGGTCGGAACGAATGCGTGGTTCCGGTTTCGTTGCCAGGTCGGGAGCCGCTGTATCCGGTCATACACCCTGCGGTCGAAATCGCCGTCGGGGTAGTAGTTGAATTTCTCGCTACCTGCGCCGGGCGTCTCCCGGATCTGTACTCGGAGGCTCACCGAGCCAGCGGTGAGCTCGAGATGGCCGCTCCACCCGCGAACGTCACCGCCGTTCCGCTTCTTTTCCTCGTCGACTGCTCGCGGATCTCGGGCCTCAATGCCAGTGGTTGCGGCGTGCCTCGCGATTGCTTCGAGCACGCGGGCCGCGCGAGGGAGCGACTCCTTGCTGACGAACTGATCGTCGTGGTTCGACAGGAAGGCCTTCGCGAGCGGGCCAAGGTGGGACTTCGAGGCGACCGCCTGGACCTCTGGGATCTCGATCAGGTCCCAGAACCAGTCCCGGTACTCCAGACGCAGCTGTCTCTGGTCCTTCCAGCTGGGGTGGGAGAGGTGAAGCTCCTTGCCCCGGGGCCGGCGCTCGCTCTTGTTGAAGCGCCAGACGAGCTTCGGGTAATCAACGTCGTCCTCGCGGTCGTCGACCTCGAGCCGCCCACCGGCCGCCTCGACACGGTGTAGGAGGTCGACCACATCATCGTCGGACTTGCCAGCTCCATCGGCAGGTGAAGAGGGTGCCCACCCAAGTTGAGCGACGCGTGATGCGCCCGCATCAGTCAATGTCGCGCGCCAGGAGGTGCCATGGCCCTCGACCCGCACCAGACCGCGACTCGCAAGCGCCTTCGCGGTGATGCGATGCGCGTAGTCACCCTCCGGATACGCGTCGGGAGGAGCGCCGTCAGCCACCCACCGGAGCACGCTGGTTTGCTTGTCGTTCAGGTGATTTCCGGCACGCCCCATGACAAGCATTGTGGCTGATTATCGCGACGGCAGATGGGGCAGCGCCAGCGTTGACCACCGGACGGTCGGACCGGACTTGCCGAGATGCCAAGCCTGCTGGCCCAGGCGGATCCGGATAGTGCTGTGTCGTGTCTAGCGCGGGAACCCTCGATTGACACGACTGTTCCCGTCGCGTTGCCGCTTCAGTGCGCGATCGGTCAGGCCCCAGGGGTTTGGGGTCTCAGGCTTCGCCTCAAGGGAGTTCCGACGCACCCACTCTTGGATTGCCTCACGCGAGAAAAGATATGATCGGCCGGCCTTCACGTAACCGATCTCCCGTGCCCGAGCGAGTTGCTTGAGCTTCTCCGGGGTCAGCTTGAGGTACTCCGCTGCTTGGTCAGCAGTGTTCATGTCGTCAAGGTTCATGCACCAAACATGCTCCGCCGAGCAGGGAGGAACTGGCGGCCGGGTCATTTAAGGTCCGAACGGTCCGTCAGCTGCCTGGACGGGCCTATCTCTGGTCCGCGAGGTCTTGTCGGCAAGCAGATTTGATCGCTTCAGCACGGCTGGTTTCGAGGTACTCCACGTTCCCCCGCCTTCGCCGTGATGCGGTGGCCGTAGTTGTCGTCAACGTGCTCACCATCCGGGCAGCTCCGCTCGACCCAGCGGAGGACGCGCAGCTGCTTTTCGTTGAGGTCGATTGGACGATGCGGCATAGCACCGATTTTGCACCATTCCTGATTGGCGCAATCAGTACTAGTGCCAGGCCATGGGCGCGCACTTCAATCCTCGGGCACAAAGAAGCCACCAGACTGCAGTCCGGTAGCTTTTCTAGATGGTGATGGAAGCGCCAATCCGATCCTAGAGCGCCGGTTCCTCTGGCAAGTGTCGCGCGGTGAAATACAGCACCTCTCGAGCGTCTCCAGTCAAGACCTCAAGTTGATATTGCCCGGGCTCGGGGATTGCGACGTCGCTGATGGGAAAGACGAGTGGTGCCACAGCGCCGAACGATCCCGGGTCGTTCTCAACCTTGAAGTCCGCCCGCACCTCTGCCACTCGTTCTTTATTACCCTCGGCTTTCGAGATGAGTACGCGAATGCTCGACTCAGTGTCGATGAGCTCGCCAGTGCTGGACCGCTCAAGCCTTGCCAGCAGTGCAAGTTCCGCTCCGAGCGGCGCAGGAAAGGCACGCCGATCCAGCACATTTAGCCCTCCTCCGAGGATGTGCAGGAGTCCCTCACGAACAGTCGCTGCGTCGCAGAGGATCGCCCCAGAAAATTTCACGCGGCGAGAATCGTTCGACTGCGAGCGGTAGTTGCATTACCAACCCAAGGCATGTTTACTCCAATAGCACGCTTGGCCACCTCGCCAATGAGGTTAGAGAAGGACGCAGGGCTAGAGAAGTTTTCTACCGACCAAGCCGCTTGCACGGTATGGAATGATTTCCAGTCTACGCGAAGATACACAAGCTCGAATTCGCGATCGATGTATTCGACAATCGCCCTCCCGACGAACTCCGAATCCTCATCGTCGGGCTGCACGACCGTGACAGTCTGTCCGACCGAGACATTCGGGCCCTCGGAAAGCTCAGCGGTACTCCAAAGTGGGTTGCGGCGGCTAGTTTGGTTCGGATCGACTTCGAAGCGCGGCTGCGCGACCACGCTCTGCGTCATCCGAAGTTGGATGCCGTTCATCTGTTTAGCCTTCTCTTGTCATCGTTCTCAAACATGGAAAAGAGCTTTTCAAACTCTTCTATCTCGTCGAGATTCTCTATGAACAGGTCCCAATGGTGCTGCGGGGGCTCCGACTTGGCCATGTTGAAACCTGCATCGTCAAGCTGATTCCAGGTTACGAAACCGATGTGACGGGCGGAAGAGAGCTTCGTCGCAACGTAGTCTGCCAAAGTCGATGCGAGTTCGTCTGCAGTACAAGAACCATCATACAACATGGTATATATCGAGAGGCTCGGTCTAGCCTTGTCTGCATCTAGCTCTCCTCTCGACACCTGCGCTAGCTGATCCTTGTAGTCCGTTTTGCAACGCTTTTGGGAGTACTCGGCCTTCCAGCTCCAGCCTCGCGCAACGAGGAGATCACCTGGACTCAGGTTCATTTGGTTCTGATCTTAGTTGCTTCTGTCTCACAGTGGTCGTCTTCTTCAGGGGGCTCTCACGTCAGTGTCGAAACCTTCTCACCATCGCTCGAACCAAGCAAGCCCCGCCATGCTGGCCGTCTCATGTGAGTTATGACATAGGGATCCTGCCGATCAAGCATCGAGAGCGAAGTGCGAGCCAAGCTTGTCCATCGCGGCGCGTGCGGCAGCAGACGACACGTGCTGGTATCGGCGGGTGACGGCTTCGGACTGGTGGCCCACGATCTCGCCGATGATCTTCGCGTCGACGCCAAGCTCCATGAGCACGGTCGCGGTCGTGTGCCGCGCCCAGTGCGTGGTCGGCACAGGGGAGCCAGGCGCACGCTGGTCCTCTTCGATGATGCCGGCCTCGAACATCAGATCGCGCCAAGTCTGCTCGTCCTCACCCCACAGGTAGGGTTCGCCGTTGGCCTTGCGCCAGATGAGTCCGTAGGGGTTCGGTCGGTCGACGGTCTTGATCAGGTAGCGACGGAGTGCTTCGGCGAGCGCCGGCATGAGCGGCACGTACCTCGGCTTCCCGGACTTCGGCCGGATGAGGCAAAGGCGGCCGTTCAGCTGCTGGTACTCGAAGCCGTCCGGGATCCGAAGCCGACGGTTTGTGCACGAACCAGCACGGGTCTTGCCGCAGCGCCAGGTGCCGTCGTCGATGCGCCCGCAGCCGTGTTCGAATGGCACTTCGGACAGTGCCCATTCGACGCCGATCGTCGGCTTCTCGGAGTCGAGGTCGAGGGAGTCGAGGCGTGCACCGATGCGCTCGCCCTGACGCAGGCCGCTCAGTAATGCGACCCACCAGCGTGTGCCGTCATCGTGCTCGGCGGCGACCTTCAGGACAGACAGCGCCGCTTCGGTGCTGAGTGCGCCACGGTTCGACTCGCCCTGTACCGGCGCGTTGACGTCCTCGCATACGTTGCGCGAGGCAATGCCCTCGACCCGGGCCGACTCGAGCATGAGCGACAGCACCTGGTACGCCTTCCTCGACGTCGCGGATGTACGGCCGGCGTCGGCGACGGCCTTCGTCATGATCCGTACGTCGGACGGCTTCAGGAAGGCGACCTTCTTCGCGCCGATCGTGGGGACGATCCAGTTCCGCGCGACAGACTCGTAGGAGAGCAGGGTGTTGGGCTTGAGGTTCGGCTTCCCGACCGTTTCAAGCCAGTGTGTCGCCCACTGCTCCAGCGTTGTCTTTGTGTCGAGTGCAGTGCCGTGCTGCTGGATCTGCTTCTTGATCGCATCGAGCTTGCGGCGCGCACCCTCCTTGGTCTTCGACGTCACAACGCGTTGGCGACGGCGGCCATCGGGATGGAACCCGTCGTCGATGACGCCCCGGTAGAGCTTGCCGCCGCGGATGGCGTAGAGCCCCCCATCGCCGGAATCTCGCTTCCTCGGCACTGTTCCTCCCGGTACACACATTGGTGCACACACTTGACGGCAACCGTGTGTTTGCGGTTGCGCTTCTCGATGTTAGCCCGATCCGCATGAATCCGGGCATTTGCTGCTACAGACGGCACTCGCCGAGTATCCCCAGCCTACCGCTCCTATTCACTCGTAATGAATAGGTCGTCGGTTCGATTCCGACAGGCGGCTCGGAACACATCCCCGGTCACGGATCTGCATCAGGTCCTGACCGGGGATTTTTCTGTTGGCGGGAAGCCGCACGCTTCGGCTGCGGGACAGACAGGGGCACGGGGCCCGGGATAGCGTGACGACGTCGCGGGGCTCCCTGCGGCGCAAGAACCACATCGCCCAGCCACCTCCGGCGGACGACCGATGGAGGCACCGTGCTCACCCGTGTGACGATGATCGTCCTCGTGGGTGCGGCGGCAGCGGCACTCGCCGTGAGCGCCGCCGCAGTTCCCGAATCCAGCCGCTCGGCGGCAGCCGCCGCGTCGCAGGGGCAGGGCGCGAACGCGACGCCACTGCGCGCGGACGGCCCGGCCGTGCGCTCCGACCCGACGATCGGCCGGGTGCCGACCTTCTCGGTCGACTTCGACACACCGGCAGCGGCGAACGGACCGTTCGCTGCGACCTACGCGCAGTCGTGGCAGCCGTACCCGGACGGCACCGGTGGACGGTACTGGTCGGGTTCGCAGATCAGCGCGCACGACGGGTACATGGACGTCGCCCTGGACGGCGAACACGGTGCGGCTGGCACCTTCGGCACCCCGGAGGATGCCTGGTCCCACGTGGGCGGGACGTTCAGCATCCGAGCGCGCGCGACCGGCGGCGCCGACAACGGTGTCGCGGTCATGCTGTGGCCGACGTCGGACGACTGGGGCGACGGCGAGGTCAACTTCCCCGAGGGCAACTTCGACAGCACACCCCGCGTGTTCCACCACTCGATGGTCCCCGGTCACGAGAAGCGGTTCGACCACTACAACACGCGCGTGTCGTGGAGCTCGTGGCACACGTACACGACGGAGTGGATCCCGGGCCGAGCGGTCAACTACTACCTCGACGGCGAGCTGGTGTACACGGTCGCCCGGAACGTCCCGTCATCCCCGCACCGCTACATGTTCCAGGTCGGCAACTGGGGTGACCCGGGCCACCTCGAGATCGACTGGGTCCGCACGTACGATCCTCGGTGACGGGTGCGGATCACCGCACGTTCTTCCCCGTTCTGGGGATTCCCGGAAGCGACGTCCATCGGCCACGATCGAGACTGAGCCCACTCCGCGCGTCGAAAGGTCGTCAGGTCGTCATGCTGTTGTCCCTCCTCTACATGAGTGCCGCTGACGAGCCCTTCGACCAGGAACGGCTGGACGCGCTGCTCGAGCACGCCAGGTCACGCAACGCCGCGTCCGGCCTGTCCGGTCTGCTCGTCTACAAGGACGGCCGCTTCATGCAGCTGTTGGAGGGCCCGGAGGACGCCGTGCTCGAGACCTACCAGCGCATCATCGACGACCCTCGCCACACCGACGTCGGCCTGCTCGTGGAGGAGCGCATCCACACGCCGCGCTTCGGCGAGTGGACGATGGCGTTCGACCGCGACGCGGAGACGCCGCTGCCGGACGGATTCGACGCGTTCCTGGTCGACGGTGACAGCAGCGCGGACACGAGCAAGGCGCGCGCCCTGCTGCGGTGGTTCCGCAACCACCCGCTGGCGGCGCCGGACGCGGCGCTCGGCAAGCACCGCCGCTGAGGGCGAGCGCCGGCCTCAGGGCAGGTAGTACGTCGGGTTCGGCAGCTTGACGCTGCGGTCCGCCGAGCCCCCGAGCAGGTCGCTGTACTGGTCGCCGAAGTTCGCGACCACGTCGTACCGGCCGCCCGATCGTGACTCGATGTGCGCCCGGGTCTGCGACTTGTACTCGACGGTGGTGCACTTCGCCGTGGCGCAGGTGATGTACGACGGCTGCTGCGACGCCCCCACCCCGGTCCACTTCGTGTAGTACGTCTCGGTGCCGCGCTTCGTGGCCGAGAACTGCGGGTAGCCGACGCGCTGCAGGTTGTCGATGGTCGCGGTCTCCTGGTCGGCGTTCCGGCCGGTCAGCCCGATGACCGTGCAGCCGGAACGCTGTGCGATCGACACGAGCGAGGTCATCGACGGGGTCGCGGGGAATCGTTCGTCCTGCACCCACTCGTCCTGCCGTGCGGGGTCGAAGACGAAGTGCATGTCCGCGACCTCCATGTCGTACGTCCAGAGCGTGGTGTCGTCGGCGTCGAGCACGATCGCGGGGTTGCGGTGCAGCTTGCGGCCGACGGCGCACTGGGCGGCGACGACGGGGGCCTGCCGGCGGACGACGGATCGCATCTCGCGGATGTAGGGAGAGTCGGTGCGGTTCGCGATTCCGGTGCCGGGGTCGCCGTAGTACGTGGCGATGGTCTTCTTGACGGAGTCGATGTTCGGGACGCCCTCACCGGACTGGGTCGCACCGGAGGAGCCGTCGGCCGCCATCGTGAACTGCGTCCGTGGGGACAGCCGGGGCTCGGAGACGCCGGGCAGATCGGCGGAGGGGAGGTAGTACGTGGGGTTCGGCAGCTTGAGCGACCGGTCGGCGTACCCGCCCTGCAGGTCGCTCCACTGGTCGCCGATGTTCAGCGTGATGTCGTAGCCGAGGTCCTGCTCGATGTGCTTGCGGGTCAGGGCCTTGTACTCGACGGTCGTGCAGCTCGCGGCGGCGCAGGTCACGTACGACGGCTGCTGCGAGGCGCCCTTGCCGGTCCACTTCGTGAAGAAGTGGTCCTCGGTGAACGCGGTGTAGCCGACCTTCGACAGGTTCTGCACGGTCGCGGTCTTCTGGTCGTCGTTCCGGCCGGTCAGTCCGAACACGGTGAAGCCCATCGCGGCGGCGCGGTTGACGAAGCCGACCATGGACGGGGTGGCGGCGAAGCGCTCGTCCTGCACCCACTCGTCCTGCCGTGCGGGGTCGAACACGAAGTGCATGTCCGCGACCTCCATGTCGTACGTCCACAGGGTGGTGTCGTCGGCGTCGAGGACGATCGCGGGCTTCTGGCCGTGCCGGACGGCACGGTCGTGGATGCGCTGCAGCGACGCTCCCTGGCGGGCGACGATCGATCGCATCTCGCGGATGTAGGGGGAGTCGGTCCGGTTCGCCAGACCCGTGCCGGGGTCGCCGTAGTAGGTGGCGATGGTCTTCTTGACGGAGTCGATGTTCGGGATGCCCTCGCCGCCCTGCGTCGCACCGGACGTGCCGTCGGCAGCCATCGTGAAGTGGGTGCGCGGCGTCAAGCCGGCGTCGGCGGAGTGCCCCGGCGAGTGTCCCGGTCCGTGTCCTGGGTCGCCCCACCCGTGTGCGTTGGCCGGACCGCCGACGAGGGTGGACGTGAGGACGATCGCCGCGCTGGTGGCGACGACGGAGAGGACGGAACGGCGCATGGAGGACCTGCACACCTTCGACTCGGGGAGGAGTGACCCCCGGATGGGGGATCGTGGAGCACGTTAGCTGGCAATCACCCGTGGAGTCCATACCAAAGTGCTGCGGCCAGTCCTGGTAGACATGGCCGCATGACGGTTCGCTGGGGAGTCATCGGCACGGGCGGCATCGCCCGGTCCTTCGTGGGCGACTGCGTCCCCGCGGGCATCGAGTTCACGGCGGTCGGCAGTCGCACAAGCGGCGGCGCCGAGGCGTTCGCGGCGGAGTTCGGCATCCCACGGGCGCACGGCTCCTACGAAGACCTCGTCGCCGACGACACGGTCGACGCCGTGTACGTCGCGACCCCGCACGTCCGGCACGCCGAGGACGCCCTGCTCGCGATCCACGCCGGCAAGCACGTCCTCGTCGAGAAGGCCTTCACGATGACGGCGGCCGAGGCGCGGACCGTGGTCGATGCTGCCCGTCGAGCGGGCGTCGCGGTGACCGAGGCGATGTGGACCCGGTTCCTGCCGCAGATGGCGATGATCCGCGAGGTCCTGGCCGAGGGGCGCATCGGCCGTCCGGTGCTCGTCGAGGCGACGCACCACCAGGCCCTGCCCACCGACCCGTCGCACCGGCTGCGCGATCCCGCCCTCGGCGGTGGAGCCCTGCTCGACCTGGGCGTGTACCCGGTGTCCTTCGCCGTCGACGTGCTGGGGGTGCCCACCTCGCTCGTCGCGGCCGGCACGCTGAGCGAGCAGGGGGTCGACACGCAGATGGGCCTCGTCCTGACGCACGACGGCGGTGCGCAGTCGATGGTGCACTTCGGGATGGACGTGCGCAGCCCGAACACCGCCTCGGTCATCGGGGAATCGGGGCGCATCGACATCGACTCGACCTGGTACACCCCGACGACGTGGCGGATCCGGGACCGCGACGGTGTCGTGGTCGAGGAGTTCGACGCACGCGAGGAGCTCGCCGGCTACGGCCACGAGGCCCGCGCGTTCGAGGCGATGGTCACCTCGGGCGCGCACGAGGGCGGCCCGATGGACGCCGAACAGTCCGTCGCGATCATGGCCGTGATGGACGAGGCCCGCCGCCAGGTCGGGGTCCGGTACCCGGCGGACGACCCCTCCACAGCACCCTGATCCGGGTCCCGTCGTCCACCGGGCGACGATCCGGTCTGGAGGCTCCTGCCGCAGTTCCGTAGGATCGGTCGCGATGTCCGATCAGCAGTCCACCCCGCCTTCCGTCCCGGAGCGTGTCCGCGCCGCCGTCGCCGCCGTGCGTGCCTCTGCTGTGCGTCGTCCGGTCCCGTGGATCGCCGGTGGTCTCGCGGCGCTGCTGGTGGTCGGCTCCGGCGGTGCCGTCGCGGTCGCGGCGGCCATGACACCGGACACGCGCACGACCGCCGCGCCGGCGGCCACGTCGAGCGCGGCCGCGACGCCGAGCCGGTCGGCCGCCACCACGAAGCGTCCGACGAGCACGCCGACACCCACCCCGGCCGCCCGCACCGTGCCGGAGGACCCGGCCGGTCCCTCCGCCCTGCGCACCTGCTCGATCGCTGGCGCGGCGTCGGCGAGCGGTCTCGGCGCGTTCGAGGGCTACGTCATGGACGCGAAGACCGGCGAGGTCCTGTTCTCGAAGGACGGTGACAAGGCCGCCCAGACCGGCAGCGTCATGAAGACCCTGACGACGGCGACTGCGCTCGCCGTGCTCGGGGGCACCCACCGCATCCCGACCACGGTCACGCAGGAGTCCGCCGGGACCATCGCGCTGGTCGGGCACGGCGACGCCACCCTGTCGGCCGGCAGCGGCACCGTCTACCCGGGGGCGCCGACGCTCGCGCAGCTCGCCCAGCAGGTCAAGGCGAAGGTCGGCAACACCCCGGTCAGCACGATCGTGACCGACGACACGTACTGGAGCGACGCCGACGCGTGGGACCCCACGTGGCCGGTGTCCGAACGCACCATCGGGTACCAGCCGAAGGTCACGGCGCTCATGGTCGACGGTGACCGGGCGAACCCGGCTGCGGCGACCTCGCCCCGGTCCGAGGACCCGGTCGGCCGTGCGGGTACCGCGTTCCGGACGGCACTGGCGAACGCCGGGGTCGCCGAGGCGGGGTCGGCACAGATCGTCAAGCGCGCCACGACCAGCACGAACACCATAGCGACGGTGTCGTCGCAGCCGGTGTCGACGCTGATCGGGCAGATGATCCCGAACTCGGACAACACCCTCGCCGAGATGCTCGCTCGGGTGTCGTCGAAGGAGTCCGGCTCGAACGGTTCGGCGGCCTCGCTGACCTCGGTGTACCGGTCGGCGCTCGGCTCCTACGGCGTCGACCCGGCCGGCATCGTCATCAAGGACGGTTCGGGCGAGAGCGCCGCGAACGCGGTGTCGCCGAACTTCGTCGCCCACCTCATGGTGCAGGTCGCCGCCGGTGCGAAGGGCCTCGGCACCCTCGCGAACGCCCTGCCCGTGTCTGGCCAGTCCGGCACCCTCGCCAGCCGCTTCACCGGCGCGAACGCCGTCGCCCGCGGCAAGGTGCACGCGAAGACCGGGTGGATCGACAGCGCCAACACCCTCGGTGGGTACATCGACGCCGCGGACGGATCACGCCTGACCTTCGCGTTCTACGCCATCGGGTCGTCGCGCGCGGCCGCCCTGCCGGCGCTCGACGCGGTGACCGCGGCCGCCTACTCGTGTGGGAGCAAGCTCACCGACTCCTGAGTCACCGGGTGTTGGATGGGCCCATGGCACGGGCTCTCCTCGTCGTCGACGTCCAGAACGACTTCACCGAGGGCGGTGCACTCGGGGTGACCGGGGGCGCGGCCCTCGCGGAACGGATCAGCGCGTTCCTCGGCCGGCACGCCGAGGAGTACGACCTGATCGTCGGCTCCCGCGACTGGCACCACGGCGACGACGACAACGGCGGACACTTCGCCGGACCCGAGGGGCCCGACTTCGTCGACACGTGGCCGGTGCACTGCGTGGCCGGCACACCGGGCGCCGAGTACCACCCGGAGCTCGACACCGAGCTGATCGACGTCGACGTCTTCAAGGGCCAGGGCACGCCGGACTACTCGGCGTTCCAGGCACGGACCGAGGCGGGTGTGCCGTTGCCGGAGATCCTGACCGAGCACCGGGTGCACTCCGTCGACATCGTCGGCATCGCCACCGACCACTGCGTCCGGGCCTCGGCACTCGACGCCCGTGCTGCCGGCATCGACGTCGCGGTCTACGAGGACCTGGTCGCCGGCGTCGACGACGACCGCAGCGCCCGCGCGCTCGACGACGTCCGAGCGGCCGGCGGGCACGTCGACCGCAGCGACATGGACGAGGGGCTCGCGAACCCCGGAGGCGCACAGCTCTGACGCACCCGCCACCCCGCCGCCGGAGGTGTGGCGGCACCCGGTCTCAGACCAGCAGCTGGTGCTTCGCCAGGTCGCGGTAGAGCGGCGTCGACTCGACGAGCTCGGAGTGCGTGCCGGCGCCGACGACCCGGCCGTGCTCGAGCACCACGATGACGTCGGAGTCCACCACCGTGGAGAGCCGGTGCGCGATGACGAGCAGGGTGCGGTCCTCGGCGACGGCGTCGATCGCCAGTCGCATCTTCTGCTCGTTCACGCCGTCGAGCGACGACGTCGACTCGTCGAGCAGCAGGATCGGGGGAGCGGCGAGCAGGGCGCGGGCGATGGCCAGCCGCTGACGCTCGCCGCCGGAGAGCATCACGCCGTCCTCGCCGACCTGGGCGTCGAGACCGCGGGGGTCGCGGTGCAGCACCTCGCCGAGGTTGACCGCCTCGAGCACGCGGACGCAGTCGTCCTCGGTCGCGTCCGGCGAACCGAGCAGCAGGTTTGCTCGGATGGTGCCGGCGAGCACCGGGGCGTCCTGCTCGACGTAGCCGATCTGGGCGCGGAGCTCCTGGCGGTCCATGCCCCGGACGTCGATGCCACCGAGCCGGATGACGCCCTCGGAGGGGTCGTAGAACCGCTCGATCAGGGCGAGGGTCGTCGACTTGCCAGCACCCGACGGACCGACGAGTGCCACCCGCGAGCCGCGGGGAACGCGGAACGACACGTCGTGGAGCACCACGTCGTCGGCCGGACGCTCGTCGGCGAGGCGATCCGGGCCTCCCGGTCGATCCACCGCGCCGGACGCGACGGCGCCGTCCGGACCGGACGCATCCGCCGCAGCCGCGTACCGGAACGTGACGTGCTCGAACGTGATGGCGTCGTCGGAGGCGACCGCGGCGGCGGGCCGCGCGGCGGCGTCGTCCTGCGCCTCGGTCGGCAGGTGCAGGATCTCCTCGATCCGGCCGAGCGCGCCGAGCGCCTGGGCGACCGCGACGGCGGCACCCATCGCCTGGCCGAGCGGCATGATCATCATGAACAGCAGCAGGATGAACGTGATGAGCGTGGCGATGGTGATGGTGCCCGCAGCGACCTGCGCGCCGCCGACGCCGAGCACGGCGATGAACGCCACCTGCATGACGATGCTCGCGACGGGCACGACGAACGCGGACATCTTCGCGATGTCGAGGCCGCGCCGGTAGGCCTCGGTCGCGTGTCCGTCGACCTCGTGCACCTCGCGCTCGGTGGCACCGGCCGCCCGGATGGTGCGGACGGCGCCGATGCCGCGCTCGACGGCCGCGGTCAGGTCGCCGACCTTCTCCTGCGCACGCTTCGACGCGACCCGGATGCGCCTGCTCAGCCCGCCGACGACGACGATCGCAATCAGGACGATGACGACCACGATGACGAGCAGCAGTGGGTCGATGATCGCCATCGCGATGATCGCGCCGATGAAGGTCAGGGCCCCGCCGATCGACTCGATCAGGCCCTGGGTCAGGACGGCGCGCAAGAGCGTGGTGTCGCTGCCGACCCGGGACACCAGGTCGCCGGTGCGACGGGTGTCGAACTCCGAGATCGGCAGGTTGAGGATGCGGGCGATGAGCTTGCGGCGCGTGGAGAGCACGACGCCCTCGCCCGCACGCTGCAGCAGGAAGTGCTGCACACCGTTCAGGACGCCGGCGACCAGGACGAGCCCGACGAGCAGCCAGACGAGCGTGCTGAGCGTGTTGCCCTGCTGCACTGCCGTGACGACCTGGTTGACGAGCAGCGGCTGCGCGAGCGACGCCCCGGCGCCGAGGATGCTCAGCACGATGATGACGACCATCGCCGGCTTGTTCTCGAACAGGTAGGACAACAGGCGGCCGAAGGTGGCGCGGGGGCCGTCGGTCGTCTTGGGGCGCGCGAAGGGGAGACTCATCGTGTTCCTAGTTTCTGCCGTACTTCTTGTGCACTGCCTGTCGGCTGACACCGAGCAGGGTCGCGATCTCCTGCCACGACGCCCCGGCGTTGCGGGCGGCGCGGGCAGCGAGCTCTTCGGTCCGGTCGAGTTCACGGCGGAGCTCGCGCACGTTGGCGAGGGCGGAGAACGGGTCGTCCCCGGAGGCTCCGGCCGCGAGGCTCGTGATGGTCGGTCGGTCCATGGGTGTCAACCTACATTGACGTGCCGACAACTGTCAACCTGAGTTGACGGACAGGCTGGTGCGACGGCGTCTTGCGCCGGGAAGTGGGCGTGCGCGCACGACGGACGGGCGCGCCCTGCTCAGCGGCAACGCGAAGCGTTGCGCAGGGCGCGCCCGTCCGTCAGGTGGTCGCGTCTCAGGCGTCCGCGAACTCCTTGCTCTTCGTCTCGCGGACGAAGAGCAGCGCGACGAGCGTCACGACGGCGGCGATCGTCAGGTACAGCCCGACCAGGAAGATGTTGCCGTCGGCCTGCCACAGCGCCAGGGCGATCGTCGGTGCGAGCGAGGCACCGAGGATCGACGCGACGTTGTACGCGATCGCCGAGCCGGTGTACCGGACGTTCGTCGGGAACAGCTCCGGCAGCAGGGCCCCCATCGGCCCGAAGGTCAGCCCCATCAGGGACAGCCCGACGATCAGGAACGTCACCACCGTGATCGGACCCTGGGACGCCGCGAACCAGAACTGGAACGTGAGGCCGAACAGTGCGATGCCGATCGTGGTCGGGATGAGGGTCTTCCGGCGCCCGAACTTGTCGGCCAGGATGCCGGCGATCGGGGTGAAGATGCCGAAGAACACGACGCCGATCATGAGCAGTGTCAGGAACTCGCCGCGGCTGTAGCCGAGGCCGACCTTCGGGACGAGCGGACCGGCCTCGGCACCGGTGGTGCCGTACGACAGCGTGAACGTGGTCATGAAGTAGAAGAGGACGTACGTCGCGACCATGCCGAACGTGCCGACGATGAGCGCCTTCCACGAGGTGCGGAACACCCGGCCCAGCGGGATCTTCGCGACCGTGCCGGACTCCTGCACGCCGCGGAACACCGGCGACTCGACGAGCTTGAAGCGCACGTACAGCCCGACGATGACGAGCACCGCGGAGAGGAGGAACGGGATGCGCCAGCCCCACGCCTGGAAGTCGGCGTTCGGGGTGCCGTCGGCGCCGGCGGGCATCGCGGCGTTGATCGCGATGAACAGGCCGTTCGCGAGCAGGAAGCCGATCGGAGCGCCGAGCTGCGGCATCGAACCGAAGACGCCGCGCTTGCCCTTGGGGGCGTTCTCGGTGGCGAGCAGTGCCGCACCGGACCACTCGCCGCCGAGGCCGACGCCCTGTGCGAAGCGCATCACGGCGAGCAGGACCGGCGCCCACACGCCGATGGTGCTGAACGTCGGCAGGCAGCCGATCAGGAACGTCGCGGTGCCCATGACGAGCAGCGACGCGACGAGTGTGGTCTTGCGGCCCACCCGGTCACCGAAGTGCCCGAAGATGATCGACCCGATCGGTCGCGCGAAGAAGGCGAGGGCGAACGTCACGAACGACGACAGCTGCGATGCCGTGGGGTCCTCGTTCGGGAAGAACAGGGTCGGGAAGACGAGGACCGCGGCCGTCGCGTAGACGTAGAAGTCGTAGAACTCGATCGAGGTGCCGACGAGGCTGGCGATGACGACGCGCGAGCGTGGGTTGCCTGCTGGTGCCGGAGCTGAGGTCGGGGTTGCTGGTGCCGGTGCGGCGGTCATGGGTGTCGTGTGGTCTTCCGTGGTGCGCGCTCCTGGCAGGGAGCACGGATACCCGAAACGGCGGACACCGATCGGTTCGCGCAGGGTGGCGCGGGCACCGATCGGGTGCGTTCGGTTGGTGGGGGACCGCTTGTGACGGAAGACAACATGGTACGACAGATGTCGCCCACCTGCGAATCAGCCCTGAGTCAGCTGTTGGCGCCTGCGCCCGCCCCGGCTTCGAGGTGCGCGGGCAGCTGGTGCCCCATCCGGTCGCGCTTGGTGTCGAGGTAGCCGGCGTTCTGCGCCGAGACTCCGACGACCAGCGGCACGAGCGACTCGACGGTGATGCCGTGCTCCTCGAGCTGGCGACGCTTCTCGGGGTTGTTCGACAGCAGTCGCACGCGGGTGATCCCGAGGTCGGCGAGGATGCCCGCGGCGCCGCCGTACGCACGGGAGTCGGCCGGCAGCCCGAGCGCCAGGTTGGCGTCGAGCGTGTCGAGGCCGTCTTCCTGCAGTCGGTAGGCCTTGAGCTTGTTGATGAGCCCGATGCCGCGTCCTTCCTGCCCGCGCAGGTAGACCACCACCCCGCCCTCGGCAGCGATGGTATCGAGTGCGGCGTCGAGCTGGGGCCCGCACTCGCACTTCAGCGAGCCGAACGCCTCGCCGGTCAGGCACTCGGAGTGCACGCGGACCAGGGCGCTGTCGGACGGGGCGGACCCGTCGGGCAGCGCGCCGATGATCGCGACGTGCTCGGCGCCGGTCACGAGGTCGCGGTAGGCGCGCATCTGGAACGTCCCGTGGGTGGTGGGGACGTTCGTCGACACCTCGAACTGGACGGGGCTGCCCGGGGTGGAGGAGGTCAGCGCGTCGGTCATGGGGTGCTCCGGTCGTTCGTGGGCCCGTCGTCTCCGAACCCGGGTGCTGCGTCGTGCTGCTGCGGTGTCTGCTGCTGCGCTGTCTGTGGTGGCACTGTTTGTAGTGGCGCTGCCTGTGGCTGCGCTGTCGCGCTGCGCTGCGGTCGGGCTCGGACCAGCAGGTCAGGGCCCAGGCTGGTGGTCGATAGTACGTCCAACCGCCGACGCCCGGACATGCTTCCCACCCCGAGGTCATCGAGGGCGACCCGGGGCCCGCCGAGCAGGATCGGGGCGACGTACACGAGGTACTCGTCGACGAGCCCGGCGGCGATGAGCGCGGACGCGACGGTGGGGCCGCCCTCGACGAACACCGAGTGCACGCCGTGCCCACGCAGGGCGGCGAGCGAGGCGGCGAGGTCGTGCCCCGGCAGTGTCACGAGCCCGCGGGGGTGTCGCCGGACCGCGGCGTCGTCTGGGACGGCGCGGTCACCGAGCACGACCGCGAGCGGCTGGTCGGCGAGGAGTTCGCCCGCGTCACCCCGAGCGGTCAGGCTCGGGTCGTCGGCGAGCACGGTGCCGGTGCCGACCAGGATCGCGTCGTGCGCGGCACGCTGCTCGTGGACGTGCTGTCGGGCTGCGGCGCCGGTGATCCACTTGCTCGTCCCGTCGGCAGCCGCGGCGCGGCCGTCCAGGCTCGAGGCCCACTTCACGGTCACCCACGGGCGTCCGAGGCGGACCGACAGGAGCCACCGTTCGAGGAACGCCTCGGCCTCGTCGGCGAGCACACCGGACACGACGTCGACCCCGGCGGCGCGGAGTCGGTCGGCACCGCCGTGCACGTCCGCGCCCGGATCGTCGATCGCGTACACGACACGGGCGACCCCGGCCTCGATCAGGGCGACGGCGCAGGGGCCGGTGCGGCCGGTGTGGTTGCAGGGTTCGAGGGTGACGACGGCCGTCGCGCCGCGCAGCTGTGCCGGATCGACCTTCGCCATCGCGTCGACCTCGGCGTGCGGGGTTCCTGCACCCTTGTGCCACCCCTCGGCGAGGACGTCGCCAGCGGGGGAGAGGATCACCGCGCCGACCCGTGCGTGGTCGCCCACGACGGGCCCGAGGGCCGCGAGCTCGAGCCCGCGGCGCATCGCCCGGACCTCGGTGGGTCGTGCCGTGTCGCTCACGGATCGAGCCTACCGGCGGTGGATCGGTGACGCGTCATCGTCGGGAACGCGGCGTCATGCGGGACCGGGTCACGAGGCGTTGCGTCACGGAGCGTCGGGCCACGAGAGGTCCGATGCGGGCGTGCCGTCGGCACGGCGCAGGGCGGTCCAGGCGGTCGTCGGGCCGCCGTCGCGTCCGGGGATCCGGGCGGGCCCGACGCCGGTGAACGAGAACCCGGCGTTGCGGGCGACCGCGGCCGACGCTGTGTTCCCCTCGTAGCACTCCCAGTAGACGTCCGGAGCCCCGTCGGCGACGGCCCAGTCGACGACGAGCTCGACCGCATCGTGCATCAAGCCGGCGCCGCGGGCCGAGGGCGCCAGCCAGAACCCCAGGTCGCGGCCGGCCGTGCGGTACCCGATGATCCCCTCGAGCCAGGAGGACCCACTGCGACGGATCGCCCAGGTGTACTCGCGGTCCGACGCCCAGCCAGGACCGACCAGGGCGTCGACGAAGGTCCGTGCGTCCTGTTCGCGGTACGGCGTGGGGATCGTCGTCCAGCGGACGATGTCCGGGTCCTGGCAGGCGTCGGTGATCGCCGCGGTGTCCGCCCGGGTCGGGACGTCGAGTCGGACCCGGGCGGACTCCAGCGTGACCGGCAGCACGGTCAGCCGCGCGAGCGCGGGACGAACCCGATCCGGTCGTACACGCGCGCCAGGGTTTCCTGGGCGATGGACTCGGCACGGTCCGCGCCGACGGCGAGCAGCCGGTCGAGTTCCGCTGGGTCGTCGAGCAGCTCGAGCGTGCGGGTGCGGACCGGCTCGAGCTCGGCGACGACGGCGTCGGCGACCGCGCCCTTGAGGTCCCCGTAGCCCTTGCCCGCGAACGATGCCTCGAGTTCGGCGACGGGGGTCCGGCTGAAGGCGGACAGGATCGCGAGCAGGTTCGTCACACCCGGCTTCGCCTGCCGGTCGGAGCGGATCTCGCGCTCGTCGTCGGTGACGGCCGACTTGATCTTCTTCGCGGTGCGCTTCGGGTCGTCGAGCAGCCGGATCAGGCCGCTGTCGGACGCCGCCGACTTGCTCATCTTGCTCGTCGGGTCCTGCAGGTCGTAGATGCGCGCCGTCTCGGTGCCGATGCGGGCCTCGGGCACGACGAACGTGTCGCCGAACCGCGAGTTGAAGCGTCCGGCGAGGTCGCGGGTGAGCTCGACGTGCTGGCGCTGGTCGTCTCCGACCGGCACGACCTTGGTGTCGTACAGCAGGATGTCGGCGGCCATCAGGACCGGGTACGTGAAGAGCCCGACCGACGCGGCCTCGGACCCCTGCCGCGCCGACTTGTCCTTGAACTGGGTCATCCGGCTCGCCTCACCGAACCCGGTGAGGGTGTTGAGCACCCAGGCGAGCTCGGCGTGGGCTGGCACGTGCGACTGCACGAACAGCGTCGACTTCGTCGGATCAATGCCCGACGCGATGTACTGCGCGGCCGTCGCGCGGGTGCTCGCGCGGAGCTCGGCCGGGTCCTGCGGCGAGGTGATCGCGTGCATGTCGACGACGCAGTAGATGGCGTCGAAGTCGTCCTGCAGGTCGCGCCACTGCATGAGCGCCCCGACGTAGTTGCCGAGGTGCAGCGAGCCGGCGGACGGCTGGATGCCCGAGAAGATGCGGGTCTTGGTCATGGTGGTGTTCCTGTGGGTCAGGTGGAGCGCAAGGAGTGGGGATCAGAGTTCGTAGTCGACGACCACGGGAGCGTGGTCGGACCATCGCTGGTCGTACGCCGCGGCGCGGTCGACCGTGTACTCCGTGACCTTCGCCGCGAGGTCCGGCGTGGCCATCTGGTAGTCGATGCGCCAGCCGGTGTCGTTGTCGAACGCCTGGCCGCGCCAGGACCACCACGTGTACGGCCCTTCGACGTCGCCGGCCTGCGCACGCCCGACGTCCACCCAGCCGAGCCCCTGCCCCGTCGAGCCGTCGGCGCCCTCGACCGGTTCGCCGTCGGCACCGAAGAAGCGCGAGAAGTAGGCACGCTCGCGCGGCAGGAAGCCCGCTCGCTTGACGTTGCCCTTCCAGTTCTTGATGTCGCGCTGGTCGTGCCCGACGTTGAGGTCACCGACGACGACGGCGAGCGGGTTGTGCGCGCGGAGGGCGGGCAGCCGCTCGGTCATGGCGTCGAGGAACTTCCACTTCTCGTCCTGCTTGGGGGTGTCGACCTCGCCCGAGTGGACGTAGGTGGACACGACCGTGACCGTGGTGCCGCCGATCTCGTAGTCGGCCTCGAGCCACCGGCCGGCGGAGTCGAACTCGTCCGGTCCGAGGGCGACGCGGTGGATCTGGGCGGAGTGTCGCGAGGCGATCGCGACGCCGGCCCGGCCCTTGGCGGTCGCCGGGTCGTGCACGATGTCCCACTCGTCGCCGAGCAGACCGGCCAGGTCCTCGCTCGACGCACGGACTTCCTGCAGGGCGAGCACGTCGACGTCGCGGGTGGCGAGCCAGTCGCCCATGCCCTTGCGGAAGGCGGCGCGGACGCCGTTCACGTTGACGGATGCGAGGCGCAGGCGTGTCATGCCGACCACCTTATCGGCGGGCGCCGACAGCCTGCGGACCGCACCGGGTCGAGGTTCCACGACGCGCCGCGTGCCGTTCGCCGAGGTTCCACAGACCGACGCGCGCGACGCCGAGATGACGAGATTTCGGAACCCCGGCGGGAGCCGGACGGCGGGACGGACGGAGCGGGCCCGGCAGCAGCAGTGGGGCCGCCGCATGACGGACGGGAGGCACGGTGCCAGCTGGCACCGTGCCTCCCGTCCGTCGGATCCGCGCGATCAGGCCGCGTCGTGGTCCGTCTGCAGGAACTCGACCAGGCTGTCGGCGGTGGTCTCGGCGTCGTCGCCGGTCACGGTGAGGCTGACCTCGTCGCCGTTCTCGATGCCCAGGCCGAGCAGGGCGAGGATGCTGCCGGCGTTGCCGGACTTGTCGCCCTTGGCGATCGTGACCTGGTGGCCGGAGGCCGTCACGGTCTGGACGAAGAGGGACGCGGGGCGCGCGTGCAGGCCGGACGCGCTGGCGACGGTCACGGTGCGGGTGGCTTCGGACATCGATGTACTCCTGTCGATGGGTGGTGCGCTCATGCTAGCGAGCGCCGGATGGGCGGGTCGGGCGAGCGGTCAGGGTCGACCGGGCCAGAACACCTCGGTGCCGGCGGCCTCGACCTCGCGGACCAGGTCGAGGTTGACGGCGGGGTCGGTGATGATCGTGTCGATGGCGGCGAGGGGTGCGACGCGGCCGAACTCCTCACGGCCGAACTTGGTGTGGTCGGCGAGCAGGATGCTCCGGCGGGCGGACTTGATCATCGCCGACTTCACGGCGGCCTCGGCCATGTTGTGGGTCGTCAGGCCGCGCTCCGGCGTGATCCCGTTGATGCTCACGAAGGCGACGTCGACGCTCACCATGCCGATGAGCTGGTGTGTCCACGTTCCGACGCCGGCCAGGGAGTCGCTGCGGATGTTGCCGCCGAGCAGGTGCAGGTCGATGCCCGGGCGGTTCGCGACGGCCATCGCGACGGGGAGCGAGTGCGTGACGACGGTGAGTCCGCGGTCGGTCGGCAGCATCTCGGCGAGGCAGATGGTGGAGGTGCCCGCGTCGATCATGACCGAGCCGTTCTCCGGCAGCTCCTCGAGCGCGGCCTCGGCGATGACCATCTTCTCGGCCTGGTTGATGCCGCCGCGGTCGCCGACGCCGGGGTGGATCGTGATCCGCTCGACCGGGATCGCGCCGCCGTGGGCGCGTCGGACCAACCCGCGGCGCTCGAGGCTCGTCAGGTCGCGGCGGATGGTCTCGGGCGTGACCTCGAGCAGCTCGGCGAGGTCCTTGACGTCGACCCGCCCCTGCGCGCGCGCCTGCTCGACGATGCGCTGGTGGCGTTCTGGTGCGTACATCGGACCTCGTCGTCTCCTGGTCGGAACGGAACGGACATGTCCGGGCACGAACCTGACGGAACCGAGCCGGAGCGGTTGGCCGCCAGACGCAAACGGGCATCTGTTTCTGCATTTTTATCCCCGGATGTGTTTGTTTGTCAACGCGGATCGGGGTAGTGTGCTGCTCAGCCGCACCGGCGGGGTCCCGTCTCAGCCGTGCGCGCACCGAACGAACACCCCACCGCAAGCGCGTGTGAGATGAAGGAGTCTCGAATGTCCGAACTGCTCGGCACCGGCGTCGGTCGTGGCGTCGCCCACGGCCCCGTGCTCCGCATGGCGGACCCGCTCGGCGAACCGTCGAAGGACGCCCTGACCGGTTCGGCGGACGACGCGAAGCAGGCCGTGCACGACGCACTGGCCACGGTGGCCGAGGACCTCAACAAGCGCGGACAGCTCGCCGGCGGCGACGCCCAGGCCGTGCTCGAGGCGCAGGCGCTCATGGCGCAGGACCCGACCCTGCTCGACGACGTGCACACGCGCATCGACGGCGGCACCAACGCCGAGCGCGCCGTGTACGAGGCGTTCGCCCAGTTCCGCGACCTGCTCGTCGGCATGGGTGGCTACATGGGGGAGCGCGCAGCCGACCTCGACGACGTCGCCCAGCGCATCATCGCGAAGCTCCGCGGTGTGCACGCCCCCGGCGTGCCCGAGTCGGACACCCCGTTCGTCCTCGTCGCCCGTGACCTCGCCCCGGCCGACACCGCTCTGCTGGACCTCGACAAGGTCCTCGCGCTGGTCACCCGCGACGGCGGCCCGACCTCGCACACCGCGATCCTCGCCCGTGCCAAGGGCATCACCGCGATCGTCGGCGTCACCGGAGCCGACGACCTGGTCGACGGTCAGTCGATCGTCGTCGACGCCGTCGCCGGCACGGTCGTCACCGAGCCGTCCGATTCGCTCGTGGCCGAGGTCGAGCAGCGCATCGCTGACCGGCTCGCCGCGGCCGCAGCACCGCTCACCGCCGGTGCCCTGGCCGACGGCCACGTCGTGCCCCTGCTCGCGAACCTCGGCAGCCCCGCCGACGCCGCGGGTGCCGTTGCTCTCGGTGCGGAGGGCGTGGGGCTCTTCCGCACCGAGTTCCTCTTCCTCGACTCGCCGAAGGCGCCGACCGTCGACGAGCAGACCGAGTCCTACCGTCAGCTCCTCGCCGCGTTCCCGGGCAAGAAGGTCGTCGTCCGTGCGCTCGACGCCGGCGCCGACAAGCCGCTGCCGTTCCTCACCGACAAGGACGAGGAGAACCCGGCGCTCGGTCGTCGCGGACTCCGTGCGCTGCGCAACCACCCCGAGGTGCTGCGCGACCAGCTCGTCGCACTGGCCCAGGCGGACGCCGCGACCGAGGCCGACCTCTGGGTGATGGCCCCGATGGTCGCCGACGCCGAGGAGACCGAGTACTTCGTCACCCTGGCCCGCGAGCTCGGCATCCGCACCGCCGGCGTGATGGCTGAGGTGCCGTCGCTCGCGCTGATGGCCGAACAGGTCTTCCAGAACGCGGACTTCGTGTCGATCGGCACGAACGACCTGACCCAGTACACGATGGCCGCCGACCGCATGCTCGGCACCGTCGCGTCCTACCAGGACCCGTGGCACCCCGCCGTCCTGCGCCTCGTCGCGCAGCTCGGTGCGGCCGGTGCCGACGCGGGCAAGCCCGTCGGCATCTGCGGCGAGGCCGCCGCCGACCCGCTGCTCGCCGTCGTGCTCGTCGGCCTCGGCGCCACCACCCTCTCCATGACCCCCGCGGCCCTGGCCGACGTGCGCGCCGAACTCGGTCAGCACACGCTCGAACAGGCCCGCGAGATGGCCCAGGCGGCACTCGCCGCGTCCACGGCGGCGGCCGCGAAGTCCGCCGCAGCGGCCGCGCACGCCGTCTGATCCACCCAGCACCACCACCCCTTCACACCGCAGCAGTCCCACCACACAGAAAGTCACCGCACATGACAACGTCGTCCGTTGCAGCGCCCGACGCACCCGCGAAGTCGCGGGGCGGCGCACGCGTCGCCGTTCAGAAGTTCGGCACGTTCCTCTCCGGCATGGTCATGCCCAACATCGCGATCTTCATCGCGTGGGGCATCATCACGGCCTTCTTCATCGAGACCGGCTGGACGCCCGTGGGCATCCTCGGCGGCTTCGGTGAGACGGGCGGCGTCGCCAACGTCGGCCTCGTCGGGCCGATCCTGACGTACCTCATCCCGCTCGCGATCGCGATCCAGGGCGGCCGGATGGTCTACGAGACCCGCGGCGCCGTCGTCGGGTCGATCATGACCATGGGCGTCATCATCGGTGCGAACGGCACCACGATGATCCTCGGCGCGATGATCTGCGGACCGCTCGGTGCGTACCTCATCAAGCAGATCGACAAGATCTGGGACGGCAAGATCAAGCCCGGCTTCGAGATGCTCGTCAACAACTACGCGGCCGGCATCCTCGGCTTCGGTCTGGCGATGGCCGGGTTCTTCTGGCTCGCCCCGCTGTTCAAGCTCATCGCCGAGGGCCTCGGCGACGCCGTGAACTTCCTCGTCCAGCACTCGCTGCTGCCGCTCGCCAGCGTCATCATCGAGCCGGCCAAGGTGTTCTTCCTCAACAACGCGATCAACCACGGTGTGCTCGACCAGCTCGGCGCGCAGCAGGTCCAGGAGTCCGGCAAGTCGATCCTGTTCCTGCTCGAGGCGAACCCCGGACCCGGCCTCGGTCTGCTCCTCGCCTTCACCTTCTTCGGTGTCGGCATCGCCCGCTCGACCGCTCCCGGCGCGATCATCATCCAGTTCTTCGGTGGCATCCACGAGATCTACTTCCCGTACGTGCTGCAGAAGCCGGTCCTGTTCATCGCCGTCATCCTCGGTGGTGCCACGGGCGTCGCGACGAACGTCGCGTTCCAGTCCGGCCTCGTCGCTCCGGCATCGCCCGGGTCGATCTTCGCCGTCCTCGGTGCCACGGAGCGCAACAGCTTCCTCGGTGTCATCCTGTCGGTCGTCCTGTCCGCCGCGGTGTCGTTCGCGGTCTCGTCGTTCTTCCTGCTCGCCAGCCGCAAGCGCGACCTGGCGAACGGCGGCGGGGACATGAGCGCCGCGATGGCGAAGCTCCAGGCGAACAAGGGCCGCGACGTCAACTCGGCCACCGCGGGTCTGCTCGGCGGCAACGCCCCGGCCAGCACCGAAGAGGCCGCCGCGTCGGGCACCACCGCCACTGCGACGAGGGTCCAGAACCTGGTCTTCGCCTGCGACGCCGGTATGGGCTCGAGTGCGATGGGCGCCAGCGTCCTGCGCAACAAGATCAAGAAGGCGGGCATCGAGGGGGTCACGGTCTCCAACAAGGCGATCGCGAACCTCTCCGGTGACGAGGACCTGATCATCACGCAGGAAGAGCTGACGGACCGCGCCAAGCAGAAGAACCCGAACGCGCAGCACGTGTCGGTCGGCAACTTCATGAACGCGCCGCAGTACGACCAGGTCGTCGAGCAGCTCAAGAACCAGTAACGCCACCACCAGTAACGAAGTGCAGTATCGGAGGGGACGGGGACACCCCCGTCCCCTCCGACACGACCTCGAACACCAAGGAGAACCACGATGCCCGTCCTGCAGGAGAGCCAGATCCGGATCCACACCGAGGACACCGCGCCGACCAAGTCGGAGGCGATGAAGGAAGCGGCCGAGATCCTCGAGGCTGCGGGCGCGGTCACCTCGGACTACTACCCGGCGATGCTCGAGCGTGAGAAGAGCGTGTCCACCTACATGGGCAACTTCCTCGCCATCCCGCACGGTACGAACGACGCGAAGGACGCCATCAAGTCCTCTGCGCTGTCGTTCATCCGCTACGCCAGCCCGATCGACTGGGACGGCAACCCCGTGCGTTTCGTCGTCGGCATCGCCGGCGTGAACAACGAGCACCTCGACATCCTGTCCAAGATCGCGATCGTGTTCTCCGACGAGGACGAGGTCCAGAAGCTCACCGACGCGGCCGACACCAGCGCGATCCTGTCGATCCTCGGCGAGGTCAACGAGTGAGCACCACCGACCGGGGCACCGCCGTCCACTTCGGTGCCGGCAACATCGGCCGCGGCTTCGTCGGCCTGCTCCTGCACGAAGCGGGCTACGAGGTCGTCTTCGCCGACGTCGCCGCGCCGCTCATCGACGCCCTCGCCGCCGCCGACTCGTACACCGTGCACGAGGTCGGCACCGGCGCCGAGGACCACGAGGTCACGAACTTCCGTGCCCTGAACAGCGCGCAGGGCGAGGACGGCGTCGTCGCCGAGATCGCCGCTGCCGCGATCGTCACCTGCGCGGTGGGCCCGAACGTCCTGAAGTTCATCGCCCCGGTGATCGCGCGAGCGCTCCAGCAGCGCGACGCGGACGCGGCGCCCATCGCCGTGATGGCGTGCGAGAACGCGCTGAACGCCACGGACCGTCTGCGCGAGTTCATCGTCGACGCGCTCCCGGCCGAGGGCCGTGACGCGGCGCTCGCGAAGGCCGTGTTCGCGAACACCGCCGTCGACCGCATCGTGCCGGCCCAGCCCGAGGGCGCCGGCCTCGACGTCACCGTCGAGACCTACTTCGAGTGGGCCATCGACCGCACACCGTTCGGTGGGGACGAGCCGGAGATCCCCGGCGCGCACTACGTCGACGGCCTCGCTGCCTCGATCGAGCGGAAGCTCTTCACGGTGAACACCGGGCACGCCACCGTCGCGTACCACGGCTTCGTCGCCGGGGCCGACAAGATCTCCGACGCCATCGCGATCCCCGCCGTGCGCTCCGAGCTCGAGTCCGTCCTCGCCGAGACGAGCGACCTGCTCGTCCGCCGGCACGAACTGGACCCCGAGGTGCACCGCGCCTACGTCCAGGCGATCATCGCCCGGTTCGAGAACCCCCACCTGCCCGACACGGTGACGCGCGTCGGCCGGCAGCCGCTCCGCAAGCTGTCGCGCGACGAGCGCTTCGTCTCGCCCGCCGCGGCGCTGGCCGAGGACGGCACCGAGCCGACCGCGCTGCTCGACGCGATGGGCGCGGCGCTCCGCTTCGACGTCGCCGAAGACGAGCAGAGCGTCGAGCTGCAGGCGCTCCTGGCCTCGGACGCGTCCGATGCCGACGTGGTGACGCAGATCACCGGCCTGGCCGCGGAGCACCCGCTGCACGCGGCGTTCGCAGATCGCGTGCGTACCGCGCGCGGCTGACGCTCTCGACACGGCCCAGTGATGACGGGAGGCCCGGTGCCAGCTGGCACCGGGCCTCCCGTCATCACGTGGTCACCGCGACGGCCCCACCCGGATGGTGAGTCCGCCGTGGTCCACCGTCAGCCGCACCGCCACCACGGTTCCGAACGGGTCGCCGTCGAGCTGGACCTGCTCGGGCTGGTCCAGCTCGAGGTCGAGGACCCGTGCGCTCGTGTACCGCAGCGTCCGGGTGGCCGGGATGAGCCACGACAGGAACCGGCCGAACCCGGTCCGGTGGAAGAAGCGGTTCAGCGACAGGCCGTAGCCGACGCCGGCCCAGCCGACCGTCCGACCGGGGCGGAACGCGACCGCGTCGAGCACCCCGTCGTCCGGCTTCGCGGCGGGCAGTAGCAGGACGCCGGCGGTCAGGGTGCCGCAGTTCCCGACGATGACGGTGTGCGCCCGCATCGTCCGGGTGTCACCGTCGTCGAGTCGGTACCGCAGGTCGATCTGCCGGTTGCCGATCACGGACCGCATGATCGGGTCGGAGTACGCGAGCCAGCCGAACCGCTTCTTGAGCCGTGCGTTGGTGTTGGCCGCCATGTTCGCGTCGAGGCCGATGCCCGCCATCACCAGGAAGGCGTGGCGCGTTGTCGTGCCCTGCGGGTCGGTGAGCTCGGCGAACGCGAGGTCGACCGGCCGATCGGTCCCGCTGAAGGCGGCTCGGACCGAGCCGGCGACGTCGTTCAGCGGGATGCGCAGGTTCCGGGCGTACAGGTTCCCGGTGCCGACGGGGAGCACGGCCAGTGGCACGCCGGAGCCGTGCAGCACCTCGGCCGCGACCCGCAGCGTGCCGTCGCCGCCGACGACGAGGACGACGTCCGGCGCGGTGGCGAGCGCATCGAGCGCGGCGGCGCGGCCGTCGTCGGACGCCGCGGTCTCGAACCACGTCGTGGGACCCCAGCCGTTCCGCGCCTCCTCGGCCGTGACGGTGTTGCGGAGGACCCGCAGGTCGACCTTGACGGGATTGACGACGATCGCGGCGCGCGGCATGAGAGGACGATACCGAACGGCCGTCGTCGACCAGGACGGACCGGTTCTGTCCGGTATCGGCTGATCCGGGTGAACCTGGGATTCAGGACCCCGGAACACATGCGATGCGGACACACTCGGGACACGGTGAACGCCGGGTGTCTCCGACGCTCTTTCGGCACTTCGCCATCACAGGCAGGGGCCGTCGTGGCCAGAACCCTCATCCTCCGTCCGCTCATCGTCGCCAGCACCGGGCTCGGGCTCGCCGCGGCGCTTGCCCTCGGCGCCTCCTCGGCCGCGTCCGCCGCCACCATCATCGACGGCCCCGTCGGTCTCGGGACCGCGGCGAGCTACGGTGTCCTCGGCGCGCAGACCGTGACGAACACCGGGCCGACCGTGGTCAACGGTGACCTCGGCGTCTCGCCCGGTACCTCGATCACCGGCTTCGGCGGCACCGGCAACGGGACCGTGAACGGCACCGTCCACCAGACCGACGCCGCGGCCGCGCAGGCCCAGTCGGACACCACGACCGCGTACAACGTGGCGGCTTCGCTGACGCCGACGCAGACCGGGCTCCAGGAGCTCAACGGACTGAGCCTCAGCCCGGGCGTCTACAACGGTGACACGCTGCAGCTCGCGAACACCGGCCAGCTGACCCTGGCCGGCAGCGCGGACTCGGTCTGGGTGTTCCAGGCCGCGTCGACCCTGACGATCGGGTCCGGCACCAGGATCGTCATCACCGGTGGCGCCAGTTCGTGCAACGTGTTCTGGCAGGTCGGCAGCTCCGCGACCATCGGCAGTGCCGCACAGTTCCAGGGCACCGTCCTCGCCGACCAGTCCGTGACCGCCACGACGGGTGCGACGGTCGTCGGCCGACTGCTCGCCCGGAACGCAGCGGTGACGCTCGACGACAACACCATCACCCGGCCGACGAACTGCCCGGCTGCGGGAACGCCGTCCGAGAGCGTCGCACCGACGATCACCTCGGGCACCCCGACCGACGCCACCGCCGGCACGCCGTACTCGTTCCCCGTCACCGCGACCGGCAACCCGGCACCCACGTACTCCGACGGCGGAACCCTGCCGCCCGGACTCACGATCAACCCGGACACGGGCGTCATCTCCGGCACGCCGACCACGCCCGGCACCACGACGGTGACGATCACGGTCGACAACGGCACCGCACCGCCGGACACCGAGACCTACGTCGTGACCGTCCGCGCGCCGGCGCCCACCGCGACGCCGACCCCGACCGCTTCGGCCCCGGTGCCCACCGGTCCGGCCTCGACGGCTCCCGCGGTCCCGGTGGTCGGCGGCGACAACGGTGGCGGCACGACCGAACTGGCCTTCACCGGCAGCGATCCGACGATCCCGCTCACCGCGGCCGGCGTGATGCTGCTCGGCGGCATCGCCGTGATGGTGCTCCGTGCACGAACCTCCCGTACACGACGTCGACTCCCGTTGGAGGACCACTGACGGGTGAGAGAGCCGGCGCCGTCAGTCATTCGGGTACTGACGGCGTCGGCGGATCGGGGCGTAGCGTCGGCCGCATGACAAAGCACTGGGTGGCACCGCGGTTCGGCGGCAGCGAAGTCCTCGAGCTCGTGGACACCGAGGTCGCCGCACCCGGACCCGGCGAGGTCACCATCGCGGTCCGCGCCGCCGGCATGAACCCCGCCGACACGAAGCACACGCGGCAGGGTGATCCGGCCGACCTGCCGGTGCCCGTCGGCTACGAGGTCGCCGGCGTGCTCACCGCGGTCGGACCGGACACCACCATCGCGTCCGGCGGGGGAGCGGTCGGCGACGAGGTCCTGGCGTTCCGGGTCGCCGGCGGTTGGACGTCGTCCCTCACCGTCCCGGCAGCGGACGTCTTCGCCAAGCCCGTCGGGCTCGGCTTCCCCGAGGCGGCGAACCTGTTGCTCGCGGGGACCACCGCCGCGGACATGCTGCGCGTCACCCGTGCCGCGGGGCGCGACACCGTGCTGGTGCACGGCGCCTCCGGAGCCGTCGGCGTCAGCCTGCTGCAGCAGCTCCGCCTGCTCGGCGCGCGCGTCATCGGCACCGCCTCCGAGCACGGTGCGGCCGTCGTGCGACGCTTCGGTGGCGAGTGGGTCGCGTACGGCGACGGCCTGGAGGCACGGGTCCGGTCGCTCGCACCCTCCGGCATCGACGTGGCGCTGGACTGCGTGGGTACCGACGAGGCCGTCGACGTCTCGCTCGCGGTGGTCGCGGATCGCGACCGGATCGTCACGATCGCCGCGCAGGCGCGTGCCGCCGAGGCGGGGTTCGCCGCCGTCGGTGGGGCGCAGCCCGCGAGCAAGGCGTTCCGCGACTCGGTCCGGCAGCGACTGATCGACCTGGCCGGGGCCGGACAGCTCGAGGTCCCGGTGGCGCGGACGTTCCCGCTCGCCGAGGCGAAGGCGGCCGCGGAGTTGCTGGAGTCCGGGCACCCCGGCGGCAAGCTGGCACTGCTGCCCTGAGCCGGTCGGAGCGCTGTCGCTGTGCCGTCGCTGTGCTGTCCTCCGCTGGGGGGACGCGTCCGGTCGCTGCCGCTGCCAGACTCGACGGTGATCGCAGTCGGCCCCGGAAGGAACGAACCAGTGAGTGACCAGTACCCGCCGCACAACCCGTACGGCCAGCAGCCCGGACCGTACGGCCAGCAGCCCGGACCGTACGGCCAGCAGCCCGGACCGTACGGCCAGCAGCCCGGACCGTACGGCCAGCAGCCGACCGGTCAGCGCCAGCCCCCGCTGTGGGCACCCTGGTACGGGATCCCGTTCGTGCAGGCGTTCCCGCGGTTCTGGAAGAAGTACGTCCGGTTCGACGGCCGCGCGAGCCAGTCGGAGTTCTGGTTCTGGGCCCTCTGGTACGTCATCGGCTCGGCGGCCACCGGCATCGTCGGCGGGTTCTTCGACGTGCTGCCGTTCTTCGACGACGCGTCGAACGGGTTGAGTGGGTTGTGGGCCCTGGCCTGCGCCCTCGGTTTCATCGCGCTGACGGTGCGACGACTGCACGACGTGAACCTGAGCGGGTACTTCGCCTTCCTCTTCATCATCCCGCCACTCGGCGTGCTGTTCTCGCTGATCGTCGGTCTGATGGGCTCGAACCCGCAGGGGCAGCGGTACGACGAACCCCACCGTGGGTGACGAGCGGCGGCCTCGCGACGGTTCTGGTTGACTCGGACCCGACTACCAGCCAACGATCGAGGGGGACACCGTGAGTGACCAGTACCCGCAGAACCCGTCCGGCCAGCAGCCGGGCGGCCAGCCGAACCCGTACAACGGAACGCCGCAGTACGGCCAGCAGCCGGCGACCGGACCGAACGGCGAGCCGCCGATCTGGGCCCCCTGGTACGGGATCTCCTTCGGCAAGGCCGTCGGACGCTTCTTCAAGAAGTACGCGACCTTCAGCGGACGTGCGAGCCGCAGTGAGTTCTGGTGGTGGTACCTGGCGAACGCGATCGTCGGCATCGTGCTCGGCATCCTGTACGGCATCGGTTTCGCCACCTCGGAGCGCTCGACGGTGTCGATGTCGACGGACACCTCGGCGAGCGTGCAGTCGACGGTGACCAGCCCGTCTGCGCTCTTCGTGGTCGCCGGCATCCTCGCGCTGCTCTGGGGTCTCGCGATCATCATCCCGACGCTCGCCCTCGGTTGGCGACGCCTGCACGACGCCAACCTGCCCGGTGCCCTGTGGATCATCGCGATCTTCGTCGGCATCGTCGGCATCGTGTTCGGCCTGCTGCCCTCGAACCCGCAGGGTCAGCGCTACGACCGACCCACCGGCGCTCGATGAGCAACGACACACCGCAGTGGGGCCAGCCCGGCGGCGACCAGCCGTCGGGGCAACCTGATGCTGGGCAGCAGCAGCCGGGGTACGGCCAGCAGCCGGGGTACGGCCAGCAGCCCGGGTACGGCCAGCAGCCGGGGTACGGGCAGCAGCCCGGTCCGTACGGGCAGCAGCCCGGGTACGGCCAGCAGCCCGGGTACGGGCAGCAGCCCGGGTACGGGCAGCAGCCCGGGTACGGCCAGCAGCCCGGGTACGGCCAGCAGTACGCCGACCCGTACCCGCAGGCCGGTCCGCCGATCCCGGTCGGGCCCGACGGAGCGCCGCCGCTGTGGGCACCCTTCTACGGTGCCGGGTTCCTCGACGCCTTCACGCGCTTCTTCAAGAAGTACGCCAGGTTCGACGGGCGCGCCAGCCGCAGTGAGTACTGGTACTGGATCCTGGCGAACGCTATCGTGACCCTCGTTCTGTACGGCGGGTTCATCGCCGGCATCATCTCGTGGAGCGCCTCGACGTCCACCACCGACGAGTACGGCTACACGCACAGCGAGGGCTCGCCCCCGGCCTGGATCTTCATCCTGCTCGTCCTGTACGGCCTCTGGTGGCTCGCGACCCTCATCCCGAACATCGCACTGGGGTGGCGCCGCGTGCACGACGCGAACCTCGCCGGTCCGCTCTGGCTCATCGGGATGTTCGTCGGCATCGCCGCGATCGTGTTCGGCTGCCTGCCGCCGAACCCGGCCGGTGCGCAGTACGACCGTCCCGACCAGGCGTAACGCCGCACAACGGCGATCGGCCCGCACTGCGCGAATGCGCGGTGCGGGCCGATCTGCGTCGTGCGAGGTGTCAGACCACGCGGAGTCGAGCCAGTGCACCGTCGACGACGAGGTCGCGCACGGTGACCGTCGGGTCGG
Organism: Curtobacterium sp. AB7; assembly: GCF_044909335.1. Taxonomy (NCBI): domain Bacteria; kingdom Bacillati; phylum Actinomycetota; class Actinomycetes; order Micrococcales; family Microbacteriaceae; genus Curtobacterium; species Curtobacterium sp. AB7. Next base: position 67,210 of record NZ_JBIYED010000002.1, on the reverse strand, counting down.
CGATCTGGAAGCGGAGCGCACCGCCCGGCTGCTCGAACCACGGCTGCACGAAGCGGACGTTCACCATGAACGGGCGCTCGACCAGGTAGCGGTGGGTCTCCGGGACACCGGCGACGCGCGGCGGCAGCGACCGGCTCGGCAGCGGGGTGTCGAGCGGGTGCAGCAGGTAGCCGTCCGGACCACCGATGCGGTCGACGGGGACGCCCGCGGGGATCTGGATGGTCAGCCCCTGTTCGCCGGCCTGTGACACCTGCTGCGCCAGCTGCGGGTACGTCGACGCCGCACGGTCACGGAGCCCGTCGAGCTCGTGCCGGGCGATGTCGCGCGGAGCCGGGAACGGCCGGTTCAGGAACCGACGGAGCATCTCGACCGCGTCCTCCTCGCCGCGCGCGGTGGCGAGGCGACGGGCCGTGCCGTAGTCGACGACCTCGAGCGCGAACTCGTCGGACGCCTCGGCCGGGACCACGCGGAGCGCGCCCTCGACCGGCGGCTCGTGCAGGGTCTCTCCGGGGAGCTGCACGTAGCGGATCGTGTAGCCGAGCTGGTCGAGGATGGGGCGGGTGGCCGCGAACGTCATGGAGCGGAGCCTATCGGTGGAGTCGATGTCGAGTCTTGGACGACCCCGAGTGTCAGGCGCGGCCCCGCATGACGGCCTGCTTGACCTCGGAGATCGCCTTCGTCACCTGGATGCCACGGGGGCAGGCGTCGGTGCAGTTGAAGGTGGTGCGGCAGCGCCAGACCCCTTCCTTGTCGTTGAGGATGTCGAGGCGGACCTCGGCGGCATCGTCACGCGAGTCGAAGATGAAGCGGTGCGCGTTCACGATCGCGGCCGGGCCGAAGTACTGCCCGTCGGTCCAGAACACCGGGCACGACGAGGTGCACGCGGCGCAGAGGATGCACTTCGTGGTGTCGTCGAAGCGTGCGCGGTCGGCCACGGACTGGATGCGCTCCTTGCCCGGGGTGGGTGCCGTCTTCGGCTGCAGGAACGGCTGGACCTCGCGGAAGGACTTGAAGAAGGGCTCCATGTCGACGACGAGGTCCTTCTCGAGCGGCAGGCCCTTGATCGCCTCGACGTAGATCGGCTTGGAGACGTCGAGGTCCTTGATCAGCGTCTTGCACGCCAGGCGGTTCCGGCCGTTGATGCGCATCGCGTCCGAGCCGCAGACACCGTGGGCGCAGGAGCGTCGGAACGTCAGGGAGCCGTCCTGGTCCCACTTGATCTTGTGCAGGGCGTCGAGGATGCGGTCGGTCGGCAGCATCATGACGTCGAAGTCCTGCCAGCGCGGCTCGTCGTCGACGTCAGGGTCGAAGCGCCGGATGATGAGCGTGACGGAGAAGGACCCGGGAGGCGCGTCGGCGGTGTCGGTCCGGGGTGCGTCGGAGACCAGGGTGTCGGTCATCTCAGTACTTCCTCTCCATCGGCTGGTACCGGGTCACGACGACCGGCTTCCAGTCCAGCGTGATGTGGTCGTCGGCGAGTGACGAGTGCGGGTCGCCCGTCAGGTACGCCATCGTGTGCTGCATGTAGTTCTCGTCGTCGCGCTTCGGGTAGTCGTCGCGCATGTGGCCGCCGCGGCTCTCCTTGCGGTTGCGGGCCGAGTAGACGACCACCTCGGCCAGGTCGAGCAGGAACCCGAGCTCGACGGCCTCGAGCAGGTCGGTGTTGAACCGCTTGCCCTTGTCCTGCACCGAGACCTGCATGAAGCGGTTCCGGAGCGTGTGGATGGTCTCGGTGACGCGGGCGAGGGACTCGTCGGTGCGGAACACCTGGGCGTTCTTGTCCATCTCGTCCTGCAGCTCCTTGCGCAGGACGGCGATGCGCTCGGTGCCGGTCGAGGCGCGCAGCTGGTCGAGCATGGCCCGGACGCCGGCCGCGGGGTCTTCGGGCAGCGGGAGGAACTCGGCGGTCTTGACCCACTCGGCGGCGTTGTTGCCCGAGCGCTTGCCGAACACGTTGATGTCGAGGAGCGAGTTCGTGCCGAGACGGTTCGAGCCGTGCACCGAGACGCACGCGCACTCGCCGGCGGCGTAGAGGCCGGGCACGACGGTGGTGTTGTCGTAGAGCACCTCTGCATCGGTGTTCGTCGGGATGCCACCCATCGCGTAGTGCGCGGTCGGCATGACCGGCACCGGCTCGACGACGGGGTCGACGCCGAGGTAGGTGCGGGCGAACTCCGTGATGTCCGGGAGCTTGGTCTCGAGGACCTCGGCACCGAGGTGCGTGCAGTCGAGCAGGACGTAGTCCTTGTTCGGGCCGGCACCGCGGCCCTCTGCCACCTCTTGCACCATGCACCGGGCGACGATGTCGCGCGGGGCGAGGTCCTTGATGGTGGGGGCGTAGCGCTCCATGAAGCGCTCACCCGACGCGTTGCGCAGGATCGCACCCTCGCCGCGAGCACCCTCGGTCAGCAGGATGCCGAGGCCGGCGAGCCCGGTCGGGTGGAACTGGAAGAACTCCATGTCCTCGAGCGGCAGGCCCGTTCGCCACACGATGCCGACGCCGTCGCCGGTCAGGGTGTGCGCGTTCGACGTGGTCTTGTACATCTTGCCGAAGCCGCCGGTCGCGAAGATCATCGCCTTGGCGTGGAAGACGTGCAGCTCACCCGTGGCCAGCTCGAACGCGACGACGCCGGCCGGCTGCTTGCGCGTGACGCCGTCCTCGCCCACGACGTCGACCATGATGAGGTCGAGCGCGTAGAACTCGTTGTAGAACTCGACGCCGAGCTTGACGCAGTTCTGGAACAGCGTCTGCAGGATCATGTGGCCGGTGCGGTCGGCCGCGTAGCAGGCTCGGCGGACCGGCGACTTGCCGTGATCGCGGGTGTGGCCGCCGAAGCGACGCTGGTCGATCTTGCCCTCGGGCGTGCGGTTGAACGGCAGGCCCATGTTCTCGAGGTCGATGACGGCGTCGATGGCCTCCTTCGCCAGGATCTCGGCGGCGTCCTGGTCGACCAGGTAGTCGCCGCCCTTGATCGTGTCGAAGGTGTGCCACTCCCACGAGTCCTCTTCGACGTTCGCGAGGGCCGCGGCCATCCCGCCCTGCGCTGCACCGGTGTGCGAGCGGGTCGGGTAGAGCTTCGAGATGACGGCCGTCTTCGCCTTCGGGCCGGCCTCGATCGCGGCACGCATGCCCGCGCCTCCTGCGCCGATGATGACGATGTCGAACTGGTGGTGGTGCACGGTGGTCTCGGTCACAGGGGTCTTTCCGTAGACGGTGGGAAGGCGGTCGGCAGCGGGGATGGTGCTACTGCGCCGGGCAGAAGGAGGGCAGGTCCGCGGCGGCTGCGCCGGCGGGGCACGGGTCGAACGTCCAGCAGACGAGCAGGCCGAGGACGATCAGCACGACGCACGCGATGAGGATCGCGGCGAGGAGCGTCTTCCGGATGCCCGGCTTCGACACGTAGTCGTTGACGATCGTGCGCATGCCGTTCGAGCCGTGGATCAGCGCGAGGACGAGCATGAGGGAGTCCCACACCTGCCAGAACGGGTTGGCCCACTTGCCGGCGACGAAGGCGAAGTCGATCTGCTTGACGCCCTCGCCCGCCACCATGTTGACGAAGAGGTGGCCGAAGATCAGCACGACGAGCAGGACGCCCGAGCCGCGCATGTAGATCCAGCCCCACTTCTCCCAGTTGGTGGAGCGGCGGGCGGCCGAGGCGGAACGGGGAGGTTCGACGATCTGCGTGGTCATCAGGTGCCCCTCTAGTTGAAGTCCGCGAAGAGGTTCATGAGCTGGCGGGGCAGGAAGCCCGCGATCGCGATCGCCCACAGGACGATGACGACCCAGAACATGGCCCGCTGGTACTTCGGTCCCTTGGACCAGAAGTCGACGAGGATGATCCGGAGCCCGTTGAACGCGTGGAACACGATGGCCATCACCAGGGCGATCTCGCCGAGGTTCATGATCGGGGTCTTGTACGTGCCGATGACCGCGTTGTACGCCTCGGGTGAGAGGCGCACCAGTGCCGTGTCGAGGATGTGCACGAGCAGGAAGAAGTAGATCGCGACACCGGTGATCCGGTGCAGGACCCACGACCACATGCCGGTCGATCCGCGGTACAGCGTGCCCTCGAGTTTCCGAGAGGCGCGGGGCGCCTCGATCGTGACTTCGGGGACGGCGGTCGCCGTACCGCCGCCGGTGGGCTCAGCCATGAGCTCGTCCTTCCATAGGACGGGCTCGCCCGATCGGCGAGCCCTTGCCGTTCGTGTTCGTGTGGAACACGACCCATCCTATGCGCGGGTGCTGACCTTCTCGTCCCGACCGGCCCGCAGGCCCCGACCCACGGGCGGCGCGCCGATGTTCCTGGCCGTGTCGTGGTGCTCGAGGAGCTGGTCGCCGACGGCCTCCCACGTGGTGCCCTCGACCCGGAGACGGCCCGCCGATCCCATCCGTTCCGCGAGTGCACGGTCGTGGTGGAGCCGCAGGACCGCCTGTCGCAGGGCCTGCGGTGCGTCGGCGTCGTAGAGCTCGCCGTCGAGTCCGGGAGCGACGAGGTCGAGCGGACCACCCGACGCCGGTGCGATCACCGGGAGCCCCGAGGCGTGCGCTTCCTGGAGGGTCTGCCCGAAGGTCTCGGCCGGACCGGTGTGCACGAAGAGGTCGAGCGAGGCGTACGCGTCGGCGAGGGCGTCGCCGCGGAGCGGTCCGGTGAAGGTGACGTCGAGGTGCCGCAGTCGTCGCTCGAGCAGCGCCCGGGACGGCCCGCCGCCGGCGACGACGACGCGGATGCCGGGGATCCCGCCGAGCTCGGCGAGCCGTTCGATCTCCTTCTCCGGGGCCAGCCGCCCGACGTAGCCGACGATCGTCTCGCCGTGCGGTGCGATCCGGCGTCGGAGCGCCCGGACGTGGGCGGACTCCCGCCGGGCCGGGTGGAAGAGCTGGGTGTCGACCCCGCGTCCCCAGCGTGCGACGCGGGGGACCCCGTCCTCGGCGAGCATCGCGGCCGTGGCGCTCGACGGCGCGAGCGTCAGCGAGGCGCCGGCGTGGATGCGGCCGAGGATCCTACGGACCAACGGGACGGTCGCCGTCAAGCCGTTGCGGCGGGCGAAACCGGCCACGTCGGTCTGGAAGACGGCGACGGAGGGGATGCCGAGCCTCCCGGCTGCCGTGATCGCGCGCCCACCCAACAGGAACGGACTCGCGGCGTGGAGCACGTCGGCGCCGGAGGCGGCGAGGATCGTGTCGAGGACGGGGTGGGGGAGCGCGACCGGGAACTGCCGGTACGCGACGGCGGGGATCCGGTGCACGTCGAAGGAGCGGTAGCGCTCGACACTGCTGCGCGACCGGAACTGCGCGAGCCCCGGGGTGTCCGGTGCGATCACGACCGCGCGGTGGCCACGGCGTTCCAGGTGGTCGAGGACCGCCAGGACGCTGGTGGTCACGCCGTTGACGGTGGGCAGGAAGCTCTCGGTCACGACGGCGACGGTCCGGGGGGACGTGCCGCGCTCCACGCTGCGTGCGCTCATGGTGTTGCCCATGCTCCGGGCGCCACGTGACCCCGCGGGGCCGACGACGTGAACGGGGCGGAGGCGACGGGTGAACAACGACGTGCGGGAGCCCGCATGCGGGAAATCGTGCGGAGACCACCCAGGATCCGCGCGGCAGGACCGGTACGGTGAGCGCGTGGCTGACGCTCTCGAAGACTTCTACGCGATCATCCCCGCAGGGGGCATCGGATCGCGACTGTGGCCGCTGTCGCGCGCGGACGCACCCAAGTTCCTGCACGACCTGACCGGCTCCGGCACCTCGCTGCTCCGGCAGACCTGGGACCGGCTCGCCCCGCTCGCGGGCGAGCAGCGGATCATGGTCGTGACCGGACGCGCGCACCGCGTCGCCGTCGAGTCACAGCTGCCGGGGGTCGAGGACCACAACGTGGTGCTCGAGAGCGAGCCGAAGGACTCCACGGCGGCCATCGGCCTCGCCGCGGCGATCCTCGTGCGCCGCGAACCCGACGTCGTCATCGGCTCCTTCGCCGCCGACCACGTCATCGGTGACGCCCGCGGCTTCCGCCGTTCCGTGCGCGAGGCCGTCGCCGTCGCCCGTGCCGGGTACGTCACCACCATCGGCATCACGCCGACCGAGCCCGCGATCGGCTTCGGGTACATCCACGCGCACGGCGACACCCTGGACATCGAGGGTGCACCGACCGCGCACGCAGTCCGGTCGTTCGTCGAGAAGCCCGACCTGGACACCGCACGCTCCTACGTCGAACAGGGCACCTACCTGTGGAACGCAGGCATGTTCATCGCCCGCGCCGACGTGCTGCTCGAGGAGATCGGCCGGAACAACCCGACGCTGCTGGCCGGCATCGACGAGCTCGCGGACGCCTGGGACACCTCGGCCCGCGGTGCGGTCGTCGACGCGGTGTGGCCCACGCTCGAGAAGATCGCGATCGACTACACCGTCGCCGAGCCGGCCGCCGCGGCGGGCCGCATGGCGGTCGTCCCCGGCGACTTCGACTGGGACGACGTCGGCGACTTCGCCTCGCTCGCCAAGCTGCAGTCCGGCGGTCGCCCGAACAACCTCGCCGTGCTCGGTGACGGCGCCCGGATCCTGGCCGACTCGTCGAGCGGCATCGTGATCTCGCACAGCCAGCGGCTCATCTCGCTCATCGGGGTCGAGGACATCGTCGTCGTGGACACCCCCGACGCGCTCCTCGTGACCACCAGCGCGAACGCGCAGCGGGTCAAGGGTGTCGTGGATGCGCTCAAGATCAGCGGCCGCGGCGACGTCCTGTAGCGCTCCACCGACAAACCCCTCGAACTGGGGGTCCGAGCGTGACCCCGCGTTACGGGCGCGTTTCGGCGCGGTCGCGATCCCGTAACTGATCCTTCCGGTGCTCAGAACGGGTCCTGTACCGGCCGGGCGGTCGTGTACTGTCGCCACGATCGCCCGGAACGCACGTGGTCTGGGCACGCTCCCCGGAGGAACCCACCCGTGACATCTCGTACCCGACGCGTCGTCCTCAGCGGCTTCGCGCTCCTCGGCACCGCCGCCGTCCTCGCAGGCTGCGCCTCGGCGCCGTCCGACACGACAACCGCCAAGAAGACCGACTTCCGCCCCTGCATGGTCTCCGACGCCGGTGGCTTCGACGACAAGTCGTTCAACCAGCTCGGCTACGAGGGCATGAAGGACGCCGCCAAGGACCTCGGTGCCACCTACAAGGAAGCCGAGTCGAAGGACGCCACCGTCTACGACTCGAACATCCAGCAGCTCATCGGCCAGAACTGCAACCTCGTCGTGACCGTCGGCTTCAACCTCGCCGACGCCACGAAGAAGCAGGCCGCGGCGAACCCCGACACCGAATTCGCGATCATCGACGACAGCTCGATCGACGCGAAGAACGTCAAGCCGATCACGTTCGACACCTCGCAGGCCGCGTTCCTCGCCGGCTACGCAGCGGCGTCCTACTCGAAGACCGGCGTCGTCGGCACCTTCGGTGGCATGCAGATCCCGACCGTCACCATCTTCATGGACGGCTTCGCGGACGGCGTGAAGTACTACAACGAGCAGAAGGACAAGGACGTCAAGGTCGTCGGCTGGAACGTCGACACCGGCAAGGGTTCCTTCACCGGTGGCTTCGAGGCCGGCACGCAGGCCAAGTCGGTCGCGCAGACGCTCCTCGACCAGGACGCCGACGTGATCCTGCCCGTCGGTGGCCCGATCTACCAGTCGGCGGCCGAGGCGATCAAGGACGCCGACAACGGCTCCGTCCTCATCGGTGCGGACAGCGACCTCTACGAGGCCGACCCGCGCTACAAGGACATCGCGTTCACCTCGGTCGAGAAGGGCATGCGGCCGGCCGTGAAGGACGTCGTCGAGCAGGCGGCCGACAAGAAGTTCTCGAAGACCCCGTACGTGGGCACGCTCGAGAACGAGGGCGTCGGCATCGCGCCGTTCCACGACTACGAGTCCAAGGTCGACAAGGGCCTGCAGGGCGAACTGGACGACATCAAGGCCGGCATCATCGACGGCTCGATCAAGGTCAAGACCCAGTCCTGACCCGACGAACGCGGGCGAGGGGCTTCCCTCGCCCGCGTTCTCGTGCGCCCGAGCGGTGCACGCGAGACCGTGCGCCCGAGCGGTGCACGCGAGACCGTGCGCCCGAGCGGTGCACGCGAGACCGTGCGCCCGCGTGGCGCACTCGAGACCGTGCGCCCGCGTGGCGCGCGCGAGACAGAAATAGACTCCCGAACATGAAGCTCGAACTCCGCGGCATCACCAAGCGGTTCGGCGCCCTGGTCGCCAACGACCACATCTCGCTCACCGTCGAGCCGGGTGAGGTCCACTGCCTCCTGGGTGAGAACGGCGCCGGCAAGTCCACCCTGATGAACGTCCTCTACGGCCTGTACGACGCCGACGAGGGCGAGATCCTGCTCGACGACGTGGTCCAGGACTTCGACGGCCCCGGTGACGCCATGCGCGCCGGCATCGGCATGGTGCACCAGCACTTCATGCTCGTGCCCGTCTTCACCGTGGCCGAGAACGTCATGCTCGGGCAGGAGCAGACCACCTTCGGCGGCCGGCTCGACCTGGCCGGTGCCCGCAAGCGGGTCAAGGAGATCTCCGACCGCTTCGGGTTCGACGTCGACCCCGACGCCAAGATCGAGGACCTGCCCGTCGGCGTCCAGCAGCGCGTCGAGATCATCAAGGCGCTCTCCCGCGACGCCTCCGTGCTGGTGTTCGACGAGCCGACGGCCGTCCTCACCCCGCAGGAGACCGACGAGCTGATGGGCATCATGCGCCAGCTCCGTGAAGCCGGCACCGCGATCGTCTTCATCACCCACAAGCTCCGCGAGGTCCGCGAGGTCGCCGACCGCATCACGGTGATCCGGCTCGGCAAGGTCGTCGGCGAGGCATCGCCCACCGCGACGAACAACGAGCTCGCGGCCCTGATGGTCGGTCGCGCCGTGTCGCTCGTCGTCGAGAAGGCGCCGTCGACCGGTGGCGAGGACGCCCTGGTCGTCGAGGGCCTCACCGTCACCGACCCGTCCGGGATCGTGCTCGTCGACGACGTGTCGTTCTCGGTCCGTCGCGGCGAGGTCCTGGCGATCGCCGGCGTGCAGGGCAACGGCCAGACCGAGCTCACCGAGGCGATCCTCGGGCTCGAGCCCGTGCACGCCGGCCGCATCACGCTCGACGGCAAGGAGCTGACCGGCCGCAGCGTCAAGCAGGTGCTCGACGCCGGCGTCGGCTTCGTCCCCGAGGACCGCAAGGAGGACGGCCTGGTCGGCGAGTTCACCATCGCGGAGAACCTCATGCTCGACCGGTCCGACCACGACGCCTTCGTCCGTGCCGGCACCATCCGGTCCGCCGAGCGCGACGCCTTCGCCGACGAGAAGATCGCCGAGTTCGACATCCGCACGCCGGGTCGCGCGACCGCTGCCGGTCGGCTGTCCGGCGGCAACCAGCAGAAGATCGTCCTCGCCCGCGAGCTCAGCCGCGAGCTCCGGCTGTTCGTCGCCGCGCAGCCCACACGCGGCATCGACGTCGGCTCGATCGAGTTCGTGCACAAGCGCATCGTCGCCACCCGCGACACCGGAGTGCCCGTCATCGTCGTCTCCACCGAGCTCGACGAGGTCGTGGCACTGGCCGACCGCATCGCCGTCATGTACCGCGGCGGCATCGTCGGGATCGTGCCGGCGAGCACCCCGCGAGACGTCCTCGGCCTCATGATGGCCGGCGAGATCCCAGAAGGAACGGAGTTGGCAGCGTGAGCACCCCCACGCCAGACCACACGCAGCAGCCAGGGGCCGACGCCCCGCTCACCGACGACCGTCTGCAGGAGGCGCCGGAGACCCCGCACCTGATGACGGACTCCGCCGAGGACACCGAGCGACGGAACGGAGCCCCCGGCACCGACCGCTGGCACGCCGCGCTGCAGAGCATCCTGAACGGCTCCGTGCTCGTGACGGTCCTCGCGGTCGTGCTCGCCCTCGTCGCGTGCGGCATCCTCATCGCCCTGACCGACGAGAACGTCCGCGCCACGGCAGGCTACTTCTTCGCCCGTCCCGCCGACATGCTCCAGGCCATCGGCACCGCGGTCGGCGGCGCCTACGCCTCGCTGTTCCAGGGGTCGGTGGTCAACTTCGGCGCCGCGACCTTCCAGCAGGCGATCGCCCCGCTCACCCGGTCGATCGACTACGCGGTGCCGCTCGTCGTCGCCGGTCTCGGGATCGCGCTGTCCTTCCGCGCCGGGCTGTTCAACATCGGTGGCCAGGGCCAGATCCTGATGGGGGCCGCGGCCGCCGGCTGGGTCGGGTTCTCGTTCGACGGCCCTGCCGCGATCCACATCCCGCTCACGATCGTCGCCGGCATCGTCGGCGGTGCGGTCTGGGGCGGGATCGTCGGTGTCCTCAAGGCGCGCACGGGTGCGAACGAGGTGGTCGTCACGATCATGCTCAACTACGTCGCGCTCTACCTGGTCAGCTACCTGCTCCGGACCCCGGGTCTGCTCCAGGCTCCGGGCAGCAGCAACCCGATCTCCCCGGCCACGAAGGACAGCGCGCTCCTGCCGCAGCTCTTCGGCGAGCGGTACGGCGTGGACCTCGGGTTCATCGTCGCGATCATCGCGGTCGTCGTCGTCTGGTGGCTCGTCAACAAGTCATCGCTCGGCTTCCGGTTCCGCACCATCGGTGAGAACCCCCGTGCCGCCCGCGTCGCCGGCATGAGCGTGCCGTCGCTGACGATCTGGGTGATGGTCATCTCCGGTGCCCTCGTCGGCATCGCCGGCGCCTACCAGGTGCAGGGTGCGGTCACGACGGGCTTCACCTCGGGCATCGACGCCGGCATCGGCTTCGACGCGATTACCGTCGCGCTGCTCGGCCGCTCGAAGCCGTGGGGCGTGTTCTGGGCCGCGATCCTGTTCGGCGTGCTGAAGAACGGTGGCTACGCCATGCAGGCCGCCAACGGCATCCCGATCGACATCGTCGGTGTCATCCAGGCCCTCATCGTCCTGTTCATCGCGGCGCCGCCGCTCGTCCGCGCGATCTTCCGGATCCCGCAGCCGGGAGCCCGCCAGCGCACGAAGACGAGCAAGAACAGCAAGAAGGCGGTCGCCGCGTGAGCACCCTCAGCCCCACCGCGGCGCCCGCGTCGCCCCTGTCCGACCGTCCGGTCGAGACGACCCGCAGCTGGAAGCTCCCGATCGGGTACGCCGTGTTCACGCTGCTCGCGGTCGTGTTCTTCGTCCTGCTCAGCCGTGCCGGCACGACCACCTTCCGGCTCGCGAACGCCGGCGACCTCGTCGCGCTGCCGAACGTCCCGCTGTCGGCGGCACCGACCGGCTACGTCGTGGTCGTGCTCCTGGCGATCGCCACGGTCTACGCCGTCGTCGAGGTCCGCGCGTACCGCCGCGTCCCGCTCTGGGTCACGTCGGTCTTCGCGATCATCTTCGTCATCGGGTTCCTGACGTGGGCAGCGGCCGGCGCCACGATCCCGCTGCCCGGCCTGCTGGTCGGAGCACTCGGGCTGAGCGTCCCCCTCGTGTTCGGTGCCCTCGGCGGCGTCATCTCCGAGCGCGTCGGCGTGGTGAACATCGCCATCGAGGGCCAGTTCCTCGCGGGTGCGTTCACCTCGGCGCTCATCGCGTCGCTCACCGGCTCCGCGTGGGTCGGCCTCGTCGGCGCCCTCATCGCGGGTGTGCTCGTCTCGTTCATCCTTGCTGCGTTCAGCATCAAGTACCTCGTCGACCAGGTCATCGTCGGTGTCGTCATCAACGCCCTGATCTCGGGGCTGACCGGCTTCCTGTACTCGCAGGTGCTGTCCCCGAACGAGACCACGCTGAACGTCGGCGTCCGGTTCCCGAAGTTCGAGATCCCGCTGCTCCACCAGATCCCGGTCATCGGTCCGGTGTTCTTCGAGCAGAGCGTCATCGTCTACCTGGCGTACGTGGCCGTCGCGGTCGTCACCTTCGGCCTGTTCAAGACCCGCTGGGGCCTGCGCCTCCGCGCGGTCGGCGAGCACCCGCAGGCTGCCGACACGGTGGGCATCAACGTCACGAGCACCCGGTTCTGGAACGTGTCGCTCGCCGGCGCGATCGCCGGCCTCGGTGGCGCGTACTTCACGCTCGACGCGGTCGGACCGTTCACGAAGGACATGACCGCGGGAGCCGGCTACATCGCCCTGGCCGCCGTCATCTTCGGGCGCTGGGACCCGATCAAGGCCACGCTGGCGGCGCTGCTGTTCGGCTTCGCGTCGAACCTGCAGAACACGCTCGGGGCGATCGACTCGCCCGTGCCGAGCGAGTTCCTGCTGATGCTGCCGTACGTGGTGACGATCTTCGCGGTGGCCGGCCTGGTCGGGCAGTCGCGTGGTCCCGCCGCGTCCGGCAAGCCCTACATCAAGAGCTGACGGCCAGGAGGCACGGCACATGACCGACACGTACGCTGCGGACGACGGCACGGCCGCGTCCACCGACGCGATCGCCTGGACGGACCCGGCCACGGCCCTGCGCGCGGGAGGCGGCGCCACCGCCGCCGACGGGGCGGACGCAGCCACGGGCCTCCCGGTCGACGACGTGGACTGGGGCGCCCTCCGCGACGCCGCCACGGCCGCGATGCGGCGCGCCTACGCGCCGTACTCGTCGTTCCCGGTGGGCGCCGCGGCGCTCACCGACGACGGCCGGATCGTCTCCGGCTGCAACGTCGAGAACGCGAGCTACGGGGTGACGCTCTGCGCGGAGTGCTCGCTCGTGTCGCAGCTGCACATGACCGGCGGCGGCAAGCTCGTCGCGTTCACCTGCGTCGACGGCGACGGGGCGACCCTCATGCCGTGCGGCCGCTGCCGGCAGCTGCTGTTCGAGCACTCGACCGAGGGCATGCTCCTCGAGACGGTCTCCGGCATCCGCACCATCGACGAGGTCCTGCCCGACGCGTTCGGGCCACGCACCCTCGCCACCTACCAACAGGAGCACTGATCCCCATGGCCGTCGAGCCGTTCGACACCGTCGACCTCATCCGCACGAAGCGATCCGGTGGCGCCCTGAGCACCGCCGAGGTCGACTGGCTCGTCGACGCGTACACGCGCGGCTACGTCGAGGACCCGCAGATGGCCGCGATGGCGATGGCGATCTTCCTGAACGGGATGGAGCGGCGCGAGGTCAAGGACCTCACGCTCGCGATGATCGCGTCGGGGGAGCGGATGTCGTTCGGGTCGCTCGGCAAGACGACCGTCGACAAGCACTCCACCGGAGGGGTCGGCGACAAGATCACCCTGCCGCTCGCACCGCTGGTGGCGTCGTTCGGGGTCGCGGTGCCGCAGCTGTCCGGCCGTGGCCTCGGTCACACCGGCGGGACGCTCGACAAGCTCGAGTCGATCCCCGGGTGGCAGGCGGCGCTGTCGAACGACCGGATGATGGAGATCCTGTCCGACGTCGGTGCGGTCATCTGCGCCGCCGGCTCCGGCCTCGCACCGGCCGACAAGAAGCTGTACGCCCTGCGCGACATCACCGGCACCGTCGAGTGCATCCCGCTCATCGCGTCGAGCATCATGTCGAAGAAGATCGCCGAGGGCACCGGTGCGCTCGTGCTCGACGTGAAGTTCGGTTCCGGTGCGTTCATGCCGACCTACGAGGCGTCGCGGGAGCTCGCCCAGACGATGGTCGACCTCGGGAACGACGCCGGGGTGAAGACCTCGGCGCTGCTCACCGACATGGAGGTCCCGCTCGGCCTGACGATCGGCAACGCGCTCGAGGTGCGGGAATCGGTCGAGGTGCTGGAGGGCGGTGGGCCGGCCGACGTCGTGGAGCTGACCGTGGCACTGGCCTCGGAGATGCTGACGCTCGCCGGGATGCCGGACGCCGATCCCGCCGCGGCGCTGGCCGATGGTCGCGCGATGGACACCTGGCGCCGGATGATCTCCGCGCAGGGTGGGGACCCCTCCGCCGCGCTGCCGGTCGCCCGCGAGCAGCACGTCGTCACGGCGCCGTCGTCCGGTGTGCTGGCGCAGCAGGACGCCCTGCCGTTCGGCGTCTCGGCCTGGCGCCTCGGTGCCGGTCGTGCCCGCGCGCAGGACCCGGTGCAGGCCGGGGCGGGCATCGAGCTGCACGTCAAGCCCGGTGACACCGTGACCGAGGGGCAGCCGCTCTGGACGCTGCACACCGACGACGCCTCGCGGATCCCGCGGGCGCTCGAGTCGCTCGAGGGTGCGTGGTCGATCGGCTCGTCCGACGCCGCCGTGGCGGCCCGCGGGCCGATCGTGCGGGAACGCATCGCGGGCTGAACGTGGGCCGTCGGGCCGGCCATCGGCCGGGCTGCAGCCGCCTGCCCGGCTGTGGAGAGCCTCCAGTGCGTTCCGGCGTCTGTTGTGCACAGGTGCCTGCGCGTCGGTGGTGACCACCGATAGCCTGGTCGCATGAGCGCCGACGCCCCGACCTACCGCCTGCCCGACGCCGGAGCGGTCATCAACGACCTGCCGAAGGTCTCGCTGCACGACCACCTCGACGGCGGCCTGCGACCCGCGACGATCGTCGAGCTGGCTGCTGCTTCGGGTGTGACGCTGCCGACCACCGACCCGTCCGAGCTCGGGCAGTGGTTCGCCGACCAGTCGAACTCGGGCTCGCTCGTCGAGTACCTGAAGACGTTCGACGTCACCACCTCGGTCATGCAGACGGCACCGCAGCTGACGCGCATCGCCCGTGAGTTCGTCGAGGACCTGGTCGCCGACGGCGTCGTGTACGGCGAGGTCCGGTGGGCGCCGGAACAGCACCTGCAGGGCGGGCTGACGCTCGACGAGACGGTCGAGGCCGTGCAGGCCGGCATCGAGGAAGCGGTCGACGCCGCCGGCGGCAGGATCCGGGTCGGCCAGCTCGTCACCGCGATGCGCCACGCCGACCGCTCGCTCGAGATCGCCGAGCTCGCCGTCCGGCACCGCGACAACGGGGTCGTCGGCTTCGACATCGCCGGTGCCGAAGCCGGGTTCCCCGCCTCGAACCACCGTGCCGCGTTCGACTACCTGGCGTCCGAGCTGTTCCCCGTCACCGTCCACGCGGGCGAAGCCGACGGGCTCGCCTCGATCCGGTCCGCGCTCGTCGACGGCCGCGCGCTGCGGCTCGGGCACGGCGTCCGGATCTTCGAGGACGTCACGCTCTCCGACGCCGGTGACGGCTCGACGCTCGCCTCCCTCGGCGAGGTCGCGTCGTGGGTCCGCGACCGTGAGATCCCGCTCGAGGTCTCGCCGTCGTCGAACCTGCAGACCGGTGCGATCGCGGCCTGGGGCGACGACCTCGCCGACCACCCCTTCGACGTGCTCTACCAGCTCGGCTTCCGGGTGACGGTGAACACCGACAACCGCCTGATGAGCGGGACGTCGCTGTCGAAGGAGCTCGCACTGCTCGCCGGCACGTTCGGCTACGACCTCGACGACCTGGCGGCGTTCCAGATCAACGCGGCGCTCGGCTCGTTCCTGCCGCTCGAGGACCGCGAGGAGATCATCGCGACCATCACCTCCGGGTACTCGGAGGCCTGACGCATGGGACTGCCGCCGCTGCCGGACGCCGCCGTGCTCCTCGGGGCCACCGCGCCCACCTGGCGTGACGCGATGCGCCTGGCCGGCGGCGCGCTCGTCGCGTCCGGAGCCACGACCGACGAGTACACGGACGCCATGATCGGCATGGTCGAGGAACACGGGCCGTACATCGTGATCTCCCCGGGCCTGGCGTTCGCCCACGCCCGACCGGGTGGCGCGGTCCTCGGCGACGGGCTCGCCGTCGTGACCCTCGACGCGCCGGTCGCGTTCGGCCACCCGCACAACGACCCGGTCCGCGTGGTCCTGGGACTCGCGGTCGCCGGGGTCGGCACGCACCTCGAGTCCATCGGCGAGATCGCGAACCTGTTCAACGACCAGGCCGTCACGGGGCGGATCGCCGACGCGACGACGGCGGACGAGGTCCGCACGATCATGGGGGTGTCCGCGTGAAGATCGTGACCATCTGCGGTGCGGGCATCGGTTCGAGCGGGATCCTCAAGGTGAACGCCGAGAAGGCCTTGTCCGCCCTCGGCCTGCAGGCATCGGTCGTCGCGGCCGACGTGGCCTCGGTACGCGACGTGTCCGACGACGCCAACGTGATCCTCACCAGCCAGGAGTTCGTCGAGGCGATCGGCGACACCTACGCCGAGGTCATCGTGATCCGGAACCACTTCGACCAGGGCGAGATCACGGCGGCGGTGGACCGGGCGCTCGGCGAGCACTGAGGCGGGTGCGGCGGCGGCCGCTGCGGCGGGTGCGGTGGCGGCCGCTGCGGCGGGTGTCTGCCCTTTAGAGTTGGGGCATGAGCACCGAGAACCCGCTGAACGACCCCGCTGCCGACCCGTTCGAGGTCGCGCGGGACGCCGCCGCCGTCATCGCCGCGAAGTCCGGCATCGAGCGGCACGACATCGCCCTGACCCTCGGCTCGGGCTGGGGCAAGGCCGCCGACATCATCGGGGAGACCGTGTCCGAGATCCCGGCGGACCAGGTGCCCGGGTTCAGTGCCTCGGCCGTTCCCGGACATTCCGGCACCATCCGGTCGATCCGCCTCGCCGACGGCCGCCACGCGCTCGTCATCGGCGCACGCACGCACTACTACGAGGGCCACGGTGTCCGTCGGGTCGTGCACAGCGTCCGCACCGCCGCGGCCACGGGGGCCACGGTGATGGTGCTGACCAACGGTGCCGGTGGCATCAAGGAGCACTGGACGCCCGGTACGCCCGTGCTCATCAGCGACCACATCAACCTGACCGCCGACAGCCCGCTCGAGGGCGCGACGTTCATCGACCTCACCGACCTGTACTCGGCCCGGCTGCGAGACGTGGCGCGCTCGGTCGACCCGTCCCTCGACGAAGGCGTCTACACGCAGTTCCGCGGCCCGCACTACGAGACCCCGGCCGAGGTCCAGATGGCCAAGGCCATCGGCGGACACATCGTCGGCATGTCCACCGCGCTCGAGGCCATCGCCGCGCGACAGGCCGGCATGGAGGTCCTCGGGTTCTCCCTCATCACGAACCTCGCCGCCGGCATCCAGAAGACGCCGCTGTCGCACACCGAGGTGCTCGAGGCCGGCAAGCAGGCCGAGCCCGTGATCGCGGACCTGCTCGCCCGCGTGGTGACCGCCCTCGGGCAGCCGGCGTCGTGAAGATCGATCTGGACCACGTGCTCGGCACGGCTCGGTCCTGGCTCGCGCAGGACCCGGACGCACAGACCCGCGACGAGCTGACCGCCGCGATCGACGCCGCGTCCGACGGCTCCGGTCCGGCCGTCCAGGCACTCGCCGCACGGTTCGGTGGCCGGCTGCAGTTCGGCACCGCCGGCCTCCGCGCCGAGCTCGGCTACGGGCCGCTCCGGATGAACCGGGTCGTCGTGTCGCAGGCCGCTGCCGGTCTCGCACGCTTCCTGATCGACACGGGCCGGTCGCGCAGCGTCGTCATCGGGTACGACGGCCGGGTGAACTCCGACGTCTTCGCGCGCGACTCCGCCGAGGTCATGCGCGGCCTCGGGCTCGAGGTCACGCTGCTGCCGGTCGCCCTGCCCACGCCGGTGCTCGCGTTCGCCGTGCGGCACCTCGACGTCGGTGCCGGGGTGATGGTCACCGCGAGCCACAACCCGCCCCGCGACAACGGGTACAAGGTGTACCTCGGCCAGGACGACGACGGGTCGCAGATCGTGCCGCCGGTCGACGGCCGCATCGCGGACGCCATCGACGCCGTCGCGGCGGGGTCGATCACGGACCTTCCTCGGGGCACCGACTACACCGTCGCGTCGTCCGCGCTGCTCGACGCCTACGTGGCCGCGACGGCCGCCACCGTGGCGACGCCGACCCTGGCGCCGCAGGAGCAGCCCACGGTCGTGTACACGGCGATGCACGGTGTCGGGTGGGAGACCGCACGCGCGGTGTTCGCCGCAGCCGGGTTCGCGTCGCCCGCGGTCGTGCCGGAGCAGATCGAGCCGGACGGAGCGTTCCCGACCGTGTCGTTCCCGAACCCCGAGGAACCCGGCGCGATGGACCTGGCGATCGCCCGCGGGCTCGCGGTCGGCGCAGACCTCGTCATCGCGAACGACCCCGACGCCGACCGGCTGGCGCTCGCGATCCCGGCGGTCTCCGACTCCGGGGACCCGACCTACCGTCGCCTGTCCGGCAACGAGGTCGGGTGGCTGCTCGGGTGGCAGGCTGCCGTCCGAGCGTCGGAGACCGGCGCCACGGGTACCCTCGCGGCGTCGATCGTCTCGTCGCCGGCGCTGGCGCGTGTCGCCGCCCGCCACGGTCTGGAGTACCGCGACACCCTGACCGGCTTCAAGTGGGTCTCGCGGGTCCCCGGGCTGCTCTTCGGGTACGAAGAGGCACTCGGCTACCTGGTGGACCCGTCGGTCGTCCGCGACAAGGACGGCATCTCGGCGGCACTGTCGCTATTGTCGTTGGCGTCGGACCTCGCCGCAGCCGGATCGTCGATCGCCGGGCAGCTCGACGCCTTCGCCGCCGAGTTCGGGGCGTTCGCGTCGGGGCAGGTCGCGACCCGCGTCGACGACCTGTCCCGCATCGGGCAGATCATGGCGTCGCTCCGGTCCGCTCCGCCGTCGTCGCTCGGCGGGCTGGACGTCCGCACCGTGACGGACTACGTCGAGGGGGTGGAGGGCTTCCCGCCGTCGGACATCCTGCGCTACGACCTGACCGGTGACGCGCGGGTGATCGTCCGACCGAGCGGCACCGAGCCCAAGGTCAAGGTCTACATCGACACCGTCGCCGAGACCCCCGCCGAGGCCCAGCGCCTGGTCGACACCCTGGCCGCCGCCGTGCGCCCCTTGGTCTCGTAGCGGCGCCGCTCGGCCCGTTCGCGCTCGGCTCGTTCGCGCTCGGCTCGTTCGTGTTGCGCCCCGCTGCGTGCATCGCGCCCCGACTCTTCGGGGCGCGATGCCCGCAACGTGGTGCGAAGCCCCGTGGCCTGTCCACAGATCGCGCAGACCCCGCTCGTGATGGACCGTGCGTCGCGATCATCGGACCATGGAACACGAACCCATCTCGACCATCGGCCTCGCGCAGGACCCCGGTCGTGCGTCGGCGATCCGTCGCGCAGCGGATGCCGGCGCCCTCGTCCGGGTGCACCGTGGCACGTACGTCGGGTCGGACGAGTGGGCGTCGATGACAGGACGTCAACGACATCGCATGCTCGTGCGGAGTGTGCTCGCCGGCGGGAGGGGCTCCGTCGTGGTGTCGCACCGGTCAGCGGTGGCCATGCTCGGACTGCCGTGGATCGGGGCGTTCGGCGAGCGTGTCACGGTGACCGACCCGTCCCGGGACCGGGGCCAGGTCAAGCGGAGCGTCCAGCGCATCGGCAGCGCCGGCCGGCGACCGTCCTCCGTCGAGGTCGACGGTGTGCCCGTCACGACGTTGACCGAGACCGCGGTCGACGTCGCCCTTCGCGAACACCCGTGGCGTGCCATCGTCGTGCTCGACGCGGTGCTGCGGCGCGGCGTCGAGCGGGCGACGATCCTCGAAGCGCTCGGGAGTCGCCGTGCTCGCGGGCATCGACGCGCGCGGGAACTGGTCGAGTGCGCGGATCCGCTCGCCGAGTCGCCGGGGGAGAGCATCACACGGTGGGGTGCGCACGTGCTCGGCGCTCCGGACCCGGTCCTGCAGCAGGAGTTCCGGCACGACGGCGTGCTCCGCGACCGGGTGGACCTGTGGTTCGCGGAAGCCGGGGTGATCGTCGAGTTCGACGGCCGGGTGAAGTACGACGACCCGCGGCGAGGGCACACCGCGGCAGACGCCCTGGTCGACGAGAAGCGTCGGGAGGACCGTCTCCGTCGTCGTCGGGGGGTCAACCGATTCGCACGGGTGATGTGGTCGGACGCGATGCCCGCGGGGCAGCTCCCGCGGATCCTGCACGATGCCGGGGTGCCGCTCGGTCCGAACTGGGGTCCTGCCTGGCGCCATGCTGCGAGCCGCGCCCTCTGAAGGTCATCGCGCCCCGAAGAGTCGGGGCGCGATGACCACAGCGGGGCGCAACCCGAGCTGACGGCCCGCGACGGACCGCGACGGACCGCGCGGCCTACGCCAGCTCGAGCAGCACGTGACCGGACGAGACCGTCTGGCCGACCGGGGCGTTCAGGCCGGTGACGACGCCGTCCTTGTGGGCCTGCACGGGCTGCTCCATCTTCATGGCCTCGAGCACGACGAGCAGATCGCCCTTCACCACGGTGTCACCCTCGGCGACCGCGAGCTTCACGACGGTCGCCTGCATCGGCGAGGCGACGGACCCGCCGGACTTCGCGATGCCGCCCTTGACCGCCGACGAGCGGCGCTTCGGGGGAGCGGAGGGACCGGCCGGACGACGACCGGCGACACCGGCAGCGGCACCGCCACCGACGATCGACGGCATGGTGACCTCGATGCGCTTGCCCTGCACCTCGACGACGACGGAGTCGCGCGGAGCCGCTACCGGGAGCTCTTCGGGGGAGCCGCTCCACGCCGGGATCTCGTTGACGAAGTCGGTCTCGATCCACTGCGTGTACACGGAGAACGGCGAGGAGTCGTCCGTGGCGAACGCCGGGTCCGACACGACCGCACGGTGGAAGGGGAGCACGGTCGGCAGGCCGGTGACCTCGAACTCGGCCAGTGCACGACGCGAGCGCTCCAGTGCCTCGGCACGGGTGGCGCCGGTGACGATGAGCTTCGCGAGCATCGAGTCGAACGAACCGGACACGACGTCGCCGCTCACGACGCCCGAGTCGACGCGGACACCGGGGCCGGACGGCGCGTTGAAGGCGTGCACGGGGCCGGGCGCGGGGAAGAAGTTGCGCCCCGGGTCCTCGCCGTTGATGCGGAACTCGAACGAGTGACCGTGCGCCACGGGGTCGGAGTAGTCGAGCACGCCGCCCTCGGCGATGCGGAACTGCTCGCGCACCAGGTCGATGCCGGTGACCTCTTCGGACACGCAGTGCTCGACCTGCAGGCGGGTGTTGACCTCGAGGAACGACACGGTGCCGTCGGCGCCGATCAGGAACTCGCAGGTGCCGGCACCGACGTAGCCGACCTCGCGCAGAATCGCCTTCGATGACTCGTACAGTCGCTCCTGCTGCGCGTCCGTCAGGTACGGCGCGGGCGCTTCCTCGACGAGCTTCTGGTGCCGGCGCTGCAGCGAGCAGTCACGCG
Source organism: Curtobacterium sp. AB7 (assembly GCF_044909335.1). Classification (NCBI taxonomy): domain Bacteria; kingdom Bacillati; phylum Actinomycetota; class Actinomycetes; order Micrococcales; family Microbacteriaceae; genus Curtobacterium; species Curtobacterium sp. AB7. Next base: position 46,088 of record NZ_JBIYED010000002.1, on the reverse strand, counting down.
TCGACACGACGACGACGTTGCCGTGCTGGTCGGCGAGGCACTGGGTCTCGACGTGGCGCGGCTTGTCGAGGTACTTCTCGACGAAGCACTCGCCCCGGCCGAACGCGGCGATGGCTTCACGCGTCGCCGACTCGAACTGCGAGGCGACCTCGTCGCGCGTCCGTGCCACCTTCAGACCACGGCCACCGCCGCCGAAGGCCGCCTTGATGGCGACCGGCAGGCCGACCTCGTCGGCGAACGCGATGACCTCGGAGGCGTCCTTGACGGGCTCGATGGTGCCGGGTGCGAGCGGCGCGCCGACCTTTTCAGCGACGTGTCGCGCGGAGACCTTGTCACCGAGGCGCTCGATCGAGTCGGGCGACGGGCCGATCCAGGTCAGTCCGGCGTCGATGACGGCACGGGCGAAGTCGGCGTTCTCAGCCAGGAACCCGTAGCCCGGGTGCACGGCGTCCGCGCCGGAGCGTCGGGCGACCGAGATGATCTTGTCGATGACGAGGTAGGTGTCGGCGCTCGTGGTGCCGTTCAGCGCGTAGGCCTCGTCGGCGAGGCGGGCGTGCAGGGCGTCACGGTCCTGGTCAGCGTAGACGGCGACCGATGCCTTGCCTGCGTCGCGGGCCGCGCGGATGATGCGGACGGCGATCTCGCCGCGGTTCGCGATGAGGACCTTGCTGATACGGGGCATGAGACATCAGCGTATTCGTGCACGGGGAGCGCGTTTTGACTGGCACCCACAAAGAACCGTGCCGAACAAGTGCGGATGTCTACAGTGACCAGAACTCGTGCCAGGGGACGCCGAAGCCGCGGAGCAGCATCGACCGCAGCACCGGCAACGAGAGTCCGACCACCGCCGACGGTGCCCCGTCGATGCGCGAGATGTACGCCGCCGCCCGCCCGTCGATGGTGAACGCCCCCGCGACCTCGAGCGGCTCGCCAGTCGCCACGTACGCGTCGATCTCCTCGGCGGACAGGTCGTCGGCGAACGTCAGCACGGCGCTGTCCACGGCGACCACGCGGTCGCCACCGGCGGCCAGGGCCGACCCGCCTGGAGCGACGTCACCCAGCTCCGGCACGCCGGCATGAGACGTCACCAGGCTGCGGACGGGAGGCACGGGGCGGGCCGCATCCGGGCCTCCCGTCCGTCCCGTGGCCGGGTCCAGGTCGCGGCGCCGGTCGATGACGCAGTGCCCGCTCCACAGCGTCCCGCCGCCGGCGGCGAGCATCTGCCGCCAGCGTTCCCGGGCCACCGACGGGTCGTGCGGCTTGCCGTACAGGCGCCCGTCGACCTCGAAGGCGGAGTCGCCTCCGAACACGAAGCCGTCGACCGGCGACCCGGCGACGTCGGCGTCCGCGACGGCCGACGCCTTCGCGACGGCGAGCAGCGACACGAGCTCCGGGCCGGTCAGGTCGCGGCCGAGCGCGGTGGCGGCCGCGGACGCCGCGGCGTCCTCGTCGACCCCCGGTGACACGAGCACGGGCTCGATCCCGGACTGGGCGAGGAGCGCTCGGCGGGCGGGGGATGTACTCGCGAGGTACAGACGCATGGGACCATCGAACCATGGGTGAATCCGTCGGAACGCTGCTCGAACTCGACGTCACCGGGATCGCCCACGGCGGTATCTCGGTGGCACGGCACGAAGGCCGGGTGGTCTTCGTCTCCGACGCGATCCCCGGGGAGCGCGTCGTCGCCCGGGTGACCGAGGACCGGAAGAAGTCGTTCTGGCGCGCCGACACCGTCAGCGTCGTCACCCCGAGCGAGCACCGCGTCGACCACGTCTGGGCCGAGGCCGCACTCGACCGCGACCCCAAGACGCGCCCGGGCGGTGCCGAGTTCGGCCACATCGCCCTCGCGCACCAGCGCACGCTGAAGCACGACGTGCTCGTCGACTCGTTCTCGCGGTTCGCGCACACGGACCTGACGTCGGTGCTCGGCACGGACGTCGCCGTCGAGGCCGCACCCGGCGACGACGCCGCGAACGGCCTCGGCTGGCGCACCCGGGTCCGGCTGCACGTCGACGAGCACGGTACCGCCGGTCCGTTCGCCGCACGCTCGCACTCGGTCATCCCCGTCACCAGCCTGCCGCTCGCGAACGACGCCGTGCAGCAGAGTGCGCCGCTGGGCCGTGGCGTGATGCCCGGGTCGTCGGTGATCGACGTGCTGGCACCCAGTGGCTCCGAGGGCGCGCGCCTGGTCATCGACGAGCAGAAGCCCACCGTGGTGACCGAGGTCGTGGGGGAGCGCACCTTCGAGGTGGACGACAACGGGTTCTGGCAGGTGCACCGTGCCGCGGCGTCGGTGCTCACCGAGGCCGTGCAGGACCTGGTCGACCGCGACCGACTCGACCCCGAGGGCACCCACCTGGACCTGTACGGCGGTGTCGGCCTGCTCGCCGCCGCGCTCGGCGACCTCGTCGGCCCGAAGGCGCGCCTCACGAGCGTCGAGAGCGCCGCGCGCGCGACCGAGCACGCGCAGGAGAACCTCTCCGAGTGGCTCGGTGCGCGCGCCGAGACCGGACGGGTCGACCGTTGGCTCGCGAACACGGTGGCGAACGCCTCGCGCGCCGAGAAGGACCGGTTCAGCGCCGGCACGATCGTCCTCGACCCGCCGCGCGCCGGCGCCGGTCGTCAGGTGGTCGAGCAGATCGCGGCCCTGCACCCGTCGCAGGTCGTCTACGTCGCCTGCGACCCCGTCGCGCTCGCCCGCGACGTCGCGACGTTCGCCGACCTGGGGTACAAGCTCGAGGCGCTGCGGGCGTTCGACCTGTTCCCGCACACGCACCACATGGAGGCCGTGGCGCGCTTGACACCCGCGCGCTGACGGGCAACCGGGCGGTTTCGTCCGCGTGGCGCGTCCGGTTTCCCCGGACCTGAGTCCAGCCTGGGTATCCTGGGCGCTGATGGCGATCCGGTTTCAGGGGCCGGGGGCGCACATCGGAACGAGAGGCCACAGTGGGAGCAGGAACGACAACCGCAGCCGAGACGTCGGGCACGGCCACCAGGCCGGTCCGGGTCGCGATCGTGGACGACCACGAGTCCGTGCGACTCGGGATCCAGGCGGCGTGCCAGAACGAGGGCTTCGAGGTGGTGCTCACCGCCGCGAGCGTGCCCGAGTACGTCCAGAACCTCGACGGGCGCGAGGTCGACGTCGTCGTCCTCGACCTGTCCCTCGGAGACGGCTCGACCGTCACCGAGAACGTCAAGGGTGTGCAGGGGACCGGCTCCGCCGTGCTCGTGCACTCCATCGCGGACCGCGTCGCCAACGTCCGTGAGGCACTCGCAGCAGGGGCTGCCGGTGTCATCCCGAAGTCGTCCGCCACGAAGACGGTGATGGCAGCGGTCGCCACCGTCGCCCGTGGTGACGTGCTGAACAACCTCGAGTGGGCGAGCGCCATCGACGCCGACCGCGACTTCGCGAAGGCCCAGCTCGGCCGACGCGAGCGCGAGATCCTGCACCTGTACGCCTCGGGTCTGCCGCTCAAGCTGGCGGCGCAGCAACTCGGCATCGGGTACTCCACGGCTCGTGAGTACCTCGACCGCATCCGCGTGAAGTACGTCGAGGTCGGTCGCCCGGCCCCGACGAAGGTCGACCTGCTGCGACGGGCGGTCGAGGACGGCATCCTCCCCGGGCTCGACTCGGGCATCGACCCCGACGGCGACGGTCGCTGAACACGATGGCGAGCGCGGCTGAGCCGGCGTCGCGCCGGGGGAGCGGCCCGGGGGTCGGTCGGGGGACCGGTCGGCGCTTCGGCCGCGGGTCGGGCGGCGGTGGTGCGGCGTCGGGCCAGGCCGGGCGCGTCTCAGCAGGCTCTGGTCGTGCTCCCGGTGACGAACCGGTCGGCTTCGGTGACGGCGCGCCGTTCGGTGCCGACCCGTCACGCAGCGTCCGAGCGTCGATCACGCAGGCGTCGGTGGAGCGTGCCTTCGCGATCCTGCTGGCGATGACCGCGGTCGGCCTCGGCATCGTCGACACCCCGGCGGTGCTCGCCCAGCTGCCGTACCTCGATCCGTTCTGGGGCCCGGTCGTCGCGATCGCGCTCGGGGCGTCGTTCGTCCTGGTCGGGGTCTCGGCGTTCGTGCCGCGGGTGGCGCAGTTCGCGCAGATCCTGTGCGCCCTGCTCTTCCTGGTCGCGTTGACGACGTGGCCGCTCACGGTGCAGGACTCGATCCCGTCCACGCAGCAGCCGTGGCCGTGGTGGTTCTGCACCGTCGGCTCGACCGCGGCAGCCATGGGCTTCGCCACCTGGCGGGCCACGATCTACACCGCACTCGTGCCGGCGATCTACGTCGTCCTCCGCCTCACCCCGGTCGGTGGCGACGCCGGGCTCGTCCGTGCGCTGCTCGACGGCGTGTACACGGCGCTGCTCAGCGGTGCGGTGCTCGTCATCGCCGTGGTCCTCCGCCGGGCAGCGTCGTCGGTCGACACGGCGCAGTCGACCGCGGTCCGCCGGTACTCGCTCGCCATCCGCGAGCACGCGGTCGAGGTAGAGCGCGTGCAGGTCGACGCGATCGTGCACGACAGTGTGCTGACGACGCTGCTCTCCGCCGCGCGGGCCGACACGCTCGAGGCGAAGACCCTCGCCGCCCGCATGGCACGGAACGCCATCGACCACCTCGAGGCCGCAGCGGCCGACGGCCCGGACGACGACACCCCGGTCACGCTCGCCGACCTCCGCACCCGCATCGGCGAGGCGATCGGTGCCCTCGCGGCGCCCGTTCGGCTCGTCCCGGCGCCGGCCGGGTCGGTCCGGATGCCGGCGTCGGTCGCCGACGCCCTCGCATCAGCGGCGCTGCAGGCAGCCGTCAACAGCGTCCAGCACGCCGGTGGTCCCGACGTCGCCCGCTGGGTCCGCGTCGAGCAGCACGACGACGGCGTGCACGTCGAGGTCGGTGACGACGGTCGCGGCTTCGACGTCGCGACGATCCCCTCCGAGCGACTCGGGGTACGGCGGTCGATCATCGAGCGCGTCGCCGCCGTCGACGGCCGTGCCGAGGTGCACAGCGCCCCGGGCGAGGGCACGCGCATCGAGCTGCGCTGGTCGCCGACCACGCCGTCCACGCTCCCGGCGACGGGAGCCGGAGCATGAGGGTCTCCCTGCCCGCGAGCATCGCGCTCGGCCTGGCGTCGCTGTTCTCCCTGTACCACCTGGTCCTCGCCGTCGCGTCGCTGCAGCGCGTGCACGACGTCGGCCCCGTCATCGCCTGCATGGTCCTCTACGCCGCGGCCACCGGCCTCGCGCTGTTCGTGCCCGGCAAGGTCCTGCCGGTCTGGACGGCGTGCTTCTCGCTCGCCACCGCGATCGTGATGCCGCTCGTCGCGGCGCCGGTCGTCGACCTGGCGAACGGTCCGGGGTCCGCCACGTGGTGGATCGCGGCCGTCGGTACGCTGATGGTCGTGCTCGTCGTGCGGGGACGCGGCCCGTTCGCCTGGGCCGGGGTCCTGTTCCTCGCGGTGTACACGGTCGCCTGGGCCGGTCTCGACGCGCTCGGCACACTCGGGGTGCTCGGCAGCGTGGCCTGGGTCGCGATCGCCACGGTGTTCGCCATCGCCATGAACCGTGCCATCCGGAACACCCGCGAGCTCGTCCGTGCGGAGCAGGAGACCGCCGACTGGCAGGCGGCGCAGGACGCCCACGTCTTCGAGCGGCAGTTCCGCCTGAGCCAGACCACGCGGATGGCGCTGCCGATGCTGCAGCGGATCATCGACTCGTGCGGTGACCTCGACGACGCGGACCGGGCCGAGTGCCTGCACCTCGAGCAGGCCATCCGCGACGAGATCCGCGGCCGCTCCCTGCTGTCCGAGGACGTCCGCGACGAGGTCATGCGCCTGCGCCGCCGCGGAGCGACGGTGCAGCTGCACGACGACGGCGGGCTCGACGAGCTCGAGGTCGACGACGTCCGCCGCATCCACGCCCGCATCGCCGAGGCGCTCCGCCAGGCCCGCGAGGCCGACAACGTCATCGTCCGCACCGTCAGCGAGGGGTCCGACTCCGCGGTCACGGTCGTCGGGCTCAAGCTCGACACGGCCGCGAGCGAGTCCGCAGCCCTCGGAGCGAGCATGGAGGACGACGACGGCGACGAGGACGACTCCGTGGCCCTCTGGCTCGAGATCCCGCGGCACGAGCCCGCCTGAGGCGCGCTGCGCCTGCTCGAGCTGGCGCCCGGTGCGTGCGCATCATCCGACGAACCACGAGGTGATCGACGCGTGGAACGTCGGAACATGCGCACGCATGCGGTGCGTGCGCATCATCCGACGGACCACGAGGCGATCGACGCGTGGAATGTCGCGAAAGTGGAGCGCGCGGCGGTGGACGCGGGACGCAGCGGCCGGGAGGCGCGTGGCGGCGCCGCCACGGGCCTCCCGGCCGCACCGTGGTCGCGCCGGGCTGGCGCCGACGGCTGACGCGATCATCCCGACAACGCACGTGTCGTTCGACGCGTGGAGTGTCGCGGATGGGGTGCGCGCGAACGCCCCCGGAAACGGGGAACGGGGAACGGGGAACGGGCCGGTCGTATCCGACCGGCCCGTTCACGACCCGAGGCTGAGCGACAACCCGAATGTCGCCCTGCCTCGCAGCGGGCGGTGGCGTCGTACCCTAGTCGGCCACCGACCTGCGATGTTCTTCGTTGAAGGACACCGAACACCAGTAACTATGCCAACCCACAACCCTCGTGTCAGTCGTCATTATGGGGGACAAATTCGGCATTTCCGGTCCTCTTGGACGATTCGTGTCCCCCGTGCGAGGGGATACCGACCGGGAAGTGCAGCCTGCAACGCCCATCGGGTCGGGGACACCAGGGGTACAGGAAGGCCAACGGAGGTCAGCGGAGGTCAGCGGAGCGATCGGCCCCAGGCACCGGGACCGTGGTCGAGCGGGCGACGCAGGCCGCGGGCGGAGGCCTGCCACCCGGTGCGCGGCTCGTCGACGACCTCGGCACGACCGGCTGCTGCGGCCTCGTCGGCCTGGCGCTGCAGCACGGCCACGACCGCTGCGAGCTCCTCGGGGGTGGGCTCGCCGGAGACCACCCGGACGTCGGCCACCGAGGCGGGCTCGTCCGAGGGCACCGGAGCTGCGTGCCGACCCATCAGTACGCACCCATCAGAGGGGGATGTTCCCGTGCTTCTTGGGCGGCAGCGTCGCACGCTTGCCACGCAGGGCACGCAGGGCCTTGATGACCGAGACGCGGGTGGCGTGCGGCTGGATGATGCCGTCGAGCTCACCGCGCTCGGCCGCCAGGTACGGCGACGCGACGTTGTAGGTGTACTCGTTCGCGAGCTTCGTGCGGACCGCTGCGACGTCCTCGCCGGACTCCTCGGCGCGCTTGATCTCGGCGCGGTACAGGATGTTGACGGCGCCCTGACCGCCCATGACGGCGATCTCGGCGGTCGGCCAGGCCAGGTTGATGTCGGCGCCGAGCTGCTTCGAGCCCATCACGATGTACGCGCCGCCGTAGGCCTTGCGCGTGATGACGGTGACGAGCGGGACGGTGGCCTCGGCGTAGGCGTACAGCAGCTTCGCGCCGCGCCGGATGACCCCGGTCCACTCCTGGTCGGTACCGGGCAGGTAGCCGGGCACGTCGACCAGGGTCAGGATCGGGATGCCGAACGCGTCGCAGAACCGCACGAAGCGGGCTGCCTTCTCGCCGGCGTCGATGTTCAGCGTGCCGGCCATGGCCTGCGGCTGGTTCGCGATGATGCCGACGGTGCGGCCCTCGACCCGGCCGAAGCCGATCAGGATGTTCGGCGCGAACAGCGGCTGGATCTCGAGGAACTCGCCGTCGTCGACGACGTGCTCGATGATCGTGGTGACGTCGTACGGCTGGTTCGTCGAGTCCGGGATCACCAGGTCGAGCTCGTGGTCGGCGTCGGTGGTCTCGAGCTCGGGGGCGACGTCGTAGGCGGGTGCGTCGGACAGGTTGTTGTCCGGCAGGAACCCGATGAGCGAGCGCGCGTAGTCGAGCGCGTCGGACTCGTCCTCGGCCAGGTAGTGGGCCACGCCGGAGACCGCGTTGTGGGTCTGCGCGCCGCCGAGCTCCTCGAAGCCGACGTCCTCGCCGGTGACGGTCTTGATGACGTCGGGGCCGGTGACGAACATGTGGCTGGTCTTGTCGACCATGATCACGAAGTCGGTCAGCGCGGGGGAGTACACCGCGCCGCCGGCCGCCGGGCCCATGATGATCGACAGCTGCGGGATGACGCCGGACGCCTGGGTGTTGAGGCGGAAGATCTCGCCGTACTTGCCGAGCGCGACCACGCCCTCCTGGATCCGGGCCCCGCCGGAGTCGAGGATGCCGATGATCGGCACGCCCGTCTTCAGCGCGTGCTGCATCACCTTGATGATCTTCTCGCCGGCGACCTCGCCGAGCGAGCCGCCGAAGACGGTGAAGTCCTGCGCGTACACGGCGACGTTGCGGCCGTGGATCGTGCCGACGCCGGTGACGACCGCGTCGCCGTAGGGGCGCTTGGCGTCCATGCCGAACGAGGTGGTGCGGTGCCGGACGAACTCGTCGAACTCCACGAAGGAGTTCTCGTCGAGCAGCTGCTCGATGCGTTCGCGCGCGGTGCCCTTGCCCTTGGCGTGCTGCTTGGCGATCGCGGACTCGCCCGCGGCGGTCACGGCCTCGTGGTACCGCTCGCGGAGGTCGGCCAGCCGGCCTGCCGTCGTCGAGAGATCGGGGGTGTCTCCTGAAGTCACCCGCTCACCCTACCGGCGGCGAGGTCGGGGCCGGTTGGAGGACCCCCACGGTTCCTGCCCGTACATTTGCGTGCATGTCCACATCCCCGTCGTCGTCGTTCCCCGCCACCAGCGAAGCGGTCCGGTCGACGGGCGCGACCCTCACCGTCCCCGACGAGACCGGCTCGACCAACGCCGACCTGCTCGCCGTGGCAGCCGAGCAGCAGCACGGCAGCGTGGTCGCGACGCTCCACCAGACCGCGGGCCGAGGGCGCCTCGACCGTACGTGGAGCGCACCGGCGGGCGAGGCGCTGGCCGCGAGCCTGCTCGTGCGCGCCGACCTCGCCGACCACGACCGCAGCTGGCTGCCCCTCGTCGCCGGTGCCGCCATGCGTGACGCGATCGCCCGGGTGCTGCCCGCCGGCGCCGACGTCGCCGTCAAGTGGCCGAACGACGTCCAGGTCGCGGGCGACAAGGTGTGCGGCATCCTCTGCCAGGTCGCCTCCGACGGCAGCATCGTGGTCGGCGCCGGCGTGAACCTCACGATCCCCGCCGACCGCCTGCCGACCCCGACGTCGACGTCGCTGCTCGTGGCGGGCGCGGTCGACGACGCCCCCGCGTTGGCCGACGCGGTCCTGTCCGCCTTCCGGGCAGCCGTCCTGGAGGCCGTGGCCGCGTTGGTCACGGGTGGTCCCGCCGCCGAGTCGGTCCGGTCGCACGTCCGTGCCGCGTGCGGCACGATCGGTCGCCGCATCCGCCTCGAGCTGCCCGACGGCACCGTGGAGGAGGCCGACGCCACCGGCATCGACGACGAGGGCCGCATCACGATCCGGGATCGAGCGGGCGCCTCCAGGGGCGTCGCCGTGGGCGACGTCACCCACCTGCGGTATGCATGACGGCATGACCGCCGAGCCGCCGCCCGAACGCGTCGTCGCTCGCCTGCGACCGCACGCTCGTCGGCTCGTGCGCCCGGCGGTGTTCGTCGTGCTGGTCGTGGTCGCCGGCGGGTTCGGGTTCGGCGTGTTCCAGGCGCAGCTGGCGTGGCTGAACGCCGTCGTCGCCGGACTCGTCGTGGTGCTCGTGGTGTTCGGCGGTGCCGTGCCGCTGTTCCGCTGGATGTCCGAGCGGTACGTCGTCACGACCCGGCGGCTCGTCGTCGTGCACGGGCTCGGCACACGCACCCGGCAGGAGCTCCTGCACTCCCGCGGGTACGACGTGACGGTGCGCCGGCGCGGACTCCAGGGCGTGTTCCGCTCCGGTGACGTCCTGGTGTTCCCCGGCGACGACCCCGCCGTGGTGCTCGCGGACGTGCCGCACGCCGACCTCGTGGTGGCCGTCCTGCACGATCTGGTCGAGGCGTACGAAGCCCGGCGGCGCCACCGCGAGCCGGACTGGGACGAGATCGTCGGCGGCCCGGACCGACCGCCCTGGGGCGACGTCCGCGCCTGACGTCGCCACGACACCCGGGGCACCACGGTGCTGGAACTCCCACGAGAAACCGGTACCTTCTTCGTCGTGCGTATCTCTGTCATCGGCTGCGGGTACCTCGGTGCCGTGCACGCCGCCTCCATGGCCAAGCTCGGGCACGAGGTCGTCGCCGTCGACGTCGACCCGACCAAGATCGAGCGGCTCGCCGCGGGTGAGGCCCCCTTCTTCGAGCCGGGTCTCCCCGAGATCCTGACCGAGGCGCTCGCCTCCGGCCGGATCCGCTTCACCACCGACATGGCCGAGGTCGCCGGCGCCCGCGTGCACTTCCTCGCCGTCGGCACCCCGCAGAGCCCGACCGGCGCCGCGGACATGACCTACGTGGACGCCGCGGTCGCCGCGCTCACCCCGTACCTGTCCGCCGGCGAGTTCGTCGTCGGCAAGTCGACCGTCCCGGTGGGCACCGCCGCGCGCCTCGCCGCCGAGGTGTCCGAGGCCGTGCCCGGGGCGACGCTCGTCTGGAACCCCGAGTTCCTGCGCGAGGGCTTCGCCGTGCAGGACACCATCAGCCCGGACCGCTTCGTCTACGGTGTGCCGGACGGTGACGCCGGGCAGGCCGCCGTCGACACCCTCGACGAGGTCTACGCCGAGGCGCTCGCGTCCGGCACCCCCCGGCTCGTCGTGAACCTGCCCACCGCCGAGCTCGTGAAGATCAGCGCGAACGCGTTCCTCGCCACGAAGATCTCGTTCATCAACTCGATGGCCGAGATCGCCGAGGTCGCCGGCGCCGACGTCACCGCGCTCGCCGACGCGATCGGGCACGACGCCCGCATCGGCCGCAAGTTCCTGAACGCCGGCCTCGGCTTCGGCGGCGGCTGCCTGCCCAAGGACATCCGGGCGTTCCAGGCCCGGGCGAACGAGCTCGGCGTCGGGGAGTCCCTGGCGTTCCTGGCCGACGTCGACGCCACGAACCTGCGTCGTCGTGCGCACGTCGTCGAGTTGGCGCAGGAGCTGCTCGGCGGTGTCGTGACCGGCAAGCGCGTCGCGGTGCTCGGCCTGGCCTTCAAGCCGAACTCGGACGACGTCCGTGACTCGCCCGCCCTCGACATCGCCGCACGCCTGCACGAGCTCGGCGCCACGGTGTCGGCCTACGACCCCGAGGCCGTCGTCACGGCGCGTCGTGTGCACCCGGAGCTCGACTTCGTCGAGACCGCGGCGGACGCGCTGTCCGGCGCGGACCTGGTCCTCGTGCTCACCGAGTGGGCCGAGTTCCGCGAGCTCGACGCGACCACGGTGGCGTCCCTGGTGTCGAGCCCGGTCGTCATCGACGGCCGCAACTGCCTCGACCGCGACGCCTGGACCGCCGCCGGTTTCACGTACCGCGGCATGGGGCGCTAGCCGCGACCGACAGGAGGCCCGGTGCCGGTCCGTGGGGCCGGCACCGGGCCTCCTGTGCGTCTGCCGCGTCGTCAGCCGATGGCTGCGCGCAGCACCGCCCGGTAGCGCTCGCCGATGCGCTCGGTGGAGAAGTCCGCAGCCGACACGACGGCCTGCTCCTGGTACCTCGCCCGCGCGGCGTCGTCGGTGAGCACGCGGCGCAGGGCGTCGCGGAGCGCGTCGACGTCCCCGGGGGCGACGAGGACGCCGGACACGTCGTCGTGCACGACGTCCCGGATGCCGGGCAGGTCGCTCGCGACGATCGCGGCGCCGACGGCAGCGGCCTCGAGCAGGGTGACCGGCAGCCCCTCCTGGTCGCCGTTCGCCGCGGGGATCGACGGCACCGCCACGACGGTCGCCGCGGCCAGGGTCTCGAGCACCTCGGTGCGTCCGCGCTGGCCCAGGAACGTCACCGGCAGTCCGGCAGCCTGCTGCTCGAGCTGCGCCCGGTAGGGGCCGTCGCCGACCACGGTGAGTCGCCACGGCACCTCGTCGCCGAGTCCCCGGAGCGCCTCGATCAGGTTGCCGAAGCCCTTCTTCTCGACGAGCCGGCCGACCGCCACCACGTGGTGCTCCTGCGCGGGGACGCGGGCGCGGGTGGCGCGGGCCGGACCGAGGTCGACGCCCATCGGGATGACGGTGGAGCGCGCCTCGGGCACGCCCCACTCCGTCAGGCGCTCGCGCATCTCGGAGTTCACGGTGGTGACGTGGGCCGAACGGCCGAAGACCCAGCGCTTCAGGCGGACCAGGGGAGCGGCACGGAGCGCGTAGACGTCCCCGCCGTGGGTGGTGACGACGAGGGGGACGCCCGGGGCCGCCAACGTCGCGACGAGTGCCTGCGGGATGGCCCAGTGCGCGTGGATGACGTCGGGCTTCGCGGAGCGGACCACGCGGCGGATCGCGAACCACTGCGCGAGCACCAGGGCCGGCACCTGCACGATGCGCGAGCGGCGTTCCTTGAGGTTGTCGAGGATCGCGCCGTCGGCCAGGTCCTCGAACGCCTTCGGGAAGTACGGGAACCGCCGGACGCCGACGTCGCCGATGCGTTCGGTGGTCGCGCCGCCCGGGACCCGCGGGGTGAGCACCATCGTGTCGAACTCGAGGGCCTCCTGGTGGGCGAGGTCGAGCACGAACGCCGGCACACCGTCGTCCGGGCGGGCCGGGAACGTCGATCCGAGGACGAGCAGGCGGGGGCGGGCAGAGGGGGTGGGGCGGGACATCGTGCCTTTCCGGGGGTCGCGGGGGACGGTCCGGTAGGCTCTCCACCCGTGCGCGTTCTGATCCACAATAGCGATTCGCCCCACAACCGCGGGGACCGGGCGATCCTCGCCGGCAACGTCGAGCTCGTCCGTCGACGGTGGCCCGACGCCGAGATCGTCTCGCTGTCGCAGTACCCCGAGCGGGACGCCGCGTGGTTCGGGATCCGGTTCCTGCCGGTGTCGCCGTACAGCACCGGCATCGGCGACCTCTTCGCCCTGCTGCGTGCCGCGCGCGGCGCCGACGTCGTCCTGTGGGGTGGCGGCGAGATCCTCAAGGACTACACGAACAAGCTCGGCCTCGTGTACTGGTTCGGCAAGATGCTGCTCGTCCGTGCGGTCAACGAGAACCTGGTCGGGGCCTTCCAGGGCATCGGTCCGACCACCGCCGGCGTCAGCAAGCGCCTGATCCGCGCCACCGTCGACCTGTGCCGCTCGTTCGCCGTCCGCGACGACGAGTCCCGCGAGAAGCTCCTGGCGTGGGGCGTGACGACGCCGATCGTCTCGTCCTTCGACCCGGCCGTCGTCGGCACCGTCACGGTGCCGGACGCCGGTGTGCTCGAGCGCCTGGAGCGCACCACCGGCCTCACCGCCGAGCGTCTCGACGGTTCGATCGGGTTCGGCGTCCGCCGCTGGTTCCACTACAAGCGCAGCGGCTGGATCCCGTTCCGCTTCCTGCCGAAGCGCTTCCGCCAGACCGGCGTCGACAGCGACCGACTCGTCACCTACCGCCAGGCCGTCGCGGACCTGGCCGACCGTGTCATCGACCGGTGGGACGCCGACGTCGTGTTCTACCCGATGCACATGGAGGCCTCGGAGGGCGATGCCGCCTTCGCGCGCGAGGTCATCGCGCTCATGCAGCACGGCGACCGCACCCACGTGGTCGAGGCCGACGAGTTCTCGCCCGCCGAGTACGCGGGTCTGATGTCCCGCAGCCGCCTGTTCCTGGCGAGCCGCCTGCACTCCGCCATCGTCGCGACCATCGCGGGCGTCCCGGCCGCCGTGCTCTACTACGTCGACAAGGGCCGACTGTTCTTCGAGCAGATGGGTCAGCAGGAGTTCTCGAAACCGATCGAGGCCGCGCTCGAACCCACGTTCGTCGACGACGTCACGGCCCAGCTCGAGGCGCTCGACGCGAACCGCGACGCCGTCCGCGAGCAGCTCGCCGACGGCGTCGCCCGGATGGCGACCGCCCTCGACGCCGACTTCGCCGAGGCCACCCGCCAGACCCGCTGACGTCCGGCGGGGCTACTCCGTCTTCTTCGCGAACGCGCGGAGGTTCGCGCCGTCCGCGCTGCGGTAGACGTCCTGGTCGCCCGGGAGCGTCCCGCTGGCCGCCCACTGCCAGAAGCGCCACCCCGTGGACTTCCAGCTGGCCCCGAGGGTCCCGGGGCCGGAGAAGTCCTTGACCGGGTAGATCGCGACGAACAACGGGTTCTTCGCGAACCGGATGCTGTTGTTCGTGCAGCGCTTCCACCAGTCGGTCGTCGTGTAGATCGCCGGGTAGCGGTGCGTCTTCTTGTAGACGGTCGCCGAGAAGTCCGCGATCCACGACCGCATCTGCGGCCAGCTCTTGCCGTAGCAGACGCCCTGGGCCGCGGTGCCGTACTCGATGTCGAGCAGCGGGGGGAGCGTGACGCCGTCGGCCGTCCACTGCCCGCCGTGGGCGAAGAAGTAGTTCGCGGTCGCCGCGCCGCTGGCCTTGCTCGGCTGGGCGTACACGTAGCCGCCGCGGATGAAGCCGGCGTTCTTGGCGTTCCGGTACTGCGACGCGTACGTCGAGCTGACGTACGAGACGCCCTCGGTCGCCTTGATGTAGGCGAAGCGAGCGCCGAGTCCGTACGCCGCCGTGAAGTCGACGTTCGGCTGCCAGGCACTGACGTCCATGCCGTTGATCTTGCCCGTCGGGCGCTTCGCCGCGGCGGCGGCGACCTTCGTGTTCGTGCCGAGGGGTGTCGGCCCGACCGGCAGGTCGGCGGCCACCCGGGTCTGCCCGGCGTGTGCTGCGATGCCGGCCCCCATGACGTGGTTGCCGCTCGCGTCCATCTCGGCGACGGACGGCCCAGTGGTGGTCCCGGTCGCGGTCGCGGTGGTGCTCGCGCTGGTACCGGCGCTCGAGCCGGCCGACGCCGTCGCGGTGCCTGCTGTCTCGGACCACGCTGGACCGGCCACGAGTGTCATCGCCCCGGCCACCACCGTCGCCGTGCCCAGGCCGAGGAGTCTTCTGCTGGATCTGCGCATGCGGTCTCGTCTTCCCTGTCGAGATGCGTGGAGCCCTGTCGCCCACGTCGCGTCCGGGCCATGGTAGCCGCCGTGGCACGGGGCGTGGCCGCTCAGCGCACGCTGGACTCGCGTACCGGCTGGACGGTCTCGACGGTGGGGATCGGCTCCCGCGAGGTGACCTCGGCGGCGGCGTGACGCTGCCGCTGGTTGAGGAAGTTGCGCTCGACCAGCCACCAGAAGCCGACGCAGAGTGCGATCGTCACGGGCACCACGACGACGACCATGACGAGGAACTGCCACTTCGTCGAGAGCCCCAGGGGCAGCAGGAGCAGGTTGCCGAACGCCAGCAAGGGGCTGTGGAAGAGGTAGACCGAGTACGAGACGAGTCCTGCGAGGACGAACGGCCGCCATGCGAGGAACCGCGAGAACCAGGTGTGGTGTCCCGTGACGGCGGCCACGCCGAGCCAGGTGAGGACGATCCCGGAGAGCACGCCGATGGCGATCTCCGACGGCCAGGTCTGCTGCTGGAAGTAGAGACGACGCGAGGCGAACATCAGGACCATCGCCGCGGTCGCCGCGACGACGAGGGCGCCGGTCACCCAGCCGGTCCACCGCGGCGCGAGGAACCGGAGCCGTCCCTCGAGGTGCGCGTCGCGGGCCCGCACGGTGATCGCCGCCGCGAGCATGCCGATGGCGAAGAGCCCCACGAACCACGGGTGCATCGAGGCGTCCCGGTTCTCGACGCCCATCCAGAGCCCGGCCGCGACGAGCACCGAGGTCGTCACCCACCCGCCGAGCAGGCGCCACATCGGCAGGATGAGCAGGGCCATGAGGAAGTAGATCTGCCACTCGATCGCGACGCTCCACATCGGCCCGTTGATCTTGCCGATGTACGTGGGGAAGAAGTCGTGCACCAGGAACAGGTGCGTCAGGAACGCGCCCCACCCCATCGGGAGCTTCGTGTCCCACTGCGTGCCGTTCGGGTTGTGCATCACCGGCACGAACAAGACGACCAGGGCGAAGAACACCAGCGCCGCCCAGTAGGGCGGGAGGATCCGTCGCGCACGTCGCCAGATGAACTTCCAGAAGCCGCCGGGTACGCGGTAGCCGTCGGAGCGGGTCATGACCGGCAGCATGAGCACGTAGCCGGACAGCACGATGAACAGCGGGACACCGAGGTAGCCCCACCCGATGATCGGACGCATCCACGGCATGTCCGTCTTCGCGGCGTCGGTGAGGCCGGTGAACAGGTAGGTGTGGTGGAACACGACGGCGAAGGCTGCGAGTCCTCGAAGCCCGTCGAGGTACGTGAACTCGAGTCGGGCGCTCTCCCGTGGCTGGCTGGGCAACGGCATCCTCGTGTCGGTGTTCGGTCGGTCGTGTCGGCGGCAAGTTTCGCACACACCGGAGCGGCTAGCATGTCCTGAGCTCAGCAGCACCGGCAGGAGACCCGTTTGTCAGGAACCACCAGCGACGCCCCGGCCCCCGAGGGGAAGCGTCCGCCGACCTGGCGACGGTTCCTCGTCAAGGCGGTCCCGATCGTCTTCTACGTGCTCCTCGCGGTCTTCCTCGTGCTGTACGTCCGCAGCGTCGACTGGGGGCAGCTCGCCGGGCTCGACTGGCAGTGGTCCTGGGTCGTCGTGGCGACGCTGATCAGCCTCGGTTTCCGCTACTGGGGCGTCGGCATCTGGTTCTACCTGCTGCGACGGCTCGGCGCGACCGGCCTCAAGGGCTCCGGCGTGACGCTCACCTACGTGTACGCGAAGTCCTGGATGGGCCGCTACATCCCCGGGGCCGCGACCTGGATCATCGGCAAGGTCTACTTCGCCTCGAAGCACGGTGTCTCGAAGGCCCGGCTCGGCGTCAGCGGCCTGCTCGAGGGGGCGCTGCAGATCGCCGCCACCCTGGCCCTGGCGCTCGTGCTGCTGCTCATCGACCCCCGAACGCACGCGCTCGACCCGTGGCTCATCGCGCTCATGGTCGCGGCGTTCGTCGGCTGCGTCGTCTGCCTGATCCCGCGGGTCTTCGTCTTCCTGATCGGCATCGCGCTGAAGATCCTGCGCCGCAAGCCGCTCGAGGCCGACGTCCGCCCGAACCTCGGCACGGTGCTCGGCGGCGCCGGGCTCTACGTCGCCGGTGCGATCCTGTCGGGCACCGCGTACTACTTCATCACGCTGGCGGTGTACCCGTCGCTCGAGCTCAGTGACGCAGCGTTCGTGATCGGTGCCGCGAGCATGGCCTCGGCGATCAGCATGCTCGCCGTGTTCGCCCCCGGTGGGCTCGGCGTCCGCGAGGGTGTGCAGGCGCTGCTCCTCGCCATCGTGATGCCGGTGCCCATCGCCCTCGTCGTGGTGGTCGTCACCCGTGTCTGGAGCCTGGCGGTCGACGGGCTGTTCCTGCTCTGCGCCGCAGCACCCACGTGGTTCCGGCGCAACCGCCCGACCGACGACCCCTCCGCGGTCGAGGGTGGCGTCCCCGCTGCCTGACGCGCACTCCGTGAGCAGGAATGGTCGGGTCCGCGGTGCGCGACCCGACCGTTCCTGCTCACGATCGGGGTGCACCCGACGCGCGTGACGACGGACGGGAGGCCCGGTGCCAGCTGGAACCGGGCCTCCCGTCCGTCTCGTGGGGCGTCCACTCCGTCAGCCGCACGTGCGACGCGTGGTCACGACGCGAGCCCGGCCACTCGACGGTCGGCACGGGCGACCTGCACGACCGACACGACGAGCCCGACCGCGACCAGGGCCACGACGACGACGAGCACCGACGGCGGCACCGGCCCGATCTCGGTGTAGCGGAGCAGACCGCGGCCCGTCACCGGGAACAGGGCGGCGTTCCAGAACCACGCCGACGCCACCGCGAACCCGTACACGCCCACGGCGGGCAGCAGGACGGCCAGGCCCACCGCGACCCACGAGCGTGCGCGTCCGGCGGGCACCAGGCGGCGCCAGGCCAGGGCGCTCAGCACGATCAGGCACAGGATCGCGGGGAAGTAGTAGCGGCCCTGGGTGGCGGCGACCTCGGTCGTCCGGAGGTACGCGCCCGCGCTCGTCTCGTTCTGGATGCCGATGAGCAGGGCCGGGAACACCGCCAGGCACAGGGCCACCCGCAGGTCCGGGCCACGCCGGAACGCCCAGCCGACCAGGACGACCAGGACGATGATCGTCAGGACGGCGGTGAGCAGGTCGCCCATGCTCACCTGTGCCCGGGCACCGAAGCTGCCCCAGAACGTGCGGGCCAGGGTTCCCCAGCTGACGTCGAGGAAGTGTCCCAGGGTCGGGTGCTCGCCCGGTGGGAAGTCCTTCGGCGGCCGCATGGACGCGTAGCCGTTCGGCTGGATCCGGCCGTAGGCGAACCAGTTGTGGATCCACCACCACGCGCCGATGCCCCCCGACACGGCCATCGCGACCACGGTGCGTACCACCCGTTGCCGCAGGGACAGCACCCCGGCACCGGCGACGAGCACGGCGACGGCGACGAACGGCACCGCGGGCAGACCGGTCCCCTTGATCCAGACCAGGGCGCCGAGGACCACCGCCAGGGCGATCGTGGTGCGCCACCGGGTGTCGCCGGTCAGCAGCCGGGTGGCGAGCCACACGACGACGCCGGCGACGAGCAGCACGGGGGCGTCGTTCGAGAACGAGGACCCGATGGACGCGAGCTCGGGCGTCGCGAACACCGCGAGCCCGCCGACGAGAGCGGCGCGCGGGGAACGGGTCACCCGGCGGACGGACGCCCATGCGAGCAGGGGGAGTGCGGTGACGGCGAGGACGTCGGCGAGTCGGAGCGCGATGAACGCCCGGTCCCACCGCAGGTCGCCGAAGTCCACGGCCCGGAGCACGGCGGCACCGGCGAGGTAGGCGGTCGGCGGGTGCTGGGTCATCTGGTTGACGGTCGCGGACGGCCCGGGTGCGTTCTGCAGCAGCTCGCTGACGGTCGACCACTGGCTGGACGGCTTCGTGGCCAGCTCGGCCTTCGCGGCCTCGACGGCGTTCGTGACGTGCAACTCACCGGGCGCGGCCCAGTCGTCGCCGAGTGCGACGTGCACGGCGGCGTCGATGTGGGCGGTCTCGTCCGGCGCCTGGAAGACGGGGACGACCAGTGCCCAGGCGACGAGCCACAGGCCGAAGGTGGCGGTGATAACGGCGATCGCCACACGCTCCCACCGAGCCGTGCGGGGTGGCGCGGTGGTGCAGGTGCCGGTGGGGGTGCGGGTGGTGGTCTCGTGGGCCGTCACCCGATCGATCCTAGAGGGAGTCCTGGCGTGCGACGTCGGCCGCCGCGGGCACCGTGGCGGTGCGTTCGGGGTGGTACACCCACACCTTGTAGAGCCAGAAGCGGAACACCGTGCCGAGCACGAGGCCGACGATGTTCGCGACGTTGTCGGCGAAGACCGAGGTGAGTCCCATCGCGTAGTGGGACACCCCGAGGCACGCGAGCGCGATGACCATGCCACCGAGCGACACGACGACGAACTCGACGCCCTCCCGCGTCGCGACTGCACGGCGCTGCTCACGGAACGTCCAGTACCGGTTGCCCATCCAGTTCACGAAGATGGCGACCACGGTCGAGATGACCTTCGCCCAGAACGGCCCGGAGTGCACGTCGTCGGGGTTCAGGACGGTGATGCGCAGGACGTTGAACACCGTGGTGTCGACGACGAAGCCGACGGCGCCGACCACGCCGAAGCGTGCCAGCTGGGCAATGAGGCGCCGCACGTGCCCTCCAGGATCCGTAGAGTTGTCGCGGGCCGTGCACAGTGCGACCCGAACAGCGATTGTAGACAACGCGTTCACCCCGGATGGTGCGAACGCCGGAAGGATCACACAGCATGGCGTTGCGCGTCGGGGTCATCGGCGGAGGACAGCTGGCACGGATGATGGTGCCGGCCGCCGTCGAGCTGGGGATCGACATCCGGGTCCTCGCCGAGGGACCGGGCATGTCGGCATCGATCGCCGCCACGGCCGAGGGCGACTACCACGACGTCGAGACCGTCCTGGCGTTCGCCCGCGACGTCGACGTCGTCACGTTCGACCACGAGCACGTGCCGCAGGACGTCCTGCGCGCCCTGGTCGACGCCGGCGTCGCCGTGCGGCCCGGCCCGGGCCCGCTCGCGGTCGCCCAGGACAAGATCACGATGCGCACGAAGCTCAGCGAGCTCGGCCTCCCGGTGCCGGACTGGGCGGCGGTGCGCGACCCCGACGAGCTCCGCGCGTTCCTCGACGAGCACGGCGGCCGTGCGGTCGTGAAGACGCCGCGCGGCGGCTACGACGGCAAGGGCGTCCGGGTCGTGTCGGACCCCTCCGACGTCGACGACTGGTTCATCGCCGTCGCCGAGGCCGGCGGCGACCAGGCCCTGCTCGCCGAGGAACTCGTGCCGTTCACCCGCGAGCTCGCGCAGTCCGTCGCCCGTCGCCCCTCCGGCCAGGTGGTCGCGTGGCCGCTGGTCGAGACCGTGCAGCGCGACGGTGTCTGCGCCGAGGTCATCGCCCCCGCGCCCGACAGCGCCGGACGCATCGCCGACGTGGCGGAGTCGATCGCGGTCCGGATCGCCGAGGAGCTCGGGGTCACCGGGGTCCTGGCCGTCGAGCTGTTCCAGACCGCCGACGAGCGCATCCTGATCAACGAGCTCGCGATGCGCCCGCACAACACCGGGCACTGGACGATCGACGGTGCGACGACGAGCCAGTTCGAGCAGCACCTGCGCGCCGTCCTCGACCTGCCGCTCGGTGCCACCGGGTCGTTCGCCCGGGTTGCCGTGATGATCAACGTGCTCGGCGGACCGGCCGACGGCGACCTCGCCGCCCGCTACCCGGCTGCGCTCGAGGCGTTCCCCGAGGCGAAGTACCACTTCTACGGCAAGGCACCGCGCCCGGGTCGGAAGATCGGCCACGTCACGGTGATCGGCGACGACGTCGACGACGTCGTCTACCGGGCGCGCGCAGCGGCGGCGCACTTCGACGACTGACACCGGGTCCGTCGACCGGGCGGATGACGGACTGGGCCCACGCCGCCGGTCCCGGAACGACGCGCCAGCGGCGGTCCGGCCGTGCCGGTGACGGGAGGCCCGTGGCGACGCCGCCACGGGCCTCCCGTCCGTCCGCCTGTCGCGTCCAGGGCGGCCGGCGCGTCCCCAGGACTGCCGACACCCGCTCGGGTGGCACCCGCACTGGCGGGTGGTGACCCGCGCACGGCCCGTGTTCCCATGGACCGGTCAGGGGTCGACCGTCCGAGGAGTGTGTCCATGCGCCGCCGTCCGCGCCGTGCTGTCTTCTGCGGCACCGCCGTCGCACTCGCCGCCCTCGCCGGCGCGCTGCTGCCGGTGAGCGGCGCGTCCGCTGCCACGTCCGCCACGACGATCCGGTCCGCACCGGCTGCGTCCCTGTACGGTGCCGGTCCGTACCGGTCACCCACGAGCGAAGCAGCCAAGGCGGCCACCGCGCTCGCCGCCTCGGACCCCGCCGGTGCCACCGCGGCCTCGACGATCGCGCGGTACCCCGTCGCGACCTGGCTCGGCGAGTGGACCCAGGGCGCCCAGTTGACCAAGACGATCAGCGCTGCGGTCACCGGCGCCGACGACTCCGGCACCACCCCGGTGTTCGTGTTGTATGCGATCCCGGACCGGGACTGCGGCGGGTACTCCGCCGGCGGGTTCTCGGAAGCCTCCTACGACGCCTGGGTCGACCAGGTGACCGCGGCGCTCGCTGGACACCGCGCCGCCGTGATCGTCGAGCCGGACTCCCTCGCGATGCTCAGCAACGCGAAGTGCAGCACCACGCTCGACGACCAGCGCTACCGTATCCTGTCCCGCACCGTCGCCGGGCTCACCGCCGCAGGCGTGCCCGCGTACCTCGACGCCGGCAACTCGAACTGGGTGCCACCGGCGACCATGGCGGCCCGGCTGAACAGCGCGGGCGTGCAGCAGGCCCGCGGGTTCTTCACGAACGTCGCCAACTACTACCCGACCGCCCAGGAGCAGGCCTACGCGCAGAAGGTGTCCGCTGCGACCGGTGGCTCGCACTACGTGATCGACACCTCGCGGAACGGACAGGGCTGGCGCGGGACCTGGTGCAACGGTCCCGGCGCCGGACTCGGCACCTCGCCCCGGCTCGCCACCGACGGCACCGCACTCGACGCCCTGCTGTGGGTGAAGACCCCCGGCGCGAGTGACGGCACCTGCAACGGCGCCCCGGCTGCGGGCAAGTGGTGGTCCTCCTACGCCCAGGCCCTGGTCGCGAACGCCCGGCTCGGAGTCCCCGCGGCCGACCTCGCTCCGCAGGGATCGCTCGAGGTCGTCGCCGGCACCGGCGGTGGCGTCCGGGTCCGGGGTTGGGCGTTCGACGAGGACGACCCCACCCAGCCCGTCCGGGTCCGTGCCACGGTCGACGGCGTCGCCGCGGGAGCCGTGACCGCCGGCCTCCGCCGCACCGACGTCGACGCGGCCGCCGGCGTCGGGGCGACCCACGGCTTCGAGGCCGTCGTCCCCGCTGCAGCCGGCGCTCGCCGGGTCTGCGTGACCGCGGTCAACATCGGCGCCGGCTCGGACACCACGCTCGGGTGCGCCACCGTCCGAGCCTTCCGGCACGATCCGTACGGCGCCCTCGAGTCGGTGCAGGCGGTGTCCGGCGGTGTGAGCCTGCGCGGCTGGGCGTTCGACGGCGACGCCGTGGCGACCGCGACCTCGGTGGTGGTCAGCGTCGACGGCCGGCGCGTGCAGTCGTTGTCAGCGGGCCGGACGCGCGCCGACGTCGACCGGACCTGGGGCGCCGGCGTGGCACACGGGTTCGCCGGCACGGTGTCCGTCAGGGCGGGCAAGCACAAGGTGTGCGCGGTCGCCCGGAACGTGGGGCTCGGGGCGGACCGGCTCGTGGGCGCCTGCCGGACGGTGACGGTCGGTCGGCGCTGACGGTGCGGCGCTGACGGTGACGGTCGGTCGGCGCTGACGGTGCGGCGCCGACGGTGCGGCGTGGCGAGGTCGCTCCGTGCGGGATGATGGGCGCATGCCGCGTGATCTCGTCCGCCGGGCCGCTCGCCGACTCCGCCGAGCCGTCATCGGTGCACCTGCCGCACCCACCGCACCCGCGCCCGCACCCGCGCCCGCGCCCGGGCCGCGGGCCGCCGGGTCCGGGCCCACACCGCTGCCGATCCTGGGCTACGTCGTCGCGGGCGGCGGCGGCGCGCACCCCGCGTCCGCCCACGTGCGGGTCGTCCGGCGGACCGAACACCTGGCCGCGAGCGGTACCGCGCGGGTCCGGCAGGTCGACCCCGGTGCGTTCGTCGACGGCACCGACACGACCCCCTACACCGCGGTCCTCGTCCAGCGGGACAACCTGCCGCGCGACGCCGTGCAGACGTTCCTCGACGTGGCCGCAGCACGGGGGATCCGCGTCGTCGGAGAGGTCGACGACGACTTCTTCACCGACGCCGGGCGCGAGCGACTGTCCCGGGCCGAGTACGACCCGGACCGCCTCGCTTCGATCGACGCACTGGTCCGGGGCGCCGACACCGTCGTGGTGAGCACGCCGGAACTCGCCGACGTCGTGCGTCCGGTCGCGCGCGACGTCACGGTGGTGCCGAACGCCCTCGACCCCGGACTCTGGACACCCGGAGCGACCGAGGACGACGACGAGCGCCCGCACGGCGAGCACCGGGTGCTCTACATGGGCACGCTCACCCACGCCGCCGACCTCGAACTCCTGCGCGACGTCTTCACCGACCTGGCCACCGCCGACGGCACACCGATCCGGCTCGAGGTCATCGGGGTCACCGACGAGGGCGGCGCCGACTGGTTCCGCCGCGTGGAGGTGCCGGACGGCCACTACCCGGCGTTCTCCCGCTGGCTCGTGGCACACCGCGAGCGTTGGAGCGCCGGCGTCGCGCCCCTCCGCGACGAGGAGTTCAACCGCGCCAAGAGCGACCTGAAGTTCCTGGAGTACACCGCGCTCGGCCTGCCCGCGGTGGTCTCCGACCGGCCTTCGTACGCCGTGGCACGAGCCCACGGGGCCGTCGCGGTGCCGGACGACGCCGGGGCATGGCGTGATGCGGTGCGCGCCGCCGTCGAGCGCGGGACGGCCGATGACCGGGCCGTCCGGTGGGTCACCCAGGTGCGCACGATCGGCCGCGACGACGACGCCTGGCGCCGCGTGCTGCTCGGCTAGGCTCGTCGCGTGACCGACACCGACGCACCCGTCCAGCCGCTCGTCTCGATCATCATGGGGTCGGACTCCGACTGGCCGACGATGCGTGCCGCGGCCGACATCCTCGCCGAACTCGGCATCCCGTTCGAGGCGGACGTCGTGTCGGCGCACCGCACGCCCGACAAGATGACCCGGTTCGCCCGCGGCGCCGCCGAGCGTGGCATCCGCGTCGTGATCGCGGGTGCCGGTGGCGCCGCGCACCTGCCGGGCATGGTGGCGTCGATGACCACGCTGCCCGTGATCGGCGTGCCCGTCCAGCTCGCGCGGCTCGACGGCCTCGACTCGCTGCTGTCGATCGTGCAGATGCCGGCCGGCATCCCGGTGGCGACGATGGCCATCAACGGTGCCGCGAACGCCGGACTGCTCGCCGCGCGGATCATCGGCACCTCGGAGCCCGCGGTCGCAGCTCGCCTGACCGACTACGCCGACGGCCTCGAGCGACTCGTCGAGGAGAAGGCTGCGCGTCTGCGCGACTCCCTCTAGGGACCCGCACGACGCCGCCGGCCTCCCCAGAACGGGGGACGCTACACGGTGCTGATCAGCACTTTCTCGGCGTGGACGGAACGTTCTGCAACCCCCGCGTACTGGGGATACGTCGGTCCTGTCAACCCCGCGCGCGGGCTGCACTTCGCAACTACGGTGAACGGCGGGTGGTCGAGATCCGGCCGCCCGGCACCCACGGGAACGGGTGCGAACCGTCACATCAGGGAGTGACAGCTCATGCAGCAACACGCAACCAAGCGGGCCGCGCTCACCGTCGTGCTCCTCGGCGCCGTGCTCGTCGCAGGACCGTTCGGGTCGGGGAGCGCGGCGTTCGCCAGCTCGGCACCGACCGCGGACGTCGGGCCGTTCAAGCAGACCTTCCGCGAGAACTTCAACACCCCCGCGGCCGCCAACGGTGTGTTCGCGAAGACCTACGCGAAGTCGTGGCAACCCTACCCGGACGGCACCGGGGGGATGTACTCCTCGAGCACGCAGATCAGCGCGCACGACGGGTACATGGACGTGAAGCTGGACGGCAAGCACGGCTCCGCCGGCACCTTCGGCACCCCGACCGGGGCGTGGGGACACAAGGGCGGGAAGTTCATCGTCCGTGCCAAGGCCCTCGGCGGCAACGGGAACGGCGCGGCCTTCATGCTGTGGCCATCGTCGGACAAGTGGTCGGACGGCGAGATCGACTACCCCGAGGCGGACTTCGACCAGAAGCCGATGCTGCACCACCACTCGATGACGCCCGGGCAGGAAGCCACCACGACGAGCATGAGCACCGGCGTCACGTGGCGCTCCTGGCACACCTACTCGATCGACTGGGTACCGGGGAAGTCCGTCAGCTACCGCCTCGACGGCAAGGTGATCAAGACGATCACGAAGCACGTCCCGAAGACGGCGCACCGCTACATGTTCCAGGTGGGCAACTGGGGCGCCTCCGGGCACCTGTGCATCGACTGGGTCGCCACCTACGCCTACAAGGGCTGACGCCGGCGGCGTCAGAGGTCTGCGTGCAGCTGCCAGGTCTCGGCGGCGGAGTCGCTCCAGTCGTACATCCGGGCCCGGTCGGGTCCGGCGACGGCGAGCTGCCCGGCCAGCACGGGATCGTTGACCACCTGGTAGACCGCCTGCGCGATCCGTTCCGGGTAGGAGTCCAGTGGGCCCCGTGCGACGGTCACGCCCGCGTCCGACGCAACCTCGGCCACGGCGGGGTCGTCGGAGTGGATGACCGGGGTCCCGAAGCTCATGGCCTCGATCACGGGCAGCCCGAACCCCTCGGCGAGGCTCGGGAACACGAACACCGTGGCCCGGTCGTAGACCACGGCGAGGTCGGCGTCGTCGATCCGCCCGAGCACCTTCACCCGGTCGCGGGCGAGCCCGGCGCGCTCGGCGGTGCCGTACACGTCGACGTCGCCCCAGCCGTCCGGGCCGGAGATCACGAGCGGGATGTCGGCAGGGGCGTCGGGGTGCGCGAGCGCCTCGATCAGGGACCCGAGCGCCTTGCGTGGTTCGAGCGTGCCGACGGCCAGCACGTAGCGGTCCGGCAGGCCGAGACGCTCGGCGCGCAGGTCGGCGTCGACGGGCAGCCGCAGTCGACCGCTCGGGGCGCCGCCGATGACCCGGAGTCGGTCGTCGAACCGGTGGATCTCGTTCAGAGCGCTCGCGACCGCGTGGGTGGGCACGACGACGGCGTCGGCGTGCTTCCACGCGCGCTTCACCATCGCCTTGTGGAAGTGGACGCCACGGGGCGTCAGGGTCTCGGGGTTCGTCCACGGCACCGTGTCGTGCACGGTCACGACGGTCTGCCGGCCCGGGTCCTGGAAGCGGTCGTGCTTGACCAGGGGAGCGAGGACGCTCGGCGCGTGCACCATGCCCTTCGCGATGCCACCGACGAAGCCGCCCTGCCACGCGAGCGAGAGTTCACGGCGGGCCAGCGGCAGACGCTGCAGGTCGGACAGACCGGGCAGCAGGGTGCGCAGGTGGGCCATCTCGTCGGAGCCCACCGCCGACACGACCCCGGCCACGTCGCAGCCGGTCGGCGCGTTGGCGACGAGGTGCCGGGCGAGCTCTTCGGCGTACCGACCGATGCCGCCCGGAACGGGGGCGACGACCTGGTCGACGAGGACGTGGAGGGTGGTCATGGTGCTGGTCTCCTCGTCGTGGTGATGGGGCCGAGGACCGGCCCGGCGCCCGGCTGCCCGACCCTACCAGGGCGGGCGTGCTGGCCCCTGAGCGCCGCCGGCGGGGTGCGGCAGGGGACCGAGACGGGAGGCCCGGACCACGTCCGCGACCCGGCGGACGTGATCCGGGCCTCCCGGTCGACTGCCGTGCCTACGTCGTCAACGCCCCTGCGGCCACCGCGGCGCGCAGCGCCTCGCGCCAGTCGCGCATCGGCGCGAGGCCGGCGCGCGACCAGCCGTCGTGTCCGAGCACGCTGTACGCCGGGCGCGGCGCCGGACGGACGAACGCCGCGCTGTCCGTCGGCAGGACGCGCTCGGGGTCGAGCCCGAGCGCGGTGTAGATGGCGCGGGTGAAGTCGAACCACGACCCCTGCCCGGCGTTCGTGCCGTGGTAGACGCCTGCGGGGGCATCCCCGTCGACGAGCTCGACGATCCGAGCGGCGAGGTCGCCGGTCCACGTCGGCTGACCGACCTGGTCGGTGACCACGCTCACGGTGTCGTGCGAGCCGGCCAACCGGAGCATCGTCGCGGCGAAGTTCGGTCCGTGCGCACCGTAGATCCAGGCCGTGCGGACGACGTACGACGTGTCCGGAGCGATCTCGCGAACGAACGCCTCGCCCGCCGCCTTGGTGCGGCCGTAGGCGTTGATCGGGTCGGTCGGCGCGTCCTCGGCGTACGGGGCGGTGCCGTTGCCGTCGAAGACGTAGTCCGTCGACACCGTGACGAGCTTCGCGCCGTGGCGGACCGCGGCCTCGGCCAGGAGCTCCGGGCCGGTCGCGTTGACGGCGAAGGCCTCGTCCTCGTGGTCTTCGGCGTCGTCGACCTTCGTGTACGCGGCCGAGTTGATCACGACGTCGTGTCCGGCGACGGCGGCGTCCACCGCGGCCGGGTCGGTGATGTCGAGCTCCGCGCGTGAGCGCGCCGTGACGTCGCGGCCGGCGAGCGCGGCCTGGAGGTCACGGCCGAGCATTCCGGCTGCGCCGGTGATGAGGTACCGGGTCATGCGATCGCTGCTCGCTCCTTGAGCGGCTCCCACCACGAACGGTTGTCGCGGTACCACTGCACGACGTCGGCCAGGCCCTGCTCGAAGGGGACCTGCGGCTCGTAGCCGAGCTCGGCCTGGATCTTCGAGATGTCGACCGAGTAGCGCAGGTCGTGCCCGAGCCGGTCGGCGACGCGGTCGACGTACGACCAGTCCTTGCCGGTGGCGTCGAGGAGCAGCTGCGTGAGCTCCTTGTTGGTGAGCTCGGTGCCGCCACCGATGTTGTAGATCTCGCCGGCGCGGCCGCGGGTCAGGACCATCGCGATGCCGCGGGTGTGGTCGTCGACGTGCAGCCAGTCGCGGATGTTGTTGCCCTCGCCGTACAGCGGGACGTGCACGTCGTCGATGAGGTTCGTGACGAAGAGCGGGATGACCTTCTCGGGGAAGTGGTACGGCCCGTAGTTGTTCGAGCAGCGCGTGATCGACAGGTTCAGCCCGTGGGTGCGGTGGTAGCTCCGGGCGAGCAGGTCGCTGCCGGCCTTCGACGCCGAGTACGGGGAGTTCGGCTCGAGCGGGCGCTCCTCGTCCCACGAGCCCTCGCTGATGGAGCCGTAGACCTCGTCGGTGGAGACGTGCACGAAGCGCTCGGTGCCGTGGCGGAGCGCAGCGTCGAGCAGTCGCTGGGTGCCGACGACGTTCGTCTCGACGAAGATGCCGGAGTCGCGGACCGATCGGTCGACGTGGGACTCGGCGGCGAAGTGCACGATCGCGTCGACCGTGGGGACGACCTCGTCGAGCTTCGCGGCGTCGCGGATGTCGCCGTGCACGAAGGTGTAGCGGGGGGAGTCCGCGACCGGGGCGAGGTTCGCCTCGTTGCCGGAGTAGGTGAGGGCGTCGTAGACGACGACCTCGGCGCCCTCCAGGCCGGGGTAGGCGTCCTGCAGGGTGCGACGGACGAAGTTCGAGCCGATGAATCCGGCTCCGCCGGTGACGAGGATCTTCACGTGGTCTGGTTCCTTTGCGTTGCCGTTGGCGTTGGATCGACTGCTGATTCTAGGGTGTCGGCCGAACGGTCGTCGGGACCGTCCGTCGCGCCGCTGTCGGGACCGGTGGCCGGGCCGTCGACGGCGTCTGCCGGTCGGCGTCGTCGGCGGCGCCGGACGGACACGGACACGAGCACCGAGGCCGCGACGGCCACCAGGATCGCGCCGCCGGTGACCAGGCCGCCGATCGCTGCGCGGGGGACCGCGTAGTGCAGGCGGACGGTGTGCTGGCCCTTCGGCACCCAGACCGCGCCACCGGCGTTGTCCGCCGTGACGAGGTCGCTGGGTTCGCCGTCCACCGTGGCGCTCCAGCCGGGGCGCAGCACCGAGTCGGCCACGACGAGCCAGCCGCCCGTGGACGCGTCGACGTCCGCCACGGTCTCGTTCGTGTCGCCGTCCTGCAGGTCGACGGTGGCGTCGCCGCCCCCGGCCGTGTGGTCGGGCGTGCGGTTCAGGACGACCGTGTCGTCGGGCAGTGACGGGTCCGCGAGCGTGCGGATCCGGTCGGCGGCCGTGGTCACGACCTGCTGGTCCGACGCCCACCGCACCCGGTCGAGCGCCGAGTCGCGCTCGTAGACGGTGGCGTCGCCCGTGTGCACGACGGACACGCCGTCGCCGGAGACCGGTCGGGTGATGCTCATCACCGCGTGGCCGTCGTCGTCGGTGCCGATCGGCACGAGCTTCGACTGCCCCGTGATCGTGATGCGGACGTGCCACTTCGTGTCCGCGGGGATGTCCGAGCCGGGCAGCGCGATGTTCCGTCCGCCGCCGAGCGCCGGCACCCAGCTCTCGGTCTTCGCCAGCGTCTTGCCGGTGCCGTCGGCGATCACCGCGACCGTCATGGTCATGCCGCCCTTCGACGTCGTCAGCGCCGGGGGGCCGGTGATCGTGATGCCGTTGAGCGGCCCGGAGTTCGTGGCCGAGTCGACCGACGGGTTGTCCGCGGTGAGGTCGGACCACTTCGTCTGGGAGTCGCCGTCCTCGGTGGTGCCGGCGAGCGGTGCCGAGGGATCGGCGACGAGGTACTTCGTCGCGACGCGGTCGAGGATCGGCGACTCGACGAGCGACGGGATCAGGTTGGGCGAGAAGCTCAGGTAGGTGGCGGTCGGGTACGTGTCCGGGTCGAGCGACCGCATGAGCTGCTTCCACTCCTTGGTCTGGAACGCGTGCCCCGTGACCGAGCGGATCCCGTAGTACGTGGCCGAGCCGGGCAGCGTGGCACTCCCGGTGGTGGCGTAGCGCTCCTGGTCGGAGACGTTCTGCTGCAGGTACGCGAGCGCCGGCGTCGTCGGGTAGAAGGTCGAGAGCGACGCGATCGGCCACCACTTCTGCGTGGCCGAGATCGCGGGGACGACGACCATCGCGGCGATCGCCACGGCCACCAGGACGTGGACCACACGCGACCGGAAGAACCAGGCGAGCAGCACTGCGACACCCACGGCGGCGCCGATGATGCCGACCGTCAGGGCCTCGACCTTGGTCTGGTGGACGTACTCGGTCGGGACCGCCTCGAGCGCGAGCATCGTCTGCAGCCCGATGGACAGCGTGAACAGCACGACGAGGACGATCGCGACGATCCGGCCGGTCCGGCGGAGCGGGCTCGCGGCACGGAAGCGGGCGAGTTCGTCACGCAGGGTCTCCGGCTCGACGACGCGACCGAAGCCGATGCCGGCGAGTGCCGCTGCGAAGAACCCGACGACCACGCGGGCGCGACCGATCGGGTTGCTGTCGAAGACGGGGAGCTCCCGGGCCGCGGCGAGGATCGGGCCGCCGAGGAACACGAGGACGACGCTGAAGGCCAGCATCGCGGCGACGATCGTCAGGACACCACGGGTGCGACGGCGGACGAGGACGCCCCGGTCGGCCGACAGCTGGCTCGTGGCCGGACGGATGAGCACCGCGGCGGCGATGAGCACGACCGCGGCGATGCCGATGTAGGAGTACTCCTCGACCGGGTTGCGGTTGCTCCACGCGGCACCGGAGCTGCCGAGGAACGAGACGTCGGGGATCCACGAGGTGACCATCGGCCGCGACCCGAGTCCGCTGCCGCCGTGCTGTCCGCGACCGCCGAAGTCGACGACGTTCGAGGCGCTGATCGCGAAGGGCAGGAGTTGCCACGCCGAGAGCAGCAGGCCGAAGACGATGCCGCCCACGGCGATCAGCCCGCTGAGGACCACACCGCGCAGCGCACGGTGGGCGACGATCGTACGGGCCAGGAAGAAGATCCCGCCGACGAACAGGCCGTAGCCGACCACGGCGGGGAACCCACCGAGCAGCATCGAGCACACGACGACCCCGACGCCGATGACGTCACGCGCCCGGAGCTCGACCGCGGCACGGTCGATGGCCCAGAAGAGCAGGGGGATGAACGCGGCGACGCGGGTCTGCGGCCAGTTCGACCACGCCACCATGAAGCCCGACGAGGCGAAGACCAGCGAGGCGATCGGCCAGGCTGCGCGCGGGACGCTCCACCGGCGCAGCAGGAGCGACATGCCGACGGTGACGGCCACGATCTCGAGCAGCTTCACGGCACCCGGCGCGTAGCTGAACGGCAGGATCCACCACGGCAGCGACAGCGGCGACCACGCGCCGGAGTTCGGCACCCCGCCGAGTTCGACGCCACCGGCGACGAACGGGTTCCACGCGGCGAACACGCCCTCGTGTGCGCTCCGCACCAGCAGCGTGGTCTGCGGGAACACGCTGTCCAGCGTGTCGCTCGTCAGGATGTTGGTCGACCCCGTGGTGGTCTCGAAGGACTCACCCCACGGCGTGTACCGGTTGAGCAGGCCGGTGTTCAGGAACGTGCCGTGGCCGATGAGCGCGGGGCCGATCGTGAACACCACGAACGCCGCCAGTGCTGCCCATGCGACGATCTCCACGCATCCCTGTGGACGGCGGAGCCAGAGCGCGAAGCGGGTCCGTCGGTCGAGGCGGTCCACCACGCGCTCAGTCGCCATACCGCTGCAGCTTCTGCAGGTCGAGCTGTTCCTCGGCCAGGGTGCGGTTGAGCCGCGTCAGGTCGGCGACGACCCCGATCACGACCGCCAACAGGGCGGTGATGAGCAGGACCACGCCGAGGATGATCGACTGCAGGTGGTTCCCGCCCGTGTGCATGGCGAGGAGCACCAGGTAGCGGACGAGCGGCCAGGCGCCGAGCGCACCGAGGATCGCGGCGACCCAGGCGAACAGCGCCATCGGGCGGTACATCAGGTACACGCGGGCGATGGCGGACCCGGACTGGAACATGTGCTGCCAGATGTTGCTGAACAGTCGCGACTCGCGGGTCTTCGGGTTCGTCGTGATCGGGATCGAGGCGATCGCCAGACGCTTGTACCCGGCCTGCACGATGGTCTCCATGCAGTAGCTGAAGCGCGTCACGATGTTCAGACGGATGAGCGAGTACTTCGAGTAGGCGCGGAAGCCGCTCGCCGCGTCGGGCAGGTCGAGTCCGGCTGCGCGCGACGCCACCCAGGAGCCGAAGCGCTGCATGAGCTTCTTGAACCCGGAGAAGTGCTCGATCGTGCGCGTCTGGCGGTCGCCGATGACGATCTCGGCTTCCTGACGGAGGATCGGCTGCACGAGCTCGGCGATCTGGGCCTGTGGGTACTGGTTGTCGCCGTCGGTGTTCACGACGATGTCGGCGCCGTGGAGCAGGGCGTAGTCCACCCCGTCGCGGAACGACCGGGCGAGACCCATGTTCGTGGTGTGGTGCACGAAGTGCCGCACACCGTGCTCCTTCGCCACCTCGACGGTGCGGTCCGTGCTGCCGTCGTTGATGACGAGGACCTCGATCTCGTCGATGCCGTCGATCTGCCGAGGGATGGAGTCGAGGACGCTCGCGAGGGTGTTCTCCTCGTTGAGGCAGGGGATCTGGATGAAGAGCTTCACGGGTACGCAGTGTCTCGTTTCTGGGTTCCGGCAGGTGCGCGAGGCCAGGACAGCCTATGCGACCACAGGGATCGGTGCAGGTCCGGCCCGCCGCCGGTGGTGGTCCGGGCGGCTTGGTAGGGTGCAGCAGTGCAGATCCGCGAACTCAAGATCCCCGACGCGTGGGAGTTCACGCCCGTCCAGCACGGCGACGCACGAGGAGCCTTCCTCGAGGCGTACCGCGCCGACGTCCTCGAAGAGACGGTCGGCCACCCGCTGGACCTCCGCCAAGTGAACATGTCCATCTCGTCGGCCGGCGTCGCCCGCGGGATCCACTACGCCCTCGTCGCCCCGAGCCAGGCGAAGTACGTGACCGCCGTCCGCGGCGCCTTCATCGACTACATCGTCGACATCCGCGTCGGCTCGCCGACGTTCGGGCAGTGGGACTCGGTCCGCATCGACGACGTCGACCGCAAGGCCGTGTACCTGTCCGAGGGCCTCGGCCACGCGATCGTCGCGCTCGAGGACCAGTCGACCGTGAACTACCTGGTCAGCGCGCACTACGACCCCGAGCGCGAGAAGGGGATCACGATCCTCGACCCGACCGTGGGCCTCACGCTGCCGGACGGCATCGGCGACCCGGTGCTGTCCGAGAAGGACACCAGCGCCCCGACGCTCGAGGCAGCCGCGGCCGCCGGTCTGCTGCCGACGTACGACGAGTGCGTCGCCTACACCGAGTCCCTCCGCACGACGAAGTAACGAAGTAAGGAAGCGATCCCGATGAAGGGCATCATCCTCGCCGGTGGATCCGGCACGCGCCTCTGGCCGATCACCAAGGGCATCAGCAAGCAGCTCATGCCGATCTACGACAAGCCGATGGTCTACTACCCGCTGTCGACGCTCATGATGGCCGGCATCCGCGAAGTGCTCGTCATCACGACGCCGGAGTACAACGAGCAGTTCAAGGCCCTGCTCGGCGACGGCTCCGCCCTCGGCATGGAGATCCAGTACGCCGTGCAGCCGTCCCCGGACGGGCTCGCGCAGGCGTTCGTCATCGGCGAGGACTTCATCGGTGACGACAGCGTGGCCCTCGTCCTCGGCGACAACATCTTCCACGGCACCGGCCTCGGCACGAGCCTGAAGAAGAACACCGAGGTCGCGGGTGCGACGATCTTCGCGTACCACGTGGCCGACCCGAAGGCGTACGGCGTCGTCGAGTTCGACGACGACTTCTCGGCCGTCTCCATCGAGGAGAAGCCAGCCGAGCCGAAGTCGAACTACGCCGTCCCCGGTCTGTACTTCTACGACAACAAGGTCATCGAGATCGCGAAGACGATCGAGCCGAGCGCCCGAGGCGAACTCGAGATCTCGACCGTCAACGAGCGGTACCTCGAAGCCGGCGAGCTCGGCGTCCAGGTCCTCGACCGCGGCACTGCGTGGCTCGACACCGGCACGTTCGAGTCGATGATGCAGGCGTCCGAGTACGTGAAGGTCATCGAGGACCGTCAGGGCTTCAAGATCGGGTGCATCGAGGAGATCGCCTGGCGCAACGGCTGGATCGACGACGCGCAGCTCGCCGAGCTGGCCGCGCCGCTCGTCAAGGGCGGCTACGGCGTCTACCTCCAGCGTCTGCTCGGCTCCTGACCCGCCCGTGACCCCCGGCCCCGGTTGGTTCGGTCGTCGTCGTCGCGGCACGACGCCGGCCGTCCAGCCCGACCGGGGTTCCCGTCCAGCGCCCGCGCCGTCGTCCGCCGTCGTCCGCGTGGCCGGCTTCGACGGCCCGCTGCCGCACCTGGACCGCGACGTGACGGTCCTCGTCGCGACCCGGTCCGACCGGCACGGCGAGGTCGACCGCCTGGTCGCCGTTGCCCTCGAGGCCTTCGGCCCCGCTGCCGACGTCCGCGCGGTGAGCTACGTCGCCGACGCCTCGCCGCGTGACCCGTTCGACCCCGGACTGCCGTGGGTGCGGCAGGAACCCGTGGACGGCATCGGCTCGGCGATCAACACCGGGGTCGCCGCCGGTGTGGGGCGGACGCTGGTGCTGCTCGACACCTCGGTGACGATCGACGCCGAGGGGCTCCGGACGCTCGCGACGGCCGACTCGGTCGCCCAGGCCCGGGTGCTGCTGCCGGACGGCTCGGTCCGGTCCGGCGCTCGTCTCCTCCGCCCGGGTGCCCTGCCGTGGTCGGCGAGCAGCGCCGACGTCGACACCGTGTTCGCGGCGGACCAGCCGGTGCTCGCGGTGCCGGGCTCGTCCGTGGTACCGGCACCGTGCCTCCCGGACGAACGCATGACGCTGACGGCCTGGACCCGCGCGGTCGCGGACGTGCACGGCGGGCCGGTGCGCGTGGTCGCTGCGACGGGCCGCTCGGTGGAGCCCGGTCGCACGGTCGACGCCGCGACCGTCGACGCGTTCAGCGTGTGGCGCGACCGCGCGCCGGAGGCAGGGCACGTCGTGGCCGGGCCGCCGCTGCCGCCGTGGGGGGCACGCCCCGTGTCGCCGACGACCCGATCGGCCAGCGGCACCGGGGCCCTCGTCTGGTCGCTGAAGATCGCCGCGCCGGCCGGACCCGGGGGCGACGGCTGGGGCGACGTCCACTTCGCGGCCGAGCTGGCGGGCGCGCTCGAACGGCTCGGACAGCGCGTCCGGATCGACCGGCGCGACGCGCACGTGCGGGACGACGACGCCGCGGACGACGTGACGCTGGTGATCCGTGGGCTCGACCGCGTGCCGCCGAACCCCGCGTCGGTCAACCTGCTCTGGGTGATCAGCCACCCCGACGACGTGGCGGACACCGAGTTGCGGTCGTTCGACCGGGTGTTCGCGGCCGGCCCAGCGTGGGCGGCGGCGGCGTCCGCACGCTCCGGTGTGCCGGTCGCCCCGCTGCTGCAGGCGACCGACCCAGCCGTGTTCCGACCGGTACCGGCGCACGGTCCGGACGCCGGTCGCGTCGTGTTCGTCGGGTCGACCCGCGGTGTGGTCCGGCCCCTCGTGGCGGACGCCGTGGCGCTCGGCGCGGACCTCCGCGTGCACGGCCCGGGATGGGACGGTCTGGTGCCGGCCGGTTCGCTCGGCGAACCGTCACTGGCGCGCACCGAGGTGGCGACCGCCTACGCCTCGGCGAGGGTGGTGCTCAACGACCACTGGGACGACATGGCGGCCGGCGGGTTCGTGTCCAACCGGGTGTTCGACGTCCTCGCCGCCGGCGGGGTCGTCGTCACCGACCCGGTGGAGGGGATCACCGACGTCCTCGACGTCCCGACGCTCGCGGTCGCGCGGGACCGTGGCGACCTGGCGGCGCTCCTCGCGCCGGACCGTGCGTGGCCGTCCGCCGCCGAGCGGGTCCGCGTGGCCGCCCTGGTCGCCGCCGACCACTCGTTCGACGCCCGGGCGCGCGTGCTGCTCGACGCCGCGTCGGCCGGTCTCCGGCGGCTCCGCGGCGCGGACTGATCGTCCGGGAGCACTGCGGGTCGGTCGACGCTCACGCGCTCGCCAAGGACCCGCGCTCGAGCTCGGCGACGAGCTGGTCGGGGTGTGCGAGGTCCATCGCACGGGTGTTGACGTAGAGCAGACGGTCGAACTGCGAGAGCAGGCGGACGATGACGTCGTGCTCGAGCGCCACGAACGCCGCAGCCCGGTCGGCGTCGTCACCGAGGATCGCGAGCATGCTGTCGTTCAGGTCCTCGGACGCGGCGATCGCGTCGGCGAGCTCGTCGACGTTCTCCGCCGTGATCCGGACCTGCTCGACCGCGGGTCCGGTCTTCCGGAGGAACCCGATGGCCGTGTACGGGACGGCGTGTGCGAACACGTCGCCCGAGTAGAGCTCGTCCGCGTGGATCCGTGTCGAGATGAGGAACTCGCGCCGCAGCACGCGCTCGAGCACCCACCGCAGGACGTTCTTGGTGTAGACGGCGACCTGGTACTTCGTGGGGATCCGCGCGTTCACGAGGTTGCGGATGTTGTACGTGAAGACGTGCAGGGGCCGCGCGTACGGGTGCACGCGGCCGGTGGCGAGCTCGACGAACAGCAGGTCGTCGCCGAGCAGCTTGTAGCCGGCCGCCATCAGGGACATCGAGAGCGTCGTCTTGCCGGTGCCGCCGTACGCGGGCAGCAGGAAGCCCTTCTCGGTCGACGCGACCCCACCCGCGTGCAGGAGCAGGACGTCTTCTTCGAGGAGCTTCGCGTAGACGATCGGCTCGAGCACCTGCGCCTGCAGGTACACACCGATGGCGTTCATGTAGACGCGGTCGACCGGGTGGTGGCGGAACCAGATCGAGACGTGGTCGGTGTCGATGCCCCGGACGATGTACGAGTAGCGGAACAGGCCCTTGAAGCGATCGGTGCGCACGATGTCGCCGGGCTCCGGCTTCGGTGGCCGCTTGGTGACGTGCACGTCGACGCGGAGCGACGCCGTCGTCGTGGTGCCGTCGTCCGAGATGCGCGCGTACTCGTTGTCGAAGTACCGACGCCAGCCGGCGTGTTCCGAGTGGAGGACGACGTCGAGGATGCCGTAGAAGCGGTAGGTCAGTGCGCTGCTGGAGCGCACGCGGTGCGGGGCCATGGTGTCCTTCCGTTCACGGCCCGTTCATCTTACGGGCGTCCGGCGGTCACCTCGGCGACACCGGGGGTGATCACTTCCGAGTCACCCAGCGGGCGCGGACGGACAGGCCCGCGTGCAGGACGGCGCGGAGCGGCCAGAGCCACCACGCCCGGTACTTCCGCGACAGGAACCGGTACGCGCTGCGGTGGTGCTCGATCTCCATCCGGCGCCGGTTCGACGACGTCGAGTGCGCGCCGGTGTGCGTGACCACGGCGCTCGGCACGTACACGTTCGCACGACCGGAGCGACCGACGCGCTGGCCGAGGTCGACGTCCTCGAAGTACATGAAGTACGACTCGTCGAACCCCTCGAGCTGCCGGAACAGGTCGGTGCGGATGAGGAAGCACGCGCCGGACAGCCAGCCGGCCTCGCGCTCGACCACCTGCGTCGTGGACCAGTACCGCTGGCTCCACGGGTTGGCGGGCCAGAACCGCGAGAAGGCCGCGTGGCCGAGCCCGGTCCGGAGCGACGGCAGCTGGCGGGCGGACGGGTACGTCTCGCCCTGCTCGTCGAGGATCCGCGGTCCGAACGACCCGCCGGACGGGAGCCGGTCGGCGGCGCGCACGAGCTCGTCGACGGAGCCCGGTGCGAGCACGACGTCGGGGTTCGTGACGAGCAGGAACTCGGGGCGGACGTCGGGCAGGACGTCGTCGAGGGCGCTCAGCGCGGCGTCGATGCCCCCGCCGTAGCCGCGGTTGCCCCCGGAGGACACCACGACGGCACCGTAGGACTCGCCGATCGCCCGCAGCGCGTCGATGTCGGTCGAGCCGTTGTCCGCGATCACCACGGCGACGGGCTCCGACGACGCCGCTGCGACGCTCGCCAGGAACGGTCGGATGGTCTCGCCGGTGTTGTAGGTGACCGTCAGCACCGCGACGCGGATCACCGGAGACCCCCGACCGGAGCGACCCGGGCCACGTCCGAGTACGCCGCGACGTGCACGGCCGCCGTGGCCTCCCACGTGAACGCGGCCGCACGCGCCAGCGCCGCCGTCCGGTGCGACGCCACGAGTGCGGGATCGTCGAGCAGCGCGGCCATCGCGTCGGCCAGTGCGGGCGCCGACGGCTCGGTGTACACGGCTGCGTCACCGCCGACCTCGGGCAGCGACAACCGCCGGGTGGTCAGGACGCACGCACCGGAGGCCATCGCCTCGACCACCGGCAGGCCGAAGCCCTCGCCGAGGGACGGGTAGACGACGAACTCCGCGCCGCCGAGGTAGCCCGCCAGGTCCTCGAGGGGCAGGTACCCGGCCTCGATCACGCGGTCGTCGGGCTGCAGGGCGTCGAGCCGGGTGATCGCGGACTCGTCCCACCCCCGAGCCCCGGAGAGCACCAGCCACGGCGTGTCGGCGCCCGCCGTCGTCCGCGCGGAGCGCACCGCGGCGTAGGCGTCGAGCAGTGCGGTGACGTTCTTCCGCGGTTCGATCGTGCCGAGGAACGCGATCCAGGGCGCGCCCTCCGGCAGCGTCGCGGCGATCCGGGCGTCCTCGACCTCGGCCGTGGACGGCTCGTGGAACACGGCGCGGTCGACCCCGAGCGGTGCGACCCGGACGTCGGCGCGGATGCCGCTCACGACGCGTGCGGCCTCGGTCGCGGTGGCCGCGCTCGGCACGATGACGACCGGGCGCGAGCGCAGCGACCGACGGCTCCACCAGGTGAAGAACGTGCGCTTCAGGCGGGAGTGCCACTCGGGGTTCGAGAAGAACGTGGCGTCGTGCAGCGTGACGACCGATCCGCCGCGCCACGCGAACGGGAACGTGTAGTGCGGGGAGTGCAGCACGTTCGCGCCGAGGCGGCGGCCGAGCGCCGGCAGCCCGGTCTGCTCCCACAGGAACCGGAGCGGCACCGAGTCGGTCCAGCCCGGCGCGGTGTGCACGGTCGCGTGCGGCGCGACGGCGGCGAAGTGCGAAGCGTGCACCGGTCGGACCACCAGGTGGACGTCGAGCGCCGGGTCGGTCAGGTGCGACACGACCCCCTCGACGTAGCGGCCCACACCACCGAGTTCACGCGGTACCGCGGTCCCGTCGACGAGGACGGTGAGCTGCGGCACGCGTGGGTCCTTCCGGACGGGGCCGCCGTGGTCGGGACCGTCGGCGGGGGAGTGGGAGTGGGCTCGGGAGAGACCAGGATAGCCCTCCGCGCTCATGCGCCCGGGTCCACGCTGCGGCGCGGGACGGACGCGCGCCGCGACTCGCGGAGCCGCCGCGCGAGGTGCGACGGGAGCGCCACGACGACGTCCGCGAACGCTGCCAGGACGAGCCGGGCCTCCCGTCGGGTGGGAGCGGCGAGCAGTCCGCGCAGGCCGCGGAAGAGGGTGCGGGCGCTCGCCCGCAGGACGGTGGCCCACGGCGCGTGCCAGAGCGCGACGACCATCCGGTTCCGCGCGTTGCGGAACAGGAACAGGTCGCTCTGCACCCCGGAGGACGCCGAGTGGTCGTGCTCGACGACGGCGTCGGCCGCGTGTTCCACGCGCCAGCCGCGTCGGCGGAGTCGCCAGGCGAGTTCGGTGTCCTCGTAGTACATGAAGAGCGACTCGTCGAGCAGACCGACGTCGTCGAGGGCGCTCCGGCGCAGGGCGGAGGCCCCGCCGGAGAACCCGAAGACGTCGACGTCGGCGACCCGGTCGACGGGCGCGAACCAGTCGCGGTCCATGCCGTTGCCGTCGCGGTCGACGCGCACGCCGGTCGAGTTCAGGCGGACCTCGCCGTCCGCCGACGGCGTCCAGGGGCGGCCGTCGTGGTCACGCAGCACGCGCTGGTCGTGAGCCGGTGTCGCGCCGACCGGGAGGCCCGTCCAGCGTCCGGCGAGCACGATGCGGCCCGTCACGGCCGCGACGTCGGGCCCCGCCTGCGCCAGGTGGTCGCGGAGCGCCCGGACGAAGCCCGGCGCCGGGACGGCGTCGTTGTTGAGCAGGACGACAACGTCGGCGTCCGCGTGCCGGATGCCGGTGTTCGCGCCGGCCGCGAACCCGCCGTTGTGCTGCCGCGCGATCACGGTGACACCCAGCAGGTCGCGACGGAGCACGGCGAGGGAGTCGTCCGACGACCCGTTGTCGACGACGACCACCTGGTCGGCCGCGCCCTCGGCGAGCACGGCGCGGACGGCCGCGGTCGTCAGGTCCGCGCGTTCCCAGTTGACGACGACGACCGCGGTGCGGGACGCATCGTCGACGGGCGTCAGTCGAGCTCCTCGATGGAGGGCTTCGCGTAGACGCTGCCGACCGCGTCGCCGAACGAGGGGACCTCGAACGAGTCGCACTCGGGCAGGTCGTGCAGGTGCCGGCCGGCCGAGTCCATCATCGAGACGTTGATGAAGTACTTGCCGGTGCCGAAGTTCGTGTCCGCGATCCGCAGGCGGAGCTTCCTGCGGCCGTGCAGGGGCTCGAGGTGGATGCCCATGATGCCGGTCGTGGTGCCGTAGACGACCTGGCCGGACGTGTTGTTGACCTGGACGGCTGCTTCCCAGTCCTCGACACCGTCGAGGTGCTCGAACTCCATGTCGACCAGCAGGTCGTCGCCGGGGGTGACCCCGTCGCGCGGTCCCTTGCCGTCGGCGTGCACCGACGCCTGCAGCACGGTGCCGCGACCGACCGCGACGTCGGCGCTGAGCTCGCCGGCACGACGTTCCTCGAGCACGTCGCGGAACAGGCTGACGGCACCGATCGGGTCGCCGTCGTGCAGGACCTTGCCCTTGTTCAGGAGCACGACGCGGTCGCACATGTCCTGCACCTGGCTGAGGGAGTGCGTGACGATGATGATCGTCTTGCCCTGTTCCTGGAACGAGCGGATGCGGTCGAGGCACTTGCGCTGGAACGCCTCGTCACCGACGGCGAGCACCTCGTCGACCAGCAGGACGTCGGGGTCGGTGTGCACGGCGACCGCGAAGGCGAGTCGCACGTACATGCCGGACGAGTAGAACTTCACCTGGGTGTCGATGAAGTCGCCGATGCCCGAGAACGCCAGGATGTCGTCGAAGCGCTCCTCGGTCTCCTTGCGCGTCAGGCCGAGCAGGCTCGCGTTCAGGAAGACGTTCTCGCGGCCGGACAGGTCCGGGTGGAAGCCGGCGCCGAGCTCGAGCAGGGCCGCCAGGCGCCCGCGGCGCGACACCGTGCCGGAGGTCGGCTGGATGATGCCGCCGATCGCCTTGAGCAGGGTCGACTTGCCGGATCCGTTCTGGCCGATCAGCCCGACGGTGGTGCCGGCCTGGATCGACACGGTGACGTCGTCGAGCGCCCAGAAGTCCTGCCGGTGCTTGCGGCCGGCGCGACCGAGCGTGACGATCCGTTCGCGGATGGTGTTGTCCTTGCGGACGACGAAGCGCTTGCGGACGTGGTCGATGACGATGACGTCGGGGCGCTCGGCGGTGGCGCCGGACGTCGAGGGGGCGACGGGGGTGCTGATGGCCATGGTCTAGAGCTCCTGCGCGAAGTTGCCCTGCAGGCGGGAGAAGACCCGCTGCGCGCCGATGAGGCAGAACAGCCCGATCACGAGGGCGATCCCGAGCCGCATCATCAGGTGCGGCGGGTAGTCGACGGGGGTCGGGTGGATCCAGATCGCGTTCTGGAGTCCGAGCACCGACAGGGTGAGCGGGTTGTTCGTGTAGATCGCCAGCAGCCACTGCACCTTCAGCTCGGCGACGACCATCGAGTACGAGTAGACGATCGGCGACGCCCAGAGGAGCACCATGAGCCCGACGTCGATGACGAACTGCACGTCGCGCAGGTACACGTTGAGCGCCGACAGCACGAGACCGATCGCTGCGCCGTACACCAGGATCACCAGCAGCGACGGGATGAGGTAGATCAACCCCTCGTGCCAGGGGAAGACCCCGAGCACGATGGTCGCGACGATGAGGATCGCGAACTGGATGAGGAAGTTGACCAGGGCCGCGCCGACGCTGGCGAGGGGGAAGACCTCGCGTGGCACGTAGACCTTCTTGATCAACCCGCTGTTGCCGACGATCGACCCGGTCGACCCGGCGACGATCTCACTGAAGAGCGTGTAGGCCGTCAGGCCGGTGAAGACGTAGATGGCGAAGTTGTCGATCGCTCGTGACGAGCCGAGGATCTTGCCCATCACGAAGTAGTAGATCATCAGCTGGGTCAGTGGGCGCACGAGCGTCCACACGAACCCGAGTGCCGAGTCCTTGTACCGCGCCTTCAGGTCGCGGCGGATGAGCATCCCGAGCATCTCGCGCTGTCCGAAGACGTCGCGGAGTTCTCGCCAGGTGCCTCGGAAAGCGCTCGTCGGAGCGCCGATCACGACGAGGGGCTCCTTGGCGAGCGCCGCCATGCGGGCTTGATCGACCATACGTCTCTTCGTTCGGTGGGGGCAGGACCGGAACAGCATACTCACTGGACCGCTGAGGTCGGGGCGCGCACCGTCTCCCGGACGACACCCGTCGTCCGCCCCCGTGCGGGGGTGAAAGTGCGCGACAACAACCCTCAACCTTCACTTTCGGGTTACCGTTGACGCAACCCGGACCCTTGTCAACAACCACAGGACGGCCCGAAAGCATGCAGCTTGCTCCACGGTCGATCGCTGCGCTCGCG
Organism: Curtobacterium sp. AB7; assembly: GCF_044909335.1. Classification (NCBI taxonomy): domain Bacteria; kingdom Bacillati; phylum Actinomycetota; class Actinomycetes; order Micrococcales; family Microbacteriaceae; genus Curtobacterium; species Curtobacterium sp. AB7. Next base: position 3,169 of record NZ_JBIYED010000002.1, on the reverse strand, counting down.
GTGGTCGGTGCTCTCAGTCTCTTCACGGCGGGGTGCTCCGCCGGCGACGATCCCGGCCCCTCGTCGAGCCCCTCGCGCACGGTCAGCCCCTCGCCCAGCGCGACGGGTCCGTCGTCCGTCCCCTCGTCGTCCGCGTCCTCGTCCTCGAGTGCGGAGCCGTCCGACGACGACGTGCCCACGGCGTTCCCCGGCAGCGGGCAGACCCCCGAACCCGACACCGACCCCTCGGACTTCCCGGCCACGGCACTCGTGACGTTCTCCGGGTGGGACACCGGTACCAAGACCCTGCAGGCGGGCGGCCTGGTCTCCGGCACGACGGACACCTCCGGCACGTGCACGTTCGTCGCCGCCAAGGGCGGCACCACCCGCACACTGACGAGCAAGGCCGAGGCGAGTGCGTCCTCGGTGAACTGCGCGCAGGTGTCGTTCCCCGCGAGCCAGGTGTCCACCGGGACCTGGTCCATCACCCTCGAGTACTCGGTCGGGTCGAAGTCGACCACGTCCGAACCGATGACGGCGGAGGTGCCGTGATGCGTTCCATCCTGACCGACGGCGATCGGCGCCGTCCCCTGCGCTCGGTGCTCGGCATGGTCGCCGCACTCGCGATCGCGGTGAGCGGCCTGACCATCGGCACGATCGTGTCGGAGCGGACCACGACGGAGTCGGCGGCGGCCGCCGTCGCGGCGAACTTCGACCCCGGCAACATCATCAGCGACGCCAACTTCTACAACGGCGGCGCGATGAGCGGGTCGGCTGTGCAGTCGTTCCTGAACAGCGTCGCCCCGAACTGCACGCCGCGGTCCGGTGGCCCCGCCTGCCTGAAGAACTTCACGCAGAACATGAGCGCCATCGGCGCCGTCGCGAACCGGTGCTCGGCGATCCCGGGCGGCAGCAAGTCGGCCGCGACGATCATCGCGCAGGTCGGTGCCGCGTGCGGGATCAGCCAGAAGGTGCTGCTCGTGCTGTTGCAGAAGGAGCAGGGCATCGTCGTGACGAGCTCGCCGACGAGCTACATGTACCTGCACGCCACGGGCTTCGCGTGCCCGGACACCGCTCCGTGCGACCCCGCGTACTACGGCTTCGGCCAGCAGGTGTACGCAGCGGCGTTGCAGTTCAAGCGCTACCAGGCCTCGCCGACGTCGTGGGCGTACCAGGCCGGTCGCAACAACGCGATCCTGTACAACCCGAACGCCGCGTGCGGCCGCAAGACGGTCAACATCAAGAACCAGGCGACCGCAGCGCTGTACATCTACACGCCGTACACCCCGAACAGCGCCGCGATGTCGAACCTCTACGGTTCCGGTGACTCCTGCTCGGCCTACGGCAACCGCAACTTCTGGCGCATGTACACCGACTGGTTCGGATCGCCCACGGGCGGGTCGTCGCCGATCGGGAGCGTGGACTCCCAGAGCGGCGCCGCCGGCGGCACCATCACGGTGCGCGGCTGGACGGCCGACCCGGACTCGACCGAGTCGATCAAGGCGCAGTTCTACGTCGACGGCGTCGGCAAGGCGTCGATCCGCGCCGACGTCGTCCGAGCCGACCTGGCCGCGTCGCTCGGCGCGAACAACACGGCGCACGGCTTCCAGACGACGCTCTCGGGCATCGCACCCGGCAAGCACAACGTCTGCGTGTTCGGCATCAACGTCGGCGCGGGTGCGAACACGCTGCTCAACTGCGGGGACGTGACCGTGCCCGCCTCTGCCCCGGTCGGCAGCCTCGAGACCGTCACCGGCGGCACCGGCTCCATCGCCGTCAGCGGGTGGGCGCTCGACCGTGACTCGTCCGCAGCCACCGCGTACAAGGTGCAGGTGGACGGCGTCGGCGCGATCGCCGCGACCGCCGACGTCGTGCGCACCGACGTCGCCGCGAAGTACCCGGGCGCCAGCTCCACCGTCGGGTTCTCGAAGTCGATCCAGGACGTCGCCGCCGGTTCCCGCACGGTGTCGCTCTGGACCCAGGACAAGCCGGGCGCGACCTGGGTCAAGGTCGCCTCGAAGACGGTGACCGTCACTGCGGCGACCGGGGCCTCCGGTGCGGTGAAGGGCGCCTTCGAGTCGGCCACCGGTGGCGTCCGCTCGGTCGCGCTGAAGGGGTGGGCGATCGACCCGGACACGTTCGCGCCGGTCAAGTACAAGATCCACGTCGACGGTGTCGGCGCGGCGGCCGGCAGCGCGAGCGCAGCCCGGAGCGACGTCGCGAAGTCGTACCCGAAGTGGGGCTCCGCGCACGGTCTGACGGCCACCCTCGACGACGTCGAGCCCGGTCGGCACACGGTCACCGTGTGGTGGCAGGACCTGCCGAGCGGCACCTACGTCAGCGCCGGCTCGAAGACCGTGACGGTGGCCGCCCCGCCGTCGTCCGGCGCGACCGGCAAGACCGGTGCCGTCACCGGCGCGTTCGAGAAGGCGACCGCCGGCCCGAACACCGTCGCGCTCACGGGCTGGGCGATCGACCCGGACCGGTACGACCCGGTCAAGTACAAGATCCACCTCGACGGTGTCGGCGCCGTGGCGGGCAGCGCGAACGCGGTCCGCACGGACATCGGCGCAGCGAAGCCCGGCTGGGGGAACGACGTCGGTCTCGCGGTCACGCTGACGGGCGTCAGCGCGGGCAGCCACACGGTCACGGTCTGGTACCAGGACCTGCCCAGCGGCAACTACGTCAGCTTCGGCACGCAGCGGGTCACGGTCCAGGACGCCGTGCCCGCACCGACGGGGAAGACCGGGGCCGTGTACGGCGCCTACGACGCGGCGACCGGCGGCAAGGGCACGGTCGCGGTGAGGGGTTGGGCCATCGACCCCGACACGTTCGACCCGGTCCGGTACAAGATCCACGTCGACGGTGTCGGCGCGGCAGCGGGCAGGGCGGACGCGGTCCGCGCCGACGTCGAGAAGGTCCACCCGGGTTGGGGCTCGGACGTCGGACTCGCTGTCACGCTCACCGGTGTGAAGCCGGGCAAGCACGCCGTGCGGGTCTGGTACCAGGAGCTCCCGGGCGGCGTCTACAAGGACTTCGGCACGAAGACGGTCACCGTCTCGTAACGGGGCCACCAGACGGACGGGAGGTGGGGGGGCCGCGGGGCGCGCCCCCCCCCCCCCCCCGGGGCGCCCCCCCCCCCCCCCCCGCGGCCGCGCGCGCGACGGCGCCCGGCGCGCGCGCGCGGCGG